>CAZKXO010000210.1:0-6785 GCA_964556525.1 uncultured Saprospiraceae bacterium
ATGTATTGGCAAAAACACCTTGATTCGTATGAAGTGAAATAAGGTAGACGCCTTGATCTCTATTGTCCAAAGTCACTTCAAAGTTTTGAAGACCTTTGGTCGCAAAGGTATTTGTCTTTTGTATAACGACTCCTGTAGGATCTAATACCGTCATTGTAACCTCACTGTCTTCTTCAAACATATGTGTCAGATACACAACCCCTTGTGATGGATTTGGATAAAGCATTAATTTCTCATTGCTGTCTAAGTTTAGCTCAGCTTCTTCTGCATTTCTAAATCTTACATTCTCGATACTGAAATCAAAATCTCCATCTGCGTTATCATCCGCCAAGAAGGCGATGTAAATCGTTGTTATCTTGGTCGGGTCCAACTCTGCTCCATCGGTATTGGCGAAAAAGCTAAAAGGAATATCCACTGAGCTGGCAGATGATTGCAAAGTATAGCTTAAGTGCTGATTAGGATTTGTATTACCTTCTTCTAACAAAGTTACTCTATAGACACCTTCACGATTAGAGTCAAAAGAAAGAGTATTGTATCTAGACAGATTTACAGCCAATCCTCCTGGCTTTAGTTGCTTAAATATAGACAGGTAATTATCCGTTGTTCCACTTACTTTAAGTCCTCTTTCTACCACATATTCATTGTCGTTATCTGCTCTCTGCTCTCTGATTATTTCGTAGTTAGTAATCGCAGTTGCATGCTCTTCATATTCCAGTCCCCATGAACCGTCTGCCAAATAAAGCACATCTTTCTGATTGTTGGCTGTAACAATGTTGATACCACCTTCAAAGATATTTCCATCGGCTATGTCCAATCTCACTGAAGATTGTCCTGGCTGCACAAGTACTTCTTCGCTAAACTCTTGTTCCACACCATCTACTTCTTTGGAATTATAGGTTCCAAAAAAGTTGACTATTGTTGGCTCAGTAATCATGTTGTTAAGTGTTATGTAGAAGGTACCTAGTCTGTAATATGCGCTTCTTGCAAACAACTGCGGTGCACTAGGCGCGCTTTGTGCAGGATGCAGGATATGACCACTTCTTTCTACAATATTGTTTATGATATACTGTACTGCTGCAATAGTTTTTACTCTTGAGTTGGTCCATACTTGATAGTTTAAGAAGTTTGGACTGCTCTGGTACTCATCTACAGACCATTTGCTGGCCATAGTAAATTCTCCAAAATTGTCGTAAGCCAATGAGAAAGATATAGCATGCTCTACAGAGCTGTCTGGTCTTCTTATAACACTTAGAATTAGTTCGTGTCCATCAATATTTACAACTTCCACTGCTGCCAACTCAGAGCCTTTGACTCTATCACAGATAACTTTGGTGTGATCATAAATTACGTCTGAAGTCTTACTTCCAAAAACAGAGGCAAATCTATTATCATCAAGAAAATAGTCACCTGCCCAAATAGCTTCTGCAGAGGTAATTCCTATCAAATCTTGAGGTGAAGTTTCTATAAGGTTATCACCCGCAATAATTTGCTGAGGCGCTAACTGAGCAATAATACTATTATCTCTAGTTATTACCGTTTGTGTTTCTTTTCCTATAGCACGCTTGAAGTTTCTCAGTGCAATTTTACTTGCAAGTGCTCCATGACTTTCTAATCCTCCATTTAAGCCTGAACTAGTAAAACCTCCTCCTGCTTCGCAAACAATCTCAGCTCTATTAAATCTAGCATCCACCCCAAAGTCTTGGTTTGTGCGCACGGTAGGTGCACTCGAAAAAGCTTCTATCGGCTCTTCTGCAATAAAGAAATAATCTGCAGTTCCGTCATCGTTTCGTATCATTAGAAAATCATATCCTTCATGTACTAACTGAGATTTATTCAGCTTAAAATTGGCATTTTGTATATGGACAGCATATGGGAAATAAGGAATACTATTGTGATTCTGGACACTGAAGCCAAAACCATTTTGACGTACATCTATGAAGTTGAATGCTAAATTGGCACACAAAGCATCCATGTTAATTTCACAGTTTACCTGTGTTGTTGCTCTGTAATTGTTATTTGTACTTGGTGGCAAACCACTATATACAAACTCAGTATACTGATAAGACTCTAATGTTCTATCTGGTGTAAGTATATGATGTAAAGTTCCGTCAGAATTGAGACTTGATTCTATAGTCAAGGTTACGCCATCTGAGTTCTTAAATTCAGCAGGATCTAGCTTATACGTTGCATCTAGAATTTCCAGAGACCAACTGACTTCTTCCTGTTGATTGTTGGTAAGTCCTATCGCAAAGAAACCTGGGTTAACGTTGTAACTTACATTAACAAATTCGCAGCTCTGTACAAGATTACAGCTTAACTCAGTTGTTGCTCTGTAATTCTTAGTTGGACTAGGAGGAAGACCATTGTAGACAAATTCTACATACTGGTTTTCTGTTATGGTTGTGCTAGGAGTTAGTACATGGCGCAAGGTGCCATCAAGATTGACGCTAGATTCTATCTCTAAGGTTATACCATTTTCGTTTTTAAACTGTGAAGCATCCAGGATATAGGTAGCATCTAGAATTTCCAGAGACCACTCGATCTCATTCTCACTATTGTCGCTCTTGATGCCTATCGCAAATAATTCTTGGTCTACATTTACTTCGTAATTGAGTCCAAGGTATTCACAGTTGCTCTGTGCACTGATTGAGTAATTTGTGCCAAATAAAATAAGACCAATAAACATGGTTTTAAGTATTGATTGCACAAAGAACTTTGACATTCTCTTCGTTTTCATAAAGTTGATTTGACTTTTCTTAAATATTCTGTTGCCAAAATTAGGTCAAACAGTATTCCATGCTACGGGCCATTTAGAAAACTGGTAAGAATTGCCCGATTTTTGGTTCATAGTGCCCAATACCTTGCATTAATAATGGGCAGATATGAGAAAAACCTAGTGTTTTTGGGCCCTTAAAAGGACTGGTCTAAAAACGTAATTGCACAAAAAAGAACCTAATAATGGTCCAAATTTAAGCTCTGAGAGACCATTTTTTGCTATAATTCTCTACCTTGTATAAGCACCAAAAGAGCACATGAAAATCTACCTACTTATCTTTCTATTTGCTTGTAAAGTTCTAGCCGGACAAGACTTCCAAGTTGGTGAAACCTACGCCGATCCTAATGGTTTTGTAGAATACACTTATGGAAATTTGCCCCTGATCATTTCGATTCCGCATGGTGGTGAGCTCAGACCTACAGTAATTCCTGACCGATCATGTAATGCATGTGTCACTATAAATGATGCCTTTACACAAGAGCTAGGCACAGCCGTTGTAGATGCTATTGTCAAAGAATCGGGCTGTTTTCCACACCTCGTGGTCAACAAATTACATCGATCTAAGATGGACGCCAACAGGGCTATTGCTGAAGCCGCTGATGGGGACTCTCTGGCAGAGCTGGCATGGATGGCTTACACAGACTTTATCGCTGTTGCTACTGATAGTCTTAATGCCTATTATGACCGCGGCTTATTCCTAGACCTTCATGGGCATGCCCATACCAAGCAGCGATTAGAGCTGGGCTATCTGCTTTCTAAGGAGGATCTAAAACTCGATGATGAAACATTGGACCAAGAAGAATTTGTAGACAAATCAAGTATCAGAAATCTTATAACGAGTAACGAACAGGGTCATACTCTGTCGCAGTTGCTGAGAGGTGTAGATAGTTTTGGAGAGGAATTAGAGTCCCGAGGTGCCCCCACCGTTCCTTCTTTCTCTGACCCCTACCCCGAACAAAATGATGCATATTTTACAGGTGGTTATAACACTGCACAGTACGGTTCCAGAGCGGGTGGTACTATAGATGCCATACAGATAGAATGCAATCAAGATGTACGATTCGATGCCGATAGGCGTAATGCTTTTGCAGAGACGCTGGCTATAGTTATACAAGAATTCCTGCACAGATATTATGAAGGAGATGTGGAACCAGCAAGTTGCTTTGTGCTAGACAGCGATGACATACCACAAGAAGTTTTTTCTATTTTCCCTAATCCTGCAGGCTTTCATTTTCAAGTAGATTTTCCACATACTTCTTGTCGAGTCATGGTACATGATCTGTTGGGTAATTGTGTTTTGATGTTTCCGGAGAACACATATAGTTATGAGGTTTCGGAATTGCCAGCAGGTAGTTATCTTGTTACACTGCAGGGGGATGGGGTCTTCTTATCGACGAGGCTTGGGGTAGTTAGGTAGGTAAGCATTTATTAAACTCCGTTTTTTGTCTACTTTACCCTTCTAAAACAAACAGATCCACATGAAAATTAGAGTAAATCTTATTCAGGAAAGCCCAGTCTTCTTTGACAAAGAATCGACTTTAGTTAAACTGGAATCATTAACCAAATCCTGTGCTGAGCGGGGTGCAGATCTGATTGTGTTCCCAGAATCTTTTGTGCCTGGTTATCCACGTGGGTTTAGCTTTTGGAGCAACAGTCGGAAAAAGAACCGATGAGGGTCGTGAGCTCTATAAGATATATCATCAAAACAGCATAGACCTTGCATCCGCAGATCGCCAACGTCTGGAGCAACTCGCCAAGGAGAGTGGTGCCTATCTGATTATCGGTGTTACTGAAAAAACCGTTCATCATGGAAGTCTCTATTGTTCTATGCTCTACATCTCTCCTCATAAAGGCTTACTGGCTGTACATAGAAAAATAAAACCTACTGGTACCGAACGTCTGATATGGGCAGAAGCTGGTGGAGAATCTCTGGTAGCTGTGGATACACGTATCGGAAAACTGGGCGGTCTCATTTGTTGGGAGAACTACATGCCTCTTGCAAGAATGTCTATGTATCAGCAAGGTGTACAAATATATGTGGCGCCAACAGCTGATTCTAGACATGTATGGATTCCTACCATGCAGCATATTGCACTCGAAGGACGCTGCTTTGTGTTAGGCTGCAACCAATACTTTACCAAAGCTATGTATCCCTCAGAATACCAGCATTTGGTAGAATCGGAAGATGAACATTTCTGTCGAGGGGGCAGCGTTGTCGTTACTCCTTTAGGTAAAATTCTAGCGGGTCCCTTGTTTGATACATCAGGGGTAGTTGCTGCGGAAATTGATTTGGATGACATCACAAGAAGTAAGTTGGACTTTGATGTGAATGGTCATTACAGTCGAACAGATATTTTTGACCTTAGGGTAAATGGGCAACCAAAGATTGTCAGAGATTACTAAGTGGTACTGAAATAGTCAGAATCAGACTGACTAAATGTCTTCTGAAATGATGAATTATATAGCTTTTTTGTGCGGTCACGGAATGATTGCTAAGGTGCTAGCGAAAATATTCCTTGACATAAGTACTTACATTTTTCCATGTAATTTGTTTTTTAAACTCCTTTAAGTATCCCTTAAAAGCCTCAACGTATAATTCGTTCTTGTCGGCTAAGTACTGAATGATGAGGACAGACCCTAGGTATGGAAGAATAGCTTTTATTGTTAGCCAAGCTCCTATTCTATTCTCTGTGAACCTTCTAACATAAATATACTTAGCGATAAGATTTACAATAAGAAAAATGATTGATGGCCAGATTGTCGCCAGACCAAAACCAAACTTCAGTGTGAGCAAGCCTGCACTCCCAAAGACAAGGACATCTATTGCAAATCCTATAAAACTCCAGATGAGAAGATTGCGACTTAGCTCTAATAGTTCTCGATTGTGTTCACTGTTATGGATTTCAAGAATTTGTTTTACTTCTGATTTGTTGTGTTTTTCTGTTATATAGTCTTGGAATGGAGTCAAGGTGGTGAGGTGTTGATTGTTGCAATTTCCTGAAAATATTTCATACTTGGGGACAAGAGGGCAGATTCTAATGGTGTTTTGTACTTTATTCAGATAATATAATCTCTGTTCGAAAATATTAGACGAAAACTTAAAATGCCTGTCGAAAACGCTACGGCTGCCGACTACAATGACAGTTCTTGGTATTAACCATGGGGCAAATCAGTAACACATAAAGGGTCAAGCCTCTCTCGTATTGATAGCTGAATATCCCTATTAAGTCATGGTAGTCTTGTCTGCCAGTATAGGTACAAAATCGTTATTGACAACGAACTCCTCATTCGTGACTGTCCTATTGAGGTGTTGTCTGAGGAAGGTCATGGCTTCATCAGCATAAGCATTCTGGACAGGATCCTGACATCTGACTCATCATTTCTATATTCTATATGCTGGTTTTATGGTTTTAACTGGTATTTATTTGGAATGTACATGTTCACGGATGAGCAATTGCATCAATCTTCTCCAAATTGTGAGTGGTTTATTCATTTTGCACTTGCATGTGTTGCAAATAAGACTGTATCGTGCAGTAAGTTCGTTAATCGGTTGATATATTTTGTCTTGAAAAAGATAAGTAATCTGACAGCTAGATTACAAAATGGCTTTTCGAATAAATTTTTTGAATATCAAACCAATGTTATCCATAAATTTGTGTCTGTCTATCTCTAAGATGAGCCATCTTTTAACAATTATGGACTATCTGTTTGCTTAAATACTCTTTTTAAGCATTTTAATTATAACGTGGATCTGTTTTTTCGTCTTTTCTGTAAAAGTTAAGTCAGTGCAATGATTAAAAAATTGATGTAGGAATTAATGTTAACAACAACAGCTTACTGATAAAAATTGAAAGTTGCTCAATACAACTGAGTTCGATTATAGAAAACCAAGATTAGAAATAAATACTCGAATAATATTTTTCAAAACCATTAAATAGTTTTTTAAACATGTACAAACCGATTACTCTATTATGTATATTTCTGCTGCTCGCAAATTCTGTATTTGCCA
>CAZKXO010000211.1:0-6767 GCA_964556525.1 uncultured Saprospiraceae bacterium
AAGTTATCCTCAGATTATCCCAGGATATCACATGAGTAAGAAGCATTGGAATACGGTATACATAGAAGATGGTCTGGAGGATGATTTGATTAGAGAAATGATTACACATTCCTATGACCTTGTTGTTTCAAAATTGACAAAGAAGCTGAAAGCAGAATTAGCTGCTATCTAAGCTATGGAAAAGCAAAGATTTTTAATTGTAGGCCAGGGTCTTGCTGGGAGCATAGTATCTCAGAAGCTGTTTGCACGGAACATAGACCATACAGTAGTAGATGACAATCATAAATCTGCCGCCACCAAGGCTGCAGCTGGCATAATAAATCCCATTACTGGCAGACGTTATGTCAAGAGTTGGATGATAGATGAGCTGCTTCCTGTAGCGAGGTCCACCTATCACGAATTCGAAAAGCTACTAGCTTGCAACTTGCTGTCAGAGCTAAATATACTGAGATCATTAGCTAATAATCAAGAAGAAAATGCTTGGCACGAAGCCGTTAGTAGGCCTGGTTATGGGGATTATGTAGTAATGGCAAATTGGGATAATTATAAAGCTCTTGTGCAGGAAAGACAAAGCTATGGGGAGATAGCCGAAGCAATGCAGGTAAATGTGAAAGAGCTTATATCCGCCTATCGAGCTTTCCTTAAGAGCCAAAACCTTTTGGTAGAAGCTGCCTTTGATTCAGTTGGCTATGATTATGATGCCCTAGTGTATAAGTATAATGGTGAGAATTATTCAGGCATAGTCTTTTGTGATGGCTACAAGTCCTCGATCCATCCCTTATTCCGAGATTTACCTTTCCAACCCGCCAAAGGTGAATCGTTCATAATCCAAACTGAACAGAAGGTGCCTAATAAAATTCTGAGGGATAAAATTTTCCTTGCACCACAGAATGAGAATGAATTCTGGACTGGCGGTGGATACCAGTGGAAAGGACTTACCGAATTACCTACTTCTAACTGGAAAGAAGAATGGCAAGCTAAGGTGGACGAATTACTTAAGGTGCCATATACTATAATGGAACATAATGCAGGCATCAGACCCAGTGTCAAAGGAAGGAGACCTCTGCTCGGCCAGCATTTCAAATATAGTAGGGTCTATCTCTTCAATGGTATGGGGACAAAAGGGACTTCCTTAGTACCTTACTGGGCCGAGAGATTTCTGGATTTATTACTGAATAAACAAGCAATTTCTGAAGAAGTCGACCTTAACAGATTTGTAACGAATTAATTGTCTTGGAACTGTGTATTAGTTTATGGATTATACGTCTTATTAATAAACCACATTAATGAAGTATTTGATGTTAATAGCTTTTAGTCTTTTTGCTAGTTTATTTGTCAGTGATGGAGATGATGCTGATTATGATAAGCTATGGAAGGAGGTCAAAAGTCAAGAAAATTCTTTGCCTAAGACAGCCTATGAAATAGTAGAGCAGATTTATGACTTGGCAAAGGAAGAAGGCCAAGAAGATCAGCTCATAAAAGCCATAATCTACAAAACCAAGTTGGCGCAAAAGTTTGAGGATAAAGATCCGGCGACTTTTATATCGGAAATGGAAGAGGAGTTTCCAAAGTTGAAATCGTCAGCTTCCTCAGCTGTCTTTGCCTCCATACTAGGAGAGTTGTACAGTAACTATGGTTTTGCCAATGCTTATCGCTTTCAGAATCGAACAGAATTGGCTAAGATAGATTCCGAGCTGCCATTTCGCTCACTGGAAGAAATTCAGCAAAAAGCTTACGACTACTATATGCAGTCTTTAACCTATAATGGTAATGCAAGTATAAAAGATATAGACTTACTGACTGTAGGTACAAATAACAGCCTGACACAAATTAGTGCAACCACAATAGAGCAGTTTCTGCATTTCCGAGCTATTAAGCATTTTATTAATAGTTCTAATTCTGTCGCCCTCCCATCAGACAGTTATTTGCTCAACTCAAAAGATCTTTTTGATTCGTCACATAACTTAGACTTACAAGAAGATGCATATAATGACCACAATTACAATGCTCTAACCACCTTTCAAAAAACAAAAGCTCTTAGTGGTTTGTCTTCGGAACAGATCATCTGGATAGAACTATCAAGATTAGATTTTCTTAATCAAAGAGCGACAGTAGCCAACAAAGATGAGCTCTATGAAAGTGCTATGACTAATCTGGCCAGATCTAACAAGTCCAGTAAAGGTTATGAAGCAGTCTATTGTGTTTTGATTGCCAAGTATCTAGGTGAAGGAAATAGAGCACAAGCACTACTAAGTAACAATGAAAAAACTGGTTATACCAAAGCCGCTGAATTATTGGTAGAGTTAGAGTCTTCAGGCTATGATAAAGACTACCAACAATATATAGGAGACTATCAAAAGCGACTTTCAAACAAAGAAATTAAAGTCCAAACAGAAGTGGTCAATTTAATCAATAAGCCATTTCTTGTAAAACTGGATTATAGAAATTTATTTTCAGTACAGTATCAGATAAGCAGATTGGATGATAAGGTTTTCGATCATTACTCTGCAACCTACCAACCTGAGAAGAGAATAAAACTTGTCAAAAAATTGGAAGCAGTGCAATCAAATAACTTTTCTCTGGAAGCCTCTGAAGACCATAATTGGCACAGTGTAGAGTTGCCTATTCAAGCTTTGCCACCTGGACGATATGTGATTTTGGTTCAAGATCCAGATGACATAAAGCATGGTTCACTTGCTGTATTTCATGTCTCAAATCTGGCATATATTACGGCCCACAATCGATGGGCCTCGGATACTGGAATTTATGTAGTAGATAGAATTTCTGGGAAGCCACTTAGTGGTGTCAGAGTGGAAGCTTATGTCCAGGAATATAATAGAATTACAAGAAACAGAGAACAACTAAAAAAAGCAGAAGCGCTTTCTGATAGAAATGGCAAAGTACAATTAGCTGTCGAAGGCACTAATCGATTCACATATAAGCTTAGTTACAAAAATGATTTTCTGGATCTGAGGGAAACCCATTCTAGTAATAGGTCCTACATTACAGAACCCTACAAAGAAATTCATTTGTTTTCGGATAGAGCTATTTACAGGCCTGGTCAACAAGTATATGTGAAAGGATTGGTGTTGAATAAAGATGGTGGTCATTATCCTTCGCTGTCTGTAGATACTAAGGTGAACTTGGTTTTTAGAGATGCAAACTGGCAAGAGATTTCGTCCACTACTTTGGTTACTAATAAATATGGAACATTCTCAGAAGTACTGACAGCACCAGAAGGAGGACTGACTGGGCAGTTTCAAATAGAAGTCCAAAGTGGTGAGCATTCTGCTAATAAGTCCATTAGAGTAGAAGAATACAAAAGACCAAAGTTGTATGCTGAAGTATATGATATCAAAGAAGCTTATGTCCTTGGTGATTCTATAACTGTTGGTGGTCTACTCAGTAATTTCAGCGGAAGTGTGGTGACTGAAGGTAAGGTAAAGTATCGAGTGGAAAAGAGTCCAATCTACAGACCATGGTATAGATTCTGTGGTTATTTTCCTCCTAGAATGAAGAATGAATTGGTGGCTGCTGGAGAAGAACAAATTAGCAAAGGACAATTCAATATAACTTTTCCTACCAGAGAAGCGAGCAGTAAATATGCTAGTTTCAGCTATGTCATTGTTATGGATCTAAGTGATGGCACAGGAGCCTCTATTTCCTCTACGAAAGCCATTACCTTGTCAGCTTCACCTTTTTCTATGGAAGTAGAATTACCTGAGTACAGCTTTCTTTCGGATTTATCTCCAATGAAAGTAAAGGTGGTAAATGCTGCCAAACAAAGAGTGGATTCGAAAATAGAAATACAGGTTTTTGATGTGCAAGAACCAGGCAAAAATTATAACGAAAGATATTGGCCGCATCCTGAATTTAGCCTGCTTAGTGCAACAGATTTTGCAAATACCTTTCCTAATTATTCTGCAGATGTTGCTGTTTCTGATATCACTAAATGGAAAATAGGCAGAGAGATATATTCTACTACTGCAACAGGTAGTGAAGTCAGCTTTGACGAAATAACAAAATTGTCTGAAGGCATATATAAGGTCCTTATCAAAGCCACAGATAATAAGGGGAAATCCCAAGAACAAATACGCTATCTTTCTATCAGCGACAATGATGGTCCGGCATTAACTACTCAGTCCCTTTGGATATCAAAGTTAGCAGACAGTTATGAACCAGGTGAGAAAATAGAACTACTGGTAGCAACACCTTATGAGCATTCAGAAGTGCTTTATGTCTTTCGCAACAGAGCTGGAGAGAAGAAGTCAGAATGGCTTTCGCTTCCTAAAGATGGTAAAATTTCTTACACAGTAGAAGAAGTTGATAGAGGAGGCATGAGTATAAATTTTGCAGTGGTAAAGGAGAATAGAACCCATTCGCTTTCTCTTCCAGTGTCAGTGCCTTGGACCAGCAAGAAGCTACACATTGCGTATCATACTTTCAGGAATAAAATAGAACCAGGCGTTGCGGAAGAATGGAAATTACTGATAAGTGATGAAGCAGGAAAAGCTGTCTCTGGAGAATTGCTAGCTGCAATGTATGATGCTAGTCTAGATCAGATACTGGCAGAAAAGTGGACTAAGACTTTCTTTCCTGTGATCGCCCCTCAAGCCTATGCTTTCCAAGGAAAAGGATTCAATGCCGTAATGGGACAGACCTTTGCAAAAAGAATGCAATACAAAAACTTCTATGTCAATGGATTTGCACCACGAATGAATCTTTTTGGACTCAGAATCGGGAGAGGAGGTTTGGAGATGCGTGCTATGGATATGGCAGAGTCTGCACCTTCAGGACGTATTATGAGTAAAGGAAAGGGTATGCCTGTTCCTGCTTCAGCTCGACAAGAATCTTCTTTGGAAGCAGATGCTGTCCATGTGCAAGGGGGAGAAATATATAATGAGACTGGCAATCTATCAGCCGATGATAATACCACACCACAACCTGACCCAGATCAAATTTCTATAAGAGAAAATCTGAAAGAAACTGTATTCTTTTATCCACACCTAAATATCGAAAATGGAGAAGCGATTATAAAGTTTACCATGAACGAAGCGCTGACCAAGTGGAAACTTATGTTATTTGCGCATAATCAAGACTTACAGTATGTCTTTGACGAAGAAGAAATTATTACGCAGAAGCCTTTGATGATAGAGCCTCATCTCCCTCGATTTGTAAGACAAGGTGATCATATAACAGTAAATGCGAAGGTGACTAATTTTACAGATTCTGCAATGGATTTGACTGCTTATCTTGATCTTACGGATGCGATAAGTGGTAAGACCTTAACTTCAACAATTTCAGGTTCTAGCGAATCTATCGTATCTCAGCTTGGAGTAGGAGAAAGCAAAATCGTAGAATGGCAACTCAAAGTGCCTGATGATGTTACCACTCCTATAAATATTAAAATGTGGACCAAAGGTGGTGAGCATACAGATGGAGAGCAAAATATTCTTCCAGTCTTGTCCAATAGGATGTTGGTGACGGAAACCTTACCTTTTCATATTGGCTCAGAAAGTACTAAGGTGTTTGACTTTAAGACTATGGAAAAAATGGGAAGCTCTGAAACTCTAGTCAACCACAATTACAGTTTAGAATTCACTAGCAATCCAGCTTGGACGGTCGTAAAAGCAATCCCTTTCTTAACTGCAAAAGAAAATCCTTCTACTATCGAATTGGCCAATGCACTCTATGGAAACCTACTCATGAAGGATATCATAACTAAGCACCCTGATATTAGAAAGACGATTTCTTTATGGAAAGAAGAAGACCTGACCAGTCCTCTCAATAAAAACCAAGATTTCAAACTCAGCTTAATTACAGATACACCTTGGTTAAGAGATGCAATGCAGGAAGAGTCTACTCGAGCTCTATTAAAACTGTATTTGGATGACAATTATGTAACCAATCAAATACAACAACTCTCTAAAGAGCTCTCTCAAAGACAATATACAACTGGTGGACTGTCATGGATGCCAGAAGGAAGAGATAATTGGTATGTTACACAGAACATACTTGAAAGAGCGGGGCACCTTAGAAAATTAGGCATCTCACATGAGCTGAGTGATAAGTTTGTTAGAACAGCAGTGAACTATATAGATGGCCGTTTTGCTGAGTATGACAAGAAGATTAAAGAGAAGGATAGGAAGCTTTATTCTTTGGCAATACATTATCTGTACGTCCGATCTATGTATCTAGATGAAACACCAACCAGGGCTACACAAAAACTAATAGACAAGTATCTAGGATATGCTGAAAAGCAATGGACTGAGTTCAATACCTATCAGCAAGCTCTTCTCGCCTTAGGGTCAATGCGTTTTAATAAGCAGCAAATCACTGCTGACATCTATGCCTCTCTCAATGAAAGAATGATATTCAACTCTGAGTTGGGCAATTACTGGAATGATCAGGCAGGCTACTACTGGTACAATAACAATATAGAGAAGCAAGCCATCATGATAGAGCTGTATGATGCACTTGATGCTGAGCAAGAAATGATAGATGGACTTAAGCTTTGGCTCTTGAAAAATAAGCAGACAAATAGTTGGAAGTCGTCCAAAGCAACAGCCAGTGCATGCTACGCATTCATGTTGAATAACAATACTCTAGTTACCAATTTCAAAGAGCTAGGAATCAGTCTGCCTCTTAAAGGCAAACAAATCCGTCCTGATCAAAAAGAGATAGGAACTGGTTATTTTAGAAAGGACTGGAGTGGTAACCTTGTTGCAGAAGAATTGAAGACTATAGAAGTTGTCAATCCCAATAAG
>CAZKXO010000212.1:0-6722 GCA_964556525.1 uncultured Saprospiraceae bacterium
AAAGTCAAAAATAAATCTCGAAGATCTTTCCTCAAGAAATCCGCTGTTGCAACGGGTGGTGTCATGATAGGCTTCAATTATATATCGTGCAAGTCGGATACCGCAGCTATAGAAATCATGAAGGACTACCCACAGGTCTGGAATGCTTTTGATGCCTATATAAAAATAGGTGATACAGGCCTGGTCAGCATCTACTCACAGAATCCAGAAATCGGACAGAACATCAAGACCTCTATGCCAATGATCGTTGCCGAAGAACTGGATGTTGCCTGGAAAGATGTAATAGTAGAGCAAGCACCACTTAATACTGAGTGGTACGAAAGACAAGTCGCTGGAGGCAGTCAGTCTATCAGACAAGGATGGGAGACGCTTAGAACTGCAGGAGCCAAAGTCAGAAAACTATTGGTAGAGACAGCGGCAAAACAATGGGAAGTAGATCCTTCTGAATGCCAAGTTTCTGAAGGTGTCATCAGTCTTGCTGACGGACGTAGCTTGGGCTATGGAGAACTGGCTGAGGCTGCAAGCCAAAAAGAACTGCCTGAGGAGGTAGAACTAAAAGATCCTAAGGACTTCAAAATCATAGGCCATAGCAAGCCGAATGTGGATATGGACGACATTATCACAGGCAAGCCCTTGTTCGGAATAGACTTCAGAAGAGAAGGCATGGTCTATGCCAATGCTCTGCGTCCACCATCTTTCGGCATGACCTTAAAGGACTATGATGACACCGCAGCAAAGCAAGTGTCAGGAGTGGTAGATGTTATAAAATTTGGAGACAAAATAGCAGTACTTGCCGAAAATACTTGGGCAGCCATCAAAGGAAAAAAAGCACTAAAAGTAGAATGGGAACAAACCGATAAAGCAGAAGACAGTGCTTATCATAGCGAGACCTTGCTGGCAAAACTAGACCAGAAGGCTGCCGAGCCTCGTCGTATAGACGGAGACGTAGACAAAGCCTTTGCAGAAGCTGACGAAGTTATAGAAAGAACTTACGAGGCACCATTCTTACCACATGCCTGCATGGAACCTATGAATTTCTTTGCCCATGTCACCAATGATAAAGTAGAACTGATAGGTCCTATACAGACGCCAAAGTGGACGGAGACCAGAGTGGCAGAATTACTGGGTAGAGAACTAGAAGACATTACAGTAGAGATGACACGTATGGGTGGTGGTTTCGGCAGAAGGCTCTATGGAGATTTTACACTAGAAGCTGCAGAATTATCTAAGCTCTCCGGCAAGCCTGTACAGATTGTTTTTACGAGAGAAGACGATATGATGGCGGGTACTTACAGACCTGCTTCGGCCTACAAATTTAAAGTGGGCATCAAGGATAATGAGGTGACTGCTTACCATCTAACCGAAGCATGTTTCAATGGGGAGATGTTCGGAAGTATGCCGAGTAACTTTCCTTGTGGTGCAATAGAAAACTACAGAGTCGATTGTCACAAAATAGAAAGCAATATTACTACGGGCGCCTGGAGAGCACCTTATGCCAATTTCCTAGCTTTTGCAGAACAAGCTTTCCTAGATGAGCTGGCAGACATCCTCAATAAAGATGCTGTAGACTTCCGACTGGAGCTCTTGGAGAAAGCCAAGACCAATCCTGTAGGTGAGGAATATAATTATGAGGTAGACAAATTTGCAGGAGTAATAAAGAAGGCTGCCGAAGTATCGGGATGGAAAAGTGGAGGTAAAAAGAACTTAGGTTTCTGTGCTTACTATTCGCATAATACTTATGTGGCTGAGGTCGCTGAGGTAGAACTAGTAGATGATATACCGACAGTAAAAAAGGTGCACTGTGTCGTAGACTGTGGGATAGTGATAAATCCTATGGCCGCACTTAATCAGATAGAAGGTGGCATCATTGACGGTATAGGACATGCGATGTATGGAGATTTCAGCTTTACTGATGGGCAATCAGATGTAGCCAATTACAATAACTACCGACTTATCAGAATCAATGAGATTCCGGAGATAGAAGTACACTTTATAAAAAGCAGCAACAAGCCTACTGGACTGGGCGAACCTACTCTTCCACCAGCTGGGGGAGCTGTAGCCAATGCCTTACATGCGGTTACAGGTAAGCGTCTGTACAAGCAGCCTTTTGTGAAGTATTATGATGTCATAGGCTAGTTGCTATCAGAATTCACTTCTGTTAATTCCTTACTGCGACTATCATAAAAGCTCATCATCGCACTGTTTACATTGTCTCGGATAAGCGTTGCATATTTGTCTCGTAATGAAACATTTTTCTGTAGATTGAGCACCTGGAAAACAATACCTGAGATATCATAGCCGACGAGTTGCTCCGAAGGGTATCCGTGCTCATCTACGATTTTCATTATCTCTTTCAGATTCTTGGTATCGGACTCATATATTTTATCCAATAACGTAGCGGTAAGTTGTCCTTCTCTCTCAGCAGATCTTTGCTGTGCCCTAAGATTATCATTGTTTGATCTGATGTCTTGCAGTTGTGCAATTAGTTTATTATTGAATTGGGTCGTATCTAGCGGTAGTCTTTGAGCCTTCATGTTTTCCTGAGCTTGGGATTGCTTCTTTTTGAAGTTTTGGTAGTCTTCAGCACCATTAAGTCCGCTACACAGTTCCATTATATTATGAAATCGGGCAGGGTCCACAGCAACGATGCTGGTCTTTTGGCCAGTTTGTTCGTATAGATAATTAGCACTGTATAACTTCTGACACAGTTCTGGACTCTTACGGAGCCCTTTATCCAGCAGGTCATACACTGTAGCTGGTTCTGCCTTAAGTATAGACAACTGCACAGCAGCCACAAAGTCATTGTCTAATTCGTAGGCCTTTTTTAGTGTCGATAGCGCTTTATTATAGTCTTGCTCACTTAGTGATGGATGTCTCTCTGGCAAGTAATCAGACTCACAAGCAATAAATAGCATACTTGCAAGTAGACTCAGCAGACAGCAGCGTAAATTTCTATTTCTAATCATAATCAGAGGTTATGGTCCTAAAGATTTCTCCCATGGGACTAGTATATAAAGGTCTAAAGAATATGGTGAAGCGTAGACACCAACAGGATATAATTTGCACCAAACTCCAAATTAAGCGCATCCAGATATATGATAGCACCCAACTTTACGTTATGTCTATGTTACTTAGAAACTGGGCACTTCTATGAATCAGATTAAACCAACTGAGGACTCCTTTATTACGGAGAAACCTCAAGACGAGCTAATTAGGCAATATATTTCCTATTACTATTTCCATAGAAAGGAAAGGGGTGACCCTACCGAATTCTTATTTTACCCCCACATAAAAAATGGTCTTACTGTATATAAGAACTCCAAGACCATTGTATCTCATAATAAAGCCAGCACAAAACCAGATCCAAATGTAGATTATACCTTCCTCTATTCTGGCCTGGAAATGCAAGCAACTTATGTATCTATTACACCACCTTTTGATAAAATAGGGATAGCTTTCCAGCCACTTGGAATCAATTATTTTGTAGACCAATCCTTAGGCGATCTTTTGTCCAATCGAAACTCCATCCAGTTTGATTATTTCAGACAGAATATCCTGCCAGTAATGGAGCAAGTCTATGCTTGTAACGATACGGGCAAGAAAGCGCAGTTGCTAGACCAGTACTTCCTAGATCAACTTGTGGGATTCTCTGAGCAAAGACTTCAGCAGGCTATTAACTTACTTATAGCGTCTGCTAAGAAATTTACTGTGGAAGAATTGGCTAAAACCCTAGCGGTGAGTAGAAAAACACTACTTAGACTATTCCAAAGACACCTTAACTGTTCTGTAAAAGATTTTATACACATAGTTCAGTTCCGCAAAGCCGTAAAACAATATCAGATATCGCAAAAAAAGCCACAACTGGGGGAAGTGGCGCATAACAATGATTATTATGACCAGTCCGATTTCATAAAGCGATTCAAAAAAATTACTGGTTTTAACCCCAAACGATTCTTTACTGACATAGTACATGTAGGCAATGAGGACACTTTCTGGACTTTTGTAAAATAAGGATGAAATTACTAGTCCCAAATCTCCAATTATCCAAACATGCTTTAAAGTAATTTTGAAAAGCCTTGGATAAATGCTTGTTCGTCGATGATAAGCGTTACTAAATCGTTAAAAACTTACAACATACGAATATTGTCGTACTTTGCTCTCGAATATCTAGCCATATGAAATACTTACAACTATCCATTGTACTTCTGCTCATTATATTTAGCTCCAATATCAGCGCCCAAGACTATAAAGTCTCTGGAGTTGTAGAGGATACCTTAGGTAATGCGCTTATATCCTCCACTGTTCTCTTACTGGAAAAGGCAGATTCGACGATGGTCGATTTTACCCAGACTGGCATGGATGGATCATTTAGATTTAAAAACATTCCAGCAGGTGAGCACCTCATAAAGTCGACCTATCTGGGATACATACCACTTACCGTAGATGCCAGTTCTACAGATGGCTCTAATGTCAATCTCGGCACCCTCAAGATGTCTGAGCTCGCAGAAGAACTCATGGAGGTAGTCATAAAAGCTGCAAAAGCACCTATCAAAATGAGAGGTGACACCATAGAATATGATGCTTCTACTTTTCAGGTACCCGAAGGCTCTACGGTAGAAGATCTACTCAGAAAATTGCCTGGAATAGAAGTCGCTTCAGATGGCAGTATAAATGCCGATGGCAAGGCTGTAGACAGAGTCACAGTAGATGGCAAATCTTTCTTTGGCTCTGACCCAAAAGCGGCTACCAAAAATCTTCCTGCTGAAGGCATATCCAAAGTACAAGTCTATGATACCAAGACAGAAGAGCAAAAAATAACAGGCTCCACAGAAGAGTCTGAAAATAAAACAATGAATCTCGAGCTCAAGGAAGAGTTCAAAGCAGGTGGTTTCGGAAAAGTCATCGCGAGTACGGGTACAGAAAATAGAAACGAGCTCAAGGGCAACTACAACAAGTTCAATGACAAGATACAATTCAGTATCGTCGGTGTAGGAAACAACACAGGACGAAATGGTCTGTCATGGGATGATTACCAGGACTTTATGGGATCCAATGCCTGGAATTGGGGTGGTGGTACTGACTACGGTTTTGGAGGTAATGGCGGGTACTATTCTATAACCTTTGGTGGTGGCGGAGGTATAGAGCAGACAATACAGAGTCTTTTCTTTACAGGAGAGGAAGCAGGCTTCCCAGAAAACTACAGTGCCGGACTCAACTTCAACTACGACCATAATAAAACAAAAGTCAGTTCGGTCTATTACTACAATCAGAATGCCCTGATTAGAACTGCCAATCAAGATGAAGACAAGTTCTTCCAAGCATTTACACAAAACGAAGTCATGAGCAGCAGCAATGATGATCAGTCCAAAGGTCATCGTATAGAACTATCCTTCGAAAAAGAGCTGGATTCTCTTCATACAATTGTTGTGGAAATGAATGGCTCCTTGATAGATGACAACACTTTCTATTCTGGAAACTCGTCTCTGTCTCGTGACAATACCTTGACTTCTAGCAGTAGTTTCTCCAATCTCACTAACAGAGAAGGCAGACTATTTAACTCTACTGCTATACTTCGAAAAAAGTTTAAGAAAAAAGGAAGAAGCATGGGATTCAATGCCTCCTACCTGACAACCTCTCTAGATGATGAAAGACAGCAAGAGTCTACCACGGATTTCCTAAATGCAGAAAGTCCTATAGACCAGCTGATACTCAATCAATCTAATGACAACATAGCAAACAAAAATGTATTTAAAGCCAATGCCTTGTATGTAGAACCTTTATCCAAAAAATTCTTCGTGCAGTCCTTCTATAACTTTAGAACCAGAATGGAAGACGGAGAAAGGGAAGTAAATGATATAGAAGGTGAGGTGCGCAATATAAACGTAGACCTAAGCAGGTCTTATGAGAACACCATCGATTTCCATAGAGCGGGTAGTGCTATTCGTTATTCGCATAATGGACTCAATGTATCTCTCGGTGGTGCCTATCAATATTTCGGCTTAGGTGGAGAATTTACATCTGTGGCAACGCAGGAAATTTTAGGAAGAGTAGATAGACAGTTTGGGAATTTCATACCACACATGTCTTTCAGCTATACGCCTCAGAGAAACACCAGACTGAGTTTATCATATAGCAGGACAGCTAGAGAACCTAACATTCAGGATCTTGCGCCTTTGGTAGATAATATAAATCCTCTTTTTATCAGGACAGGAAATTCGGCATTAGAGCCAGAGTTAGACAATAGTATAAGATTCCGCGCTTCTCAGAATTTTCCACTATTGGATATGAGAATAAGCTTCAATGGTACTTTGTCCTTATTTGAATCTCAGTTTTCTTCCATGGAAACCGTAGACGAAAACCTGATTACCACCTATCAGCCGATAAATGTGAATGACGGTCAGAGACGATCTATATATTTCAATTTCAGTATCCCTATTATCAAGAATAAAATCAAATTTAGAACCAGGTACAGTATCAGTCAAAATTTTAGAACCTCATTTGTCAATAATCAAGAAAATGAAACCAGAGTCTTCTCTCAATCACCTTCATTTACAATAGACATAACACCATCGCAAGATTATTCTTTGTACTTGAATGCTGACTTTTCTGTCTCCAACACCACTTATGATATTAATACATCTCAAGATCAGCAGACTAGAAGGACTAATTACTCTATAGAAGCAAATGCAAAACTGGTTGCTGGCATCTTCACTAGTGCTTCC
>CAZKXO010000213.1:0-6695 GCA_964556525.1 uncultured Saprospiraceae bacterium
TAGGATGCGACCCTAAAAATCTGATGTATTACTGCATCATCATTTATCTGATAAAAGATTACTATCACAAGAAGCAAAAGCACGGAGAACATAATATGAACAAGTAATCTTGTTTTTCTCTTCTCAGACTCTTTTCTTTCTTTCTCTTCAAAACCTAAAAAGTCTACACAAAAGGAGGTTGTAAGAGAAGTCAGAGCAGAATCAGCACTAGAGTAAGCTGCAGCTATAAGTCCAAGTACAAATAGAATTCCGACAACTGGGGAGAGGTGATTGAGTGCGATTGTAGGATATAACAAATCGCCTTTTTCAGGAATAGTTATTCCATTCTGTGCAGCATACATATACAAGAGCACACCTAAAGAAAGGAAAATGATATTAGCAAATACAAGTACAAGGCTGAACCAAAACATATTTTTCTGTGCATCGCCAATAGTTTTACAAGTTAGATTCTTCTGCATCATGTCTTGGTCCAAACCAGTCATTACAATTGCTATCAAGGCTCCAGACAGAAATTGCTTAAAAAAGTTTTTAGGGTCAGACCATCCTCCTTCGAAATTGAAAATATTAGAATATTGACTCTCTTTTATTTCCATGATGACATTGCCCAAGGATAAATTCATACTACTAGCAATAGCAATAATTGTCATTATAACAGCAACCAACATACAGGTCGTCTGTAAGGTATCTGTCCAAACTATGGTCTTGATTCCTCCTCGATAAGTATAAAGCCAGATTAATAGAATAGTAACCACTACGGTTATGAAAAATGGAATATTATAAGCATCCATTACAAAGGTCTGTAAAACAATAGCAACAAGATACAATCTGAAAGAAGCCTGGATAGTCCTGGATAAGATAAAGAATCCAGCACCAGTCTTATAAGAGGATCTCCCTAGCCTATCATCCAAATAGCTATAGATGGAAGTAAGATTGAGCTTGTAATACATGGGCATCAATACTGTAGCAATCACCAAATAGCCAAGCAGATATCCAAAAACCATCTGCATATAAGAGAACTGACTTGCTTCCACCCAACCAGGAACTGAGATAAAGGTGACACCAGATAGAGTTGCACCTATCATACCAAAGGCTACAAGATACCAGGGTGACTGTCTATTGGCAGTAAAGAAGGTCTTGGTATCTGCTCCCCTACTTGTCAGACGAGAAAGTAAGAACAGAACCAAAAAATAACCAGCAACAACTGCTAACAAGATTGTAGGAGAAAGACCTGAATTCATATCGTGAATATAAGATAATACTAACTTGACTTTTCTTTCAGTATCTCTTTTCTGCGATACTTGACCATCTTAATTATCAAAGCTCTGGGCAAGTCCTCATCTAGAGGAAATTGGATAGAGCCTTTTCCCAATTTGTACTCAGAAAGTTGGTCTTTAAATTTTTCCAGTGTAGTAGGAAATGGATAGAAGCTTACAAAGTTCTTTTAGCCTGCCACCATAATCTGATGCTCTCTTTTTCCATTAGGCACCAAGGTAAAACTAGGCACTTTGTAATTTGGCATTTCTTCAACTTCAGGTACAGCCTCCAAGATGATAGTTCTTAGCTCTTTGAGAAGAACTTGAACTTCTTCCGACTGCGCTGCGATATAATCGTCACTCGTTTTGTAAGTGGGCATTTTGCCTTTCTTAGCCATATGTTGTTGGACCTTTATTGTAATTATTAAATCAAGCTATTTACCTGCATCCCCAGTTCCTGGCAGACCGTCAGACATATTAGGATTTTATGTTAAAATCTAAAACAGAGGCTCCTATAACAAACTCTCCTACGTTTCTACCCGCTAGAAAGTAGTCTTCGGTCTTCTTGGATTTTTGTCTTATAATCCAAGAGGCCGACTCAAGTAGAATCACGAAATAAGCAATGGGTACTATCCAATCTAGTGTTTCCAAGCCATATTGTAATTGGTTTTCTGTTTGTCTTAATTTGATCTTATTCAAATGGATATTTTAATCCAATTTGTATCCTAAGTTCATCTAAAATACTAATGACATTGATGCTATCCTGATGAGACCAATAAGAGCTTTCAAGCTTCCCATTGCTTATACATCTTGCTGTCTCCAATATTTCATAAGTATAACCTTTACCCGTTGTAGGCAAGGAAAAGGATTTCTCCTCTCCTTCTATTATTTCCCTATAACCTTGAGCCTCGTGCCACCTACGAGGAATCACAATTCTTCCTTTAGTTCCTGCAACTACGGACTGACATTCCCCTTCATAATTTATTGCACAGACAAGAGAAGCTTGCTTGTCTGGATACTTTAAGATAATAGAAGATTGAATATCTACTCCTGTATCACCAAATTTCGCTGTAATCGAAATATCATCTGGATAACCAAAGAGAAAATAAGCTAAAAATATTGGATAGATGCCTACATCCAATATTGCACCACCAGCAAGTTGAGGGTTAAATAAACGGCTTTCTGCTGGATGCTTACTTTTGAAACTAAATTCAGCATGTAGTTGTTTGAGCTCTCCGAGCACAGCTGAATCACATTTCTTTTTTACTTCATTGATAGTTGGATTGAATCTAGACCACAAGGCTTCCATGAGAAAGACTTGATTGTATTTTGCAGCTTCTAACATTGTCAGTACCTGCTTCTTATTTACGGCCAGTGGTTTTTCGCAAAGTACATGCTTCTTATTATTCATAGCTGCAATGGACCATTCCAAATGTGAATTATGAGGTGTAGCGATATAGACTACATCCACTTGCTTATCAGATAATAAGGAATTATAATCTCCATATGCACTGACCACATTATATTCTTGTGCGAAGGCTTGCGCTTTATTTATAGTTCTGGATGCAACAGCTTGCAATCTATGTCCACCCAATAACTGGAGGTCTTTTACAAAGCTATGTGCAATATTTCCGCAACCTATGATTCCCCAACTCAACATGTATTTTGATGCTTTAATTGTGATTGATATAATAGCCTCTTAGACCGATTGTAAAAGTGTTTTGTATACTTCTTCCCATCCTTCCCATCCTTCTGCTTCGTAGAAAGAACTGTTGTGCCAGATAATAGAACAGCAGCCATTGTTGTCTTTGATGGTATCTATAAGTGATTGAGATTTCTCTATTGCTTTCTGTGGGTCTAATGACAAATAGTTTTTCAATGTGACATCCATTATTTGAAAAGGCACCAGCAAGAGGTTTGTACTAGTGTCTTTGTGTAAATCATACCAAAAGAATGGCCTACTGGTACCAGCTCGAAAACCTAGTTGACTGGCATACCCCATCGTATAATCTTCTGCGATTCCTTGCTCATAGAGTTTTCTATAGGTCTCAGGTAAGGAGAGCCTAAGGTAATGTTGACGAGATTTTGTAATTGGTCTACCAATAACAGCCTCTAAATCTCTGATCTCTTTTTTCAAGATATGTGGACTTGCATTGGATGCGTAAGATGGATGTATCCCTATTTCGTTTCCTTGGGCTAGAGTTCCTATTGTTGTTATGAAAGGAATACTACTAGGTGGCAAAGATTTATCATAAGTGCTCTGTTGTGCAGTAAGGACAAAGAAGGTAGGATCTAAGCCAGTTTCTCTATTCCATTTTATCATATCATCTATTCTATCATAAGGATCTTTGTCTGCCAGTCGTCCACTAACCTTAAGGAATTTTAGAGAAAGTATATCCCTTGCTAACGATCCTAATTTAATACCTGTCGATTTGTGCTTGTACGCATATAGATGATCTATATCAATAGTCGAAATAAGTTCATATTGTTCTGCTTTACATTTTATTCCATTGTTATCTAACAGGTCCTTAAAGGATCTAATCCATGCATCTATGACTGGATAATCCAATAATCCTTTTTTGTATAAGATACTAGACTCAGCTTGGTATCTTCCATGGGTATCCAGATCTTGTGCATCATACTCTTCTACCCTCGCCAATAAGTAAAAGATTGCTGCAAATACGTCAAAGCTGCTGGTTAGATTCTGGAATTCAAGAAGTTTTTCGAATTCCGGTACACCTTGATTATTCTGAAGGAAGAGACTATAATCTATTGTTATCGTATTCGTAAGTTCTTCTGCACTGTAGTTAATAACTATGCGACCATCGGATAGATCTTTCCTTGAGTCTGTCAATATATAGTCCAGACCACATCTCTCATTCAAAACATAATCTAGGACATACTTCAGCCTATTGTTATTCTGGGGACTGTATACGATCAATTCAGGCATCTATAAAGGGATAAGTTATTTTGGCTAAGAATAATCCTTGTGCAGGTACTGCCCAAGCTTTTTCTAGGCGGGTCTGATTGTCCATAGCGCTTATTAATTCTTGGAGAGAGACTCTACCTAAGCCGACTTTTATAGTCATACCTACGATCATACGTACCATACCTCTTAAAAAACGGTCTGCTGTAACTGTATAGTGCCACTCATGATCAGAAACAATGGACCATTCCGAATGACTTAGCTTACATAGATAAGTTTCGGTATCGGCATGCGTCTTACAAAAAGGAAAGAATGCATCATAATCAAGTAACAACTTAGCTGCTTGTTGCATCATCTCGAAATCTGGACGTCCGGCCTGATCATACTTATAATAAGTATCCTGATGGAATGGTTGCTTTATAAAACTCAACTGATACCTGTAAGTTCTGGAAGAAGCGTCAAAGCGTGCATGATGGTCAGAAGCTACTTCATACAAATCTTTAATTCTTATAGACCTAGGAAGCATGTTATTGAGCTTATAGTGCAGGTCTTTCTTGCTGAAGTTATTTGATACTTCGGTATGCGCATAGAAATCGCTGGCATGGACTCCGGTATCTGTTCTACCACATCCTATTACCTTGATAGTTTTGTTGTAAAGGGTGGACAAGGCTTGCTCTATTGACTCTTGTACGGTAGGATCATTGGGTTGGATTTGCCACCCGCAGAAGTCAGTTCCATTATAGGCAAGATGTATAAAGTACCTGATAAGCATTCTGCTAAGATAAAAAGCCTTACGACTAATCACTTGGAGTGCAGACTTAGCTTAGTATTTGACATAAAAAAAGCCTTCCAATTTCTTGAAAGGCTATAGTATATATCTTTTAGCTATTCTTAGCTCAGTCCTATATGACTTAGCACCTAGTTCTAAAGTATCTTTTTTTAAATCTTCGACATGCACAATTATTCCTAATGAGTTGGAATAAGCTACAAGGTCAGGCTACTTGGTCGCAGCTCCTTCATTCATTAATCTTGCCATAGTCTCTCCAATATCAGCAGGAGAATTGACAACTGCGATACCGCACTCTCTCATAATGGCCATTTTGGCTTCTGCTGTATCATCTTTTCCTCCGACTATTGCTCCTGCATGACCCATTGTTCTTCCTTTAGGTGCCGTTTGTCCTGCGATGAATCCAACAACTGGCTTTGTACCGTGTTCTTTTATCCATCTTGCAGCATTGGCCTCCATATTTCCGCCTATCTCTCCTATCATGACGATTCCATCTGTGTCTGGATCATTCATTAGCAATTCTACAGCTTCCTTTGTTGTGGTACCTGGTATAGGGTCACCTCCTATACCGATGCAAGTAGATTGTCCCATTCCTGCTTTGGTTACCTGATCTACCGCCTCGTATGTCAAGGTTCCTGATCTGGAAACGATTCCGATTTTACCTGGATTATGTATAAAGCCTGGCATGATACCAACTTTTGCTTCTCCTGGTGTCATAACTCCAGGACAGTTAGGTCCTACTAATCTACAGTCAAAATCATTTATATAAGCTTTCACCTTAACCATGTCCTGAACAGGGATGCCCTCTGTGATGCAGATGATAACTTTGATACCTGCTGTAGCAGCTTCCATTATAGCATCACCAGCAAATCTTGGTGGTACAAAAATGATAGTTGTGTCTGCGCCTGCTTTATCTACAGCTTCAGAGACAGTATTGAAAACAGGAACTCCAAGATGGTCTTGACCACCTTTTCCTGGTGTAACACCTCCTACAATGGGGGTTCCGTATTCTATCATTTGTTCGGTATGGAAACTTCCTTCCTTACCTGTTATTCCTTGGACGATTATTTTGGAGTCTTTAGTAACTAATACAGCCATGGTGTTTTTTACTTTATTAAAATTATTTCTTCATCTGGACGATGGAATAAATATCTCTCGCGACCATACTTTTCGATATCTTTTTCTATAGTCTTTCTTTCTACCAGAGCTGCTTTGAGCTGCTCTTCATAGTCTTCTTTTTGTTCTTTCAGCTCATTAACTGATTGAGTCAGCTTATATTGGGTTATAAGACTATATCGATCGAAAAAACACAGCCAGATTACAAATGCGAATATGGCTAAATAGTACTTATTAAAGAAAGATTTAGACTGTACTGTACCCAGTTTTTCTAAGAATTTGTCCTTAAGCTTCATTGGGAAAATTTATAGGACAAATATATATAATCTATTTCTTTAATATATCAGTACCTGGATAATAGGCCATTGAGCCTAATTCTTCCTCAATTCTTAACAATTGGTTGTACTTGGCTATCCTATCACTTCTAGATGCAGAGCCGGTTTTTATCTGTCCAGTACTTAGGGCTACAGCCAAATCTGCGATTGTTGTATCTTCCGTTTCACCTGATCTGTGGCTCATAACGCTGGTATATTTATTGGACTTAGCCATAGTCACAGCATCTATAGTTTCAGTAAGTGTCCCTATTTGGTTCACTTTTATAAGGATAGAGTTG
>CAZKXO010000214.1:0-6687 GCA_964556525.1 uncultured Saprospiraceae bacterium
CCCACATTGTCATAAGGAGAGTATTCTTTTATATAGTCATAATATGTTTTATCATTTGGATTTCCCCATTCGTCATATTCTCCCGTAGTCAACGGGATTGTTTCATCCAGCATTGTTGTGACTACATCTACAAAAGGTACAGCCGCGATAGCTCCTTTCCACAAATCAGGACGCATGTTTATTACAGCGCCTATTAGTAGTCCACCTGCGCTACCGCCCATGCAAAACATTTTATCTGAACTTGTATAGTTATCTTTGACTAATAGATCACCAACATCTATGAAGTCCGTAAATGTGTTTTTCTTTTTCAACAGCTTACCATCCTCATACCACTGCCTTCCCATTTCCTGACCTCCTCTTATATGAGCAAGGGCATACACAAATCCTCTGTCCAGTAATGACAATCTTACAGAACTAAAATAGGGGTCCATGCTACTACCATATGAGCCATAAGCATAAAGTAGGAGAGGAGCTTGTCCATTTTTCACTAAGCCTTTTTTATATACAATACTAACAGGTACTTTAGCTCCATCTCTAGCAGTAACCTCTATACGTTCAGAAGCATAATCACTTGAATCAAAATCTCCAACAACCTCTTGCTGCTTCATCAGCTCCAATGTTTTACCATTCATATCATAATCATAAGTGGAGGCTGGTGTGGTCATAGAAGAAAAATAAAGCCTCACTTTATCTGAATCAAATTCAGGGTTAGTAGAAGTAAAGGCGGCATAAGCTTCCTCACCAAAATCTACGATATGGCTGTCCTTAAGGTTTGACCAATTAGCAACTCTAATCTTGGTAATGCCATCTGATCGCTCGTTTATGACCAAATGATTTTTAAAGATTTCCAATCCAGATATTAACACATCAGGTTTGTGAGGTATAAATTCTTTCCAACTGTCCTTTCCAGTCTTGTCCTCAGGAGTTACCATTACTTTAAAGTTCTTAGCATCATCTTTATTGGTTCTGATATACCAATTACCATCATAATGTGATATATCATACTCATGATCTCTTTCTCTAGCTTGAAAAACCTCAAAGTCACCATCAGGGTTATCCGCTGATAGAATTCTATAGTCTGCGGATAAGGTTGCATAAGAACCTATAACGATATACTTCTGAGATTTTGTCTTATATACATAGGTTGAAAAGGTCTCATCTTTCTCATGAAACAGCTCTACATCTGCCTCTGCAGGGGTGCCTAGGACATGTTTAAAGATCTTGTAAGATCTAAGAGACTTATCTTTTCGCGTATAAAAAACAGTCTTATTATCATTTGCCCAAACCAAACTGCCAGTAGTGTTTTCTATTAGGTCAGGGTAATATTCACCAGTCTTTAAATTTTTAAATTTTAAAGTGTAAATCCTTCTAGACAAGATATCTTCCCCATAACCAAGAATAGAATTATCAGGACTTACGCTGAGTCCTCTAGCAGCAAAATATTCATGACCAACAGCAAGTGTATTTACATCAAGCAACATCTCTTCATCTGCATCTAAAGATTCTCTCTTCCTCCCATAAATTGGGTACTCTTTGCCTTCTTCATACCTGGTCAGATAGTAATAACTATTCTTGTAGTAAGGTACTGATATGTCAGTCTGCTTAATGCGACCTACAATTTCATCAAACAACTCATTCTGAAATTCCTTTAGATGACTGGTCATAGCTGAGGTATAAGCATTTTCTGCTTCCAGATAATCCAATACTTCCTGTGTATGTGCATCTGGAGTAGTTGCACTCTTTTGTTCATCAGTCAGTTTCA
Organism: uncultured Saprospiraceae bacterium; assembly: GCA_964556525.1. Lineage (GTDB taxonomy): Bacteria > Bacteroidota > Bacteroidia > Chitinophagales > Saprospiraceae > RFSX01. The sequence continues at coordinate 1,763 of CAZKXO010000214.1, forward strand.
TCCAATAGTAATTGTCTATCCGTTCGTCACCATGTTTCACTAATAATTCAGGTTTTTTCGCTGGTACTGGAGGCTGGATGTTCGTGTTCTCTTTGTTCATACTTACTTCAGGTATTTTATCAACAGTTTTACACATACTAAAACAGAATAAGATAGAAAGGATAAAAGTTATATTTATGTGTCTCATAATATGTAATCTGTTGTAAATAAATATATTAATTCTATTCTCAAAGAACCGTAAGATATTACAATTTGTATATGTAAAAAGAATCCAATCAGGAGATTTCTGAATGTTTATAAATATAGATTCTATGAGTACATATCTCACATTTCCATATAGATGAAAAAACTATATTTGTTCTCTTGTGAAGTTAAGAAGTCTACAAATAAAAGGTTTTAAGAGTTTCGCTCATGATACAACTATCCATTTCAACGATGAGATAATAGGCATTGTAGGTCCCAATGGTTCTGGAAAGTCCAACATCGTAGATTCTATAAGATGGGTTTTGGGCGAGCAGAAGAGCAAGGAACTCCGATTAGAGAAAATGGTAGATGTTATCTTTAATGGGACAAAGAGTAAGAAAAAGGCAGGCATGGCTCAGGTATCCATGACCTTTGACAATACTAAAAAACTCATTCCTTTAGAGTTCGATCAGGTGAAAGTCTCCAGAATACTCTACAATACCAACGAAAGCGAATATAGAATCAATGATGTCACCTGTCGATTGAAAGATATCAGGAATCTTTTTCTCGATACAGGTATAGGCTCTAACAGCTACTCCATCATAGAGTTAGGCATGGTGGATGATATCCTTTCAGACAAAGACAATGCTCGTAGACGAATGTTTGAGCAAGCTGCTGGTATCTCAAAGTACAAATCCAGAAAACGAGAAACACTACTCAAACTCAATAGTACACAAGCTGACCTAGATAGGGTAGATGATATAATCTTCGAATTACAAGATAATCTCAAAAAATTTGAAAGGCAGGCAAAAAGAACTAAGAAGTACTACGAACTTAAAGATCAATACAAGGAACTCAGTATTCAAAAAGCTGTACTTTCCCAGAAAGAGTCCATTGGAAAAGAACAAGAGCTTAAGGCTGCATTGTCAAAACTTAAGGAAGAATATACAGTACAACTTAACGAAACAAATACTCTAGAAGCTGAAATAGAAAAGACAAAAAAGGCGAATCTGGACAGTGAAGAACTGCTATCACATAAGCAAAAGGAGTTTAGTTTACTTATAGATCAAATAAGGAAATCGGAAAGCAGTCAGGATATGCTTATCCAAAAGCAAAATTTTGTTTCAAAAAACATTGATCGAGTAACCAAAAACAAGGTAGAGTTTTCTGAACGACTCAATGAGCTTAAAAATCAGCAAAGTGAAAAAGAAAAACAGTATACTGAGCTGAGCAGTAAAAGTAAGGGCCTTGAAGCTGACTTTCAATCTTGGAAATCTAAGTATGAAGAGATAGAATCTAAAAGACAAGCCATACAAGGTGAAAACACTTCTGAACTGGATGAACTGAAACTCCTGGAAGAACAAAGATTTACTCTAGAAAAGTCTATCATAGAATTAAATTCCCAAAGTGAAAGTTTAGCCCATCATAAGAATATCGCAGCTCAAGAAGTTTCTTCAGTCAATAATGAATTGGATTCCATAAATAGCAAATTAGAACAAGAACAAACCAGTCTAGCTTCCATTAACGATAAACTCTCCTCTCTCCAGTTAGAAAAGGAAAATTTCCAGACCAAACAAGAGGAATTAAATAAGAATATAGAATCTGAAAAAGCATCCATAGTATCCCTTCATAGAAAAAGAGATGCACAGGCCAATGAGCTAGACTTGCTTTTAGACATGATGAATAATTTGGAGGGTTTCCCAGAATCATCTAAGTTCCTTTATAAAAACTGGAAAGAGAAAAAACCAGTATTAGCAGATATCATAGAGACTACTGATACGTACAGAAATGCATTAGAATCCTACCTAGAACCTTATCTTAACTACTTTGTCCTAGATACAATAGAGGAAGCTCGTAATTCTATAAAACTTCTCAGAAGTGCTCAGAAGGGAAAATCAAAATTCTTTATTCTTTCTTCTTTTCAAGATACCAAGACAAATGAACTTCTTCTCTATGACCACCTCGGGAAGCCGGCACTAAGTGTTATAAACTATGATTCAAAATATGATGGTTTGATGACCCATCTATTAAGTAATGTTGTTATAGTTGCTGATGAAAAGGTATTACAAGGGGCATTCCCCTCCGAAGATGTTATTTACATCTCTCCATCAGGAGATTCTAAGAGAACTAGACATTCTGTTTCAGGAGGATCTTTAGGTTTGTTCGATGGCAAACGTCTTGGAAGAAAGCAAGCAGCCAAAGACTTAAAGTCAAGTATAGAAAAAACGGATTCTGAAATAGGTCAGCGAACCCAAAAAATACAAGAAGCAGAAACCAAGCTTCAAGAATTGAGTTTTGAATCTATAGACCACAAAATTGCCCAACTCACTTTGGAGAAAAACAACACAGATATCAAGCTGGCAGAGCTAAAAACGAAGGTATCTAGTATTACTGAAATCAGAAATATTTCAACCTCCAAGATCAGTGAATATGATGCAACCGTGGAATCAAACTCGAGCAAAGTTCTTTCCTTTAGATCTAACCTCCAAACTCTTATAGCATCAATAACAACAAAGCAAGAAATAGTAAGCGGGCAGACTGGAGCGATAGAAGAAATAGCAAAAGACTTTGGAGAGGTGAGTAGCTTATTTAATAATGCGCAGTTGGCTTGGGTGCAACATCAAAATGACACGACAGCTGTAGAAAAAGAAGTTCGCTTTCTTTCAAATCAGGTAAAGGAGTTGACACAAAAAGCTACAAGTTCTGATACTGAAATTCAGTCCCTCAAGTCAGAAATAGATAAATCAAATGTAGAACTCAATTCACTAAAATCTGAGCTGAGTGAAACTTATGGAATAAGAGATGCAAAGCAAAAAGAGCTTGGCGATACTGAGGCTGCATTCTTTTCTAAGAGATCTGTAATTAACGACAAGGAACTCAGACTGAAAAAACTAAATAAGAAACTTCAAGATTTTCAGTTAGATATCAATAATAAGAAGGACGAGCTCACAGGAATAGAATTTGAACTGAGGTCGTCTATGGATAGACTCAAGATAGAATTCAATATAGATATCAAATCAATTTCTACTGAAGAAGTACTTGCGCAGATAGAAGATTCTGAAGCAATGACTACTCTATATGAAAAAATAAGGAAGAGACTTGACAACTATGGCGAGATCAACCCGATGGCTGTGGAGGCCTATGATGAAATACTGGCTAGGTATGAATCAATGGAAGAACAGAAGAATGACATTTTAGAAGCCAAGGAATCTTTGCTTGATACTATTAAGGAGATAGATACTGATGCTGCTCAGAAATTTATGGATGCCTTTGACAAGGTCAGGATTAACTTTAAGGAAGTATTCAGAAGTCTTTTCTCTGATGAAGATGACTGTGATTTAGTACTTTTTAACGCAGAAGACCCTCTAAGTTCCGGTATAGAAATAATTGCAAAACCAAAAGGCAAAAGACCGAAAGTTCTGAATCAGTTATCGGGAGGAGAAAAAACGCTTACTGCGACTGCATTGCTGTTTTCTCTTTATTTATTGAAGCCTGCACCTTTCTGTATTTTTGATGAGGTAGATGCTCCACTTGATGATTTGAATATTCAGAAGTTTTCAAGATTGATTAAAAGATTTTCTGATCACTCACAATTCATCATCATTACACATAATAAATCCACTATGGCCAATATGGACTTGCTCTATGGAGTCTATATGCAAGAGCAAGGTATTTCAGGTATTACTCAAGTAGATTTCAGAGAATATGAGCATTCTGAAGTATTCCAATCTGTCAACTTAAACTAGAACTCTGTAGGCTCCTTATAGCCTAGAATAATTCGAAGCCTATACTCAAAAGTAACCTTGAAGGCGATTGTCCAAAGTCAAATCTTTGTCCAGCAAAAGAGATGTGGTCGCCGAAATTAGAAAAATTGCCCTCGTACTCTAAGGACAAAAGTGTTTTACCTATTTCAATTCCAAATCCCGCTCTATATCCATACTCCGCCGTACTAAATGTAGACTCATAGCCCCTAAAATCTACTAAATCAGAGGTAGAATTAAGATTTATATGTGCCACTGGACCTAAAAATATATTTAGAAACAAAAGGTCGAAACCGAAAAGAACAGGTATGTCTAAATTTGTAAATCGTTCATTTCGGATATTTCCTAAAACACTACCATTATCACCATTTAAAGTGTAATTGACCTCAGTCGAATGTAACATGGCTCTTGTTTCCAAAGTTATTTTTCCAAGGTCTATCTTTCCAAAAAGTCCACCATGAAATCCGAGCTCGGAATCCAAATAATTGATAGATGTATCATCGTCGAGAAAAATAGAACTAGGGGAGGCAACATCAAAGGAATGTACACCTAGTTTTACACCTATTTGTGCCATTGATGAACCAGTGAATAAAAAAGAGAGAATTATGAAGGTATATTTGAGGTTATACATATAGACGCGATTTTGAGTAATAACGACAAAGGTTATATATTAAACATTTCAAATACAATTTTTAACATATATTAAATTGAAGATTCGAAGTATAGAATTTGTAGGTAGTTATGAGAGAATGGAACAATGTCCAAAGACTAATCTTCCAGAATTTGCCTTTATTGGAAGGTCCAATGTAGGTAAGTCTTCACTGATAAATATGTTGTTGGAAAGGAAAGACATAGCTCGAATTTCATCTACTCCAGGCAAAACCCAAACTATAAATTATTATCTGGTTAATGAAAGTTGGTATTTAGTCGACTTACCTGGTTACGGTTATGCTAGGATTTCCAAGGTGAAGAGAAAGGTTT
>CAZKXO010000215.1:0-6687 GCA_964556525.1 uncultured Saprospiraceae bacterium
ATCGTTCCTTAGGGTATAGTTAATTAAAACATCTTTAACACTTTAAACTCGGTAGAGGAAATCGACGACATTGTCTCCGATGTTTAGCTTGTTATATTTTCTGCCTGAAAGGAGTGGAGCTCTTATTCCTGAGTCCAAAGATTTCTGAGTTCTGATAATACGGGCTTCATCCCATAACTCACTGGCAATGAACTTTTTAAGTGTCTTGGACCCACCTTCTATCATTAGACGGCCTATACCCAATTTCCAGAGCTCTGAAACTAATTTATCTAAACTGTCCTCTTCATTAGAAAACATGACATGTTGTTTTGAAGAATTTGTGGTTGCAAGTGGAGGCTGAGGGCAAGCAAAGATTGTTCTAGAATTATCAGTATATAGTTTTGTTTTTGTCAGTGTAGAGACATCCTTAGTCAGCACAATTCTTATTGGATCTTTACCATGAGCCAATCTGATATTGAGCTGCGGATCATCGGTCAAAGCAGTGTTATGTCCTACCAGAATCCCATCTATTTCAGTTCGCCATTGATGGGTAAGATGTTTAGCATAATTATTTGAAAGCCAGACTTGCTTGCCTCTTTTCCCAAGATAGCCATCAGAACTCTGTGCCCATTTCAAAATGATAAATGGTCTCTTTTGGAACTGTGTTACAAATGGCAGCAAGAGATCTTTCCCTTCTTGTTGTGCGACATCAGTAATGACCTCTATGCCTTTTTCTTGCAGTAACTTTATTGACTGTCCATTCACATCTGGATTAGGGTCAGTAGCTGAGATTATCACTTTTTTAATACCACTACTTATTATTGCATCACTGCAGGGCGGTGTTTTTCGGTGGATGCAGCAGGGTTCTAGAGAGACATAGATTCTGGAGTCCTTGATAAGGTGCTTGTCTTGGGCTTTGACGCTATTTAGTGCATTGATTTCAGCATGATGTTCTCCATATTTCTGATGATAACCTTCACCTATAATAGTGTCATTGTATACTATAACAGCGCCCACATTGGGATTGCTATTTACATTCTTGCCTGCTCGTTTTGCAAGTTCGAAGCATCTCTTGATATAATGCAGATGGGACTTAGACAAGGCTTTTAGCTGGAGTTATGATCTTGAGTTTGTCCATGACATAGTCCACTTCCTCCTTTGTGTTGAAATGAGAGAAAGAAAATCGAACAGTCTTTCTGGAAGGATTATGACCTATAGCCTTTAGTACATGAGAATCATTTTCTACACCAGAGCTACAAGCGCTTCCAGATGAGGCCGCAATACCCATAATATCCAAATTCATCATCAACATTTCAGATTTAGGAGATTCAGGGAAAGAGACACTTAGTATGTTGTATAGGGAGTAGTCTGATCCATTTATTTGTACATCATCCAGTTCAGAGACAAGTCTTTCCTTAAAGTATCCTTTGAGTTTAGAAATATTAGTCTTTCTCTGCTTCATTTGTTGTAATGCTAAGTCAAAAGCTTTGGCCATTCCAGCAATACCATAGATGTTCTCTGTTCCTGAACGCATACCTCTTTCCTGATCACCACCATACATCAGGGGCTGGATAATATTGTCAGAATTGATATAAACGAATCCTACACCTTTCGGTCCGAAGAACTTATGAGAAGCCCCGCAGAGAAAACTGATTTGTGTTGAGGAAACATCTATTGGAATCTTGGCCAAGGTTTGGGCGGTATCAGTATGGTACAATGCGTTATAGGACTTGCACATCTCACTTATTACTGACATATCAGATAGGGTACCTATCTCGTTGTTACCATGCATGATAGAAACCAAGGTTTTTGAGTCTGAAGACTGCAACAGTGATTCTAACGCCTTCAAATCTAGAGTACCCTTGCTGTCCACTTTCAGGTATACAAGTTCAACATCTGTACTATGTTCCAGATAATCAAGAGTATGAAGTATACAATGATGTTCTATTTCTGTAGAAATTATTCTTTGGACACCAAGATCTCGAACACTACACAATAAGGCCATATTGTTAGCCTCCGTTGCTCCAGATGTAAAGAAGATTTCTCCTGTGGAGGCATTCAGACCATTTGCAATAATCTTACGTGCATCTTCTATAATAATCTTAGACTGACGACCATGAAGATGTATAGAAGAAGGATTTCCAAAGTTTTCATTTATAACTTTGGTCATTTCTTCTTTAACTTCTTCTAGTAAAGGTGTCGTAGAAGCATTGTCAAAATAAATTCTCATTCGACCGATTACAAGCTTTGATTAAACCAACCTTTAACAATGTCCTCTTCAAGATTACTAAAGTCTCTATGTTCAAATTCATTGGTCTTACCATTGTAACTATAATCCTTTGACCATTCCTCATGATTTTCTGCAAGTTGTTTGATAGCATCTGCAATAAAAAGAGCTTCCTCATTGGTCATTACTGGGTGAAGTGATAATCTTACCCAACCAGGTTTCATAGAACAATCTCCACGGGATATATTGTCTGTAATAGATTTAGAGGTTTCCTGAGTCACATGCAATAAGTAATGGCCATAGGTTCCTGCACAAGAGCATCCTCCTCTGGTTTGTATTCCGAATTTATCATTTAGCAGCTTGACTACAAGGTTATAATGCAAGTCATCTATGTAGAATGAAATAATAGACAGACGATCTGGCACATTCTCAGCAAGAATATTTAAGTTATGAATTTTGCTCAAAGTAGGCCATACAAGGCCTAATAATTCCTGCTCCCGTAAATGAATACGCTTAGTTGTCATCTGGTCTTTAAGCTTTATACTCAGTGCTACTCGCATAGTCTGCAAAAAGGCAGGAGTGCCTCCATCTTCTCGTGCTTCTATCTCATCGTGATATTTATGCTCTCCCCATGGATTGGTCCAGTCTACTGTCCCACCACCTGGATTATCCGGAATAGCATTGTTGTACAACGTCTTATCAAATATTAAAATTCCTGTACTACTCGGCCCTCCCAAAAACTTGTGTGGAGAAAAGTAGATGGCATCAAGACTTGCGTTTGGTCTATCAGCAGGATGCATGTCTATGTCTATATATGGTGCAGAACATGCAAAATCTACGAAGCAAAGTCCTCCATGGGCATGCATAATTTCAGCAATGTCATGATAAGGTGTAAAGACCCCAGTGACATTAGAACAAGATGTAACGGCAGCAATTTTAGTTTTTCTATCGCTATACTTTTTCAGAATCTTTTCAAGATTACCACAATTGAATTTTCCCTCTTCACAAGGCTCCAAAACCACAACATCACCGATTGTTTCTAGCCAGGAGGTCTGATTGGAATGATGCTCCATATGAGAACAAATAATCAAAGGTTTGTCTTCGACAGCGACCTTATCCATATAGTTCTCATGTATCCGTAGCCCAAGTATTCTCTGTAGTTTATTAACAACCCCGGTCATTCCTGATGCACTAGAAATCAATACATCTGTAGACTTAGCATTAACATGTTCCTTGATAATCTGCCTAGCTTGCTCATAAGCCAGCGTCATGGAAGAACCAGTTGTATTTGTGGTGGTATGAGTATTGGCGACGTAGGGGAAGATATCATTTAGAAAAATATCTTCTATTGGTTGATACATTCTTCCACTAGCAATCCAATCTGCATAAATCAGTTTCTTCTGACCAAAAGGTGTGCGGATCATTTTATCATGTCCTATCACTCCATTTCTAAAGTGAGCAAAATAACTTTCCAAATCAGATATACCTTCGTAAGATACTTTATGCATGTCCATCATTTATAAGCTTTAAAATTTTAGCTACTATTACTTCTGCTTCCTTGGCTGAGCCGGACTCTGCAATAACTCTGAGAACCGGTTCGGTATTAGATGCTCTAATATGAACCCACCCATCAGCAAAATCGATTTTGAGCCCATCTTCCTCATTGATTTCCTCTCCAAGATAGACATTCTTTATCTTATCCAAAATAGCTGTCACGTCCGCATCATTTTCCAAGACAATTTTGTCTTTTACAATCTGATAACTTGGATATGATTTCTTTAATTCTGATAAGCTCACTCCAAGGTCTGCCAAGTGATTGAGCACCATTACTATCCCTACAAGTGCATCTCTCCCATAATGTAACTTCGGATAGATTACACCACCATTTCCTTCACCACCTATGACTGCATTCACCTCTTTCATCTTGTTCACAACATTTACCTCACCCACAGCAGCATAATGATAAGTGCCGCCATACTTCTTTGTGATATCAGCTAAGGCTCTACTAGAAGATAGATTTGATACAGTATTGCCAGGATTCTGCTTTAAGATGAAGTCTGCTGCAGCAACAATTGTGTATTCTTCGCTAAACATAGAACCGTCTTCACATACAAAAACCAGTCTGTCTACATCGGGATCTACAGCGATGCCCATATCTGCTTTAGTGGATACTACACGTGCAGCTAAGTCAGCTAGATTTGCTGGAACTGGTTCAGGATTATGTGCAAATTCGCCAGTTACATCCTGATTTATCAGTTCATAGTCGACTCCTATTCTTTCAAATAATGGAGGCAAAGCCAATGCGCCTGTCGAGTTTATACAGTCGACTACAACCCTAAACTTTCTTTGGCCTATAGTATCGATATCGAAAACATTCAGATCTAGAATTTTATCTACATGAATATCAATGTAACTGTTTGATACTGAATAACTACCCAAGTCATCAATGGGACAAAACTCTATATCTCGTTCATTGGCTGCTTTCAGTATAAAGGCCCCATCTTCAGCAGAGATGAATTCTCCCTTGTGATTGAGCAGTTTCAGAGCATTCCATTCTCGAGGATTATGGCTGGCAGTAAATATAATACCACCACCAGCTTGTTCCTCAGGTACCGCTATCTCAACAGTGGGGGTAGTAGAAAGACCTAAATCAACCACAGATATTCCCATGCTCAGGAGAGTCTGAATAGCCAGTTGTGAGACTATAGGACCTGATATTCTACCGTCTCTACCTACAACTACTTTTTTAGGTTGTCCTGCTTCTATGAGCCATTTCCCATATGCAGCTGTCATTTCCACAATGTCTACAGGCGTCAGATTGTCCCCAATTTGACCGCCAATAGTGCCTCTCATTCCTGAGATTGATTTCTTTATCGCCAATGCATCTTAATTTGCTTCAAATCTATTAAAAGGATAGCGTATTGAGGTAGTGAAAATGCCTATTTTGCAGCATGTTAGAAAGCCTCTTAACTTTAGACGAATCCCTGTACATGTGGGTGAATGGCACCTTATCTAATGGGCTTTTTGACTTTATTCTCGTGCCACTTCGTCACAAGCTCTTTTGGATTCCCCTATATCTCATCCTCATCTACCATATAATCAAGAATTTCCAAGGCTATGGTTGGCTTGTATTTGTCGGTATTGCATGTACGATCGGCCTATCAGATTTTATGTCGAGTAAGGTTGTCAAAAAGAATGTAGAAAGAATGAGACCCTGTCATGTAGAATATCTAGAACCAGTTATTCGAGTGCCTTGTTCCAACGGATTTAGTTTCACCTCATCACATGCAACTAATCATTTTGCTTTAGGAAGTTTTTTCTTTTGTTTATTTGCTACTGCAAAATGGAGATGGTTGTTTTTCCTATGGGCTGGTATAATAAGTTTTGCCCAAGTTTATGTAGGAGTTCATTATCCTTCAGATGTTATTTGCGGAGCTATACTAGGTCTGGCTATCGGACTTAGTTGTTTCAAATTGTATAAGAGCTTATCCGCTCATTTTTATAGAGATCAAAATCAAATAGCTTAAGTGGAATTATTAGATGGAAAAAAACTATCTCTGACTATTCAGGAAGAGATAAAAGCAGAAGTCGAACATATAAAATCATTGAATCTGCGAGCGCCCAAGTTGTCGGCTGTACTGGTTGGTAATAATCCTGCCAGTGAAGCCTATATGCGCAACAAGGTTAGGTCTTGTGACAGAGTAGGTTTTGCCTCTGATCTCATCAGAAAGCCAGAAACCGTTACTCAGGAAGAGTTATTGCAAACAGTAGAAGCTTTGAATAATGATGAAGGCGTAGATGGCTTTATCGTACAATTGCCACTACCAGACCATATCAATGATAATGAAATATTACTTGCAATAAATCCTGCAAAAGATGTGGATGGTTTTCATCCTTACAATTTTGGTTGTATGGCTCAGGGTTTGCCTTGCTACATTCCAGCAACTCCCTTCGGAATAATGATTATGCTAGAGAGATATCAGATAGAAACAAGTGGGAAGAATGTGGTGGTTATAGGCAGAAGCAATATCGTAGGTACACCTATGAGTATCTTGCTGAGCCGTAAGCAAAAAGTAGGTAATGCTACAGTAACACTTGCACATTCGAGAACCAAAAATTTGAAAGAAATCTGCCTCAACTCTGATATTCTAATCTCAGCATTAGGAAAACCGTTCTTCGTAACTCATGATATGGTCAAAGAAGGTGCAGTCATAATAGATGTTGGTATCAATAGGATAGATGACCTTACTAGAAAGTCTGGAACCAGATTGGTAGGAGATGTGGACTTCGAAAAAGTAGCGCCAAAGACTAGTTATATTACACCTGTTCCTGGTGGAGTAGGTCCTATGACCGTTTCATCTTTAATTATGAATACTCTCAAAGCTTTCAAGAGGAGTCACAATTATGAGTATAGCGTATAAATGACAAGCAATAAGAAATTGGTCATAGAACTGAAGGAAGCAGACAAATCAGAGATTATT
>CAZKXO010000216.1:0-6627 GCA_964556525.1 uncultured Saprospiraceae bacterium
AGCAACCTGAATCGCTGTCAAATTTACCCTATTTGGCAAAGTAACTCCAAGGGTGGTTTGCTTCTCAGTCCTCCATTGGGCAGATTGTAAAGCCAACTGATCATTAAGAATGCTATAAATAGTATTAGAAAACTGATACCACAGAAATAAATCAATAGAGGTAGACAGAGCAACTGCGTGAGTATTATTGCTGAGGGTAGGCTCTTGACTTCTTTGTCGGTTCCTCGAGCACCAAATAGGAAACTGTCTTTCCGAGGATTGAACTTGTCAGCTGACACATCTACATAGTCATTCCAACCATACACAAGTAGATTCAGGGGAAAGCTCACATAAAACAGGCCAAACCAAAAGGGAATGGAAGACCATATGGAATCCATCTGACTGGTAGGTAACAGATAGAGCCACAAGGTGCAGAACCATAAGCCGGGTCTGGAGGATTTCAGTAGAAAGACAAGTTGTTGCATATTGCAGTGATTCTAAAGCAAGCTTGTAAGGCTAAAATCATTGTACTCAGATGCTGAGTATAACACAGTGCTAGCTACATCATCAGCGTTGCCTACTTTTTGGATAGGAATTCTGGAAACTGTATTGTTTGCAGATTCTTTTTTCATATGTGTATTATGGAAGGTATTCCCCCAAATTAGTCCTGGGGCAACAGCATTAACTCTGATACCATGACCACCTAGTACAGAAGTTACAGCAGGAGTAAAAGTAAATTGTTGGGTAATAGCTTCGCCGATACCTTGTACGCCTGCTGTGAATAGTACATTTTTGCCTGTGAGTATATTTTGCATATCTCCTTGTGTCTTCTGTGATAAATTGTAATTGGTCTTGAAATGAGATCAAATATGAGAGATATGAAAGGTATTACCAAAAAGCAGCTGCTTATAGCCATTTATTCTTTCGTTTTATCTTAAATGTCTTTCAATCTTTTGGTATTAAAACAGATGTTACCCATCTTCCCATTTACATAATTATACTATGAAAAACATTACTATTCTTATTCTTGCTTTGATTCCCATTTTGGGCTTTGGACAAGAGATCGATTTCGAAAAATTTGAGGCACTAAGGTTTAGAAATATTGGGCCAGCAGGTATGAGCGGAAGAATAACGGCCATCGATGTTAATCTTCGAGACAAAGACCATATCTATGTAGGAGCTGCCTCCGGAGGAGTCTGGGAATCTAAGAATGGCGGAATCAACTGGAAACCTATTTTTGATGATCAACCTGTACAAAGTATCGGTGCACTGGAGATCAATCAAGACAATCCAGCTGAAATATGGGTCGGTACTGGAGAAGGAAATCCTCGTAACTCTCACAACAGTGGTGCCGGTGTATTCAAATCTGTAGATGCAGGAAAGACTTGGAGTTCTATGGGTCTGGAAGAAACTAAACTCATCCATAGAGTAATCGTCAATACTAGCAATACCAATTCTGTTCTTGTAGGAGCTATGGGCTCCGCTTGGGGACCTTCTCAAGATAGAGGCGTATACAGAACTAAAGATGGGGGAAAAACCTGGAATAAAACCTTGTATGTAGGGGACAATGTCGGTGTCGCTGATATGGTCGCCGATCCTTCCAATCCAAATAAAATTATTGTAGCCATGTGGGAATTTGGCCGTACACCTTGGGGATTCAATTCTGGTGGAAAAGGCTCAGGCATGTACCTCAGTTATGATGGAGGAGATACATGGAAGAAACTGACAGAGAAAGAAGGCATGCCCAAAGGCAATCTAGGTAGAATGGGTCTAGCCTTTGCACCTTCCAAACCCAATATTGTCTATGCCCTTATAGAAGCTAAGAAAAATGGCTTATATAAAAGTATAGATGGGGGAGAGAAGTGGTCATTGGTGTCTTCGAAAAATATTGGTAATAGGCCATTCTACTATTCTGAAATCTATGTCGACCCGAAGAATGAAAATCGAATCTATAACCTGTGGTCTTATGTGTCAAAATCAGAAGACGGCGGTAAGACCTTCAAAACAATTGCAGACTATGGTAACAATATCCATCCTGATCATCATGCTTTTTGGATAGACCCCGATGATCCCAACTATCTTATAGATGGCAATGATGGAGGATTAAATATTTCCAGAGATGGCTCTAAGACCTGGCGTTTTGTAACCAACTTGCCTGTAGGCCAATTCTATCACGTCGATGTAGATAATGACTTTCCTTATAATGTCTATGGGGGCATGCAGGATAACGGCTCATGGGCTGGTCCTGGCTTTGTACTTAGAAGAGGGGGCATCATTAACCATGATTGGCAAGAATTGTACTTTGGTGATGGATTCGATGTGGCACCGCGGAAAGACAATAATAGATATGGATATGCTATGTCACAAGAAGGAAATGTCGGCCTTTGGGATCGAGAAACAGGACGTACAGAGTTTATCCAACCACAGCATCCAGAAGGAGAGAATCTGAGATACCACTGGAATGCAGCATTAGCATTAGATCCTTTTGATGACAATAGCCTTTATTTTGGCAGTCAGTACGTACATCATAGTACAGATGGAGGCCACAGCTGGAGTATTATCTCTCCAGACCTAACGACCAATGATACTATAAAACAAAATCAATCCAAGAGTGGTGGCCTGACACTGGATATTACAGGAGCAGAAAATCACACCTGTGTTTTGGCTATTGCCCCTAGTCTCCATGATAAGGATGTAATCTGGGTAGGTACCGATGATGGTAATCTGCAGGTAACAAGAAATGGGGGAGAGTCATGGAATAATATTTCGAATAGACTACCGGGCTTTCCTAAAAACGGCTGGATTCCTCAGATCGAATTATCCAAGACTAATGAAAAAGAACTCTTCGTAGTTGTTAATAATTACAGGATGAACAACTGGTCGGCTTGGCTCTATCATTCTAAAGATGGTGGTGCAACTTGGCGAAGAATTGTAGATGATAATGATGTAGACGGTTTTGTGCTATCTGTTGTCCAAGATCCAAAACATGAAGACTTGCTTTTCTTAGGTACAGATGTCGGCCTTTATTTTTCTCTGGATAGAGGGGGCTCGTGGACTAAGTGGAAGAAGGGGCTTCCTGCAGTGCAGATCAGGGATATGAAAATACAAGAGCAGTATGATGATTTGGTCTTAGGAACTTTTGGTAGATCTTTTTGGATTCTTGATGATATAGAGCCTCTAAGGGAACTGTCTAGAAAGGGCAAGAAATTACTAAATGAAGAATTCAAAGTATTCAAACCCGGGGTAGCATATAAGACTTCGTCTCGATCCTACCAAGGGGTAAGATTCATCGGGCAGGGAGATTTTCAAGGACAGAACAAATCTAGAGGTGCAGTATTTACACTATGGAAAAAACCTGCAAAAAAAGAAAAACCTCAGGAAGAACATACTATGACCAAGGATAATGGAAAAAAGAAACGCAAGGCCAAAAAGTCTGTAGATACTAGGGCTAATAAGGATGGTGCTAAAAACAAAATGTCTGACAAGATGAAGGATGATAAAAAAGAGAATAAAACAGATAAAGTGGCGATGTATGTCATTGATAGTCAGGGAGATACGTTAAGAACTATAAAACGGAAGATAAAGGAAGGCATGAATAGAATCTCTTGGAATCCTGATGCGAAAGGTGTAGACTTTCCTCGTAGAGAAACACCAAAAGAAAAATCTGAACCCGGCGGCATGCCTCTATTGCCAGGAACCTACAAAATGGTATTCGAACTTGGCGATCATAAGGATTCCACAGAACTGATTGTAGCACTGGACCCTCGCATAGAAGCCAGCAACTATGATACCAAGGCCAAGTATGCTTCTATGAGTAATTATAATGAAACAATAGAAAAAATCACAACGGCATATGACAATCTCAAAGAAGCGAAAAAGTCGATGAAACTCTATGAGAAGATTATCGAGGCTCAGCCGGATACTGTCCAAAAAGAATACAAGAAACTGAATAAATCTGTTTCAGGACAGATAGATTCATTGATGAATCTTTACATGTTGCCAGAGTCAGAAAAAACAGAATACAGAGATGACTCGAAAACACTATTGTCCAAACTCTTTATGGGAAGAAGATTTCTTTCTACTTCTCTGGGAGCACCTACAGCAAATGGTAAACATGCAATAGAGACAGCTCAGACTGAATCTAAAAAAGTACTTTCTGGAATCAATGAGTTCTTTGCAGATGACTGGAGAGAATATATCCAGAAGATAAAATCTTTACCTATGGATATTTTCAAAGAATATGACGAGATTAAAATAGAATAGAATCATTATACCTTGATCTGCCTATGGTAGATCAAGGTATAGATCTATACCCTGATTTAGTCTACAGTTGATTATAAAAGGTATTGTTTCTCTTGATCCTGCTTTTATTTTTATTCTATTATTAAGGTCGTTGTCTGCAACAAGTTTGTATCTATTGTACTTTTCGTTAAGATCCACCTTGATAGTGTATATGCCAGAAGGAATGTTTTCGAAAGCAAAGGCACCGTGGCTATCAGTCGTTGTCTTTTCAAAAAGCTCTAGGGCATTCTCAGATTTGTAGAGTAGAACATCTACGTTATTGAGAATAATCTTTTCATTTTCAGTTTCTAGTTCCAGAATGTCTCTAAGCTGAGAGCTGCCTGTAGGTCTGATTTCGAAGTCAGCAACTTCTGATTCTAAGGCATCATCTATCACGTGCAATTCATAGTAAATGTCGTTTGCATTTTCTACGTAGAGCATAGCTTCTGGTTCATCACTCAATTGTGAATAGATAATAGATTTTTCATACTTGTTTTTAATCTGAAAGATGTAAGGTGCTTCTCCACCCTCAACTTTCACATGAAGCACAGTTTGGTTGTCTTCACAAGTGGAGTGATCCAGAATTGTTAGCTCACAATCTAGGGGATTTACTTTGGAGCATGAGGATAGAATAGATAAGGTATAAATGGTCAGTAAAAGGAGTCTAAAAGTCATAGTCAGTAACTTTTTAAAAATCAGCAAAATAATAATGGAGCCAATAAGGTAGAACAAATCATCGGTTGCTGCATGACAGAAATTTTACAATTTCTTAAATGATGAGCTTTTAAGTGTGAAATCTGACAAGTAGTTTACATAAGTTTACCTGCGTAGGCCAAAAATCCACTACACATCCACAGATCTGTATCTCTACTTAGTTTTCTTTTTCCTCTTTTTGCTGGCCTTGGCTAGAGGATTGAATTCAAGGGCTAAATTTACCCAATATTCTAGCTCCTCTTCGGTGTCATAGCCATCTGGCCCCACAAAGACGTAACCTTTCATTACACGACCTGTAAAATCCATAGGCAGGCACCCTTTCTTACTCCGATTACTCTCTACTGCCTCAGGTCCTATTCTTACCATAAGTAGGTCCATTTCTTTTTTCTTATCATAGTGTATCCCACAGGCCATCTTGTCATTGACCATAAAGACAAGGCCACCCATCATCTTTTTAGAAAAGAAATTGACTTGCTTGTCATTAAGGATTCTGTCTATTCTTTCTACTTGATATTCGTCGTAAGCCATAATTGCTTATTTGATTTCTAATGAAGGTCTATACACCTTAGCATTTTACAAGTTTGTACTCAAAATACAAATAAATAGCTGGCGCAGGCAGAAGAACTTGGCCTGTGTAGGAACAAGGAACCTACATATTGAATCAATGATAACATATCTTAACAATCTAGTAATAGAAGGCAGTATACTTTATCCCTACTTTTATAATTATAATCATAATTGCAATGAAAAGAATAGCAACTACCTTTAGTTTCCTCATCCTTTTACTATTGATGTCTTGTGGCGAATGCGAAGACAAAACTCTGGAAGTTTCTGCTGAGCTGATGGAGTTTTTTCCCTATGATAACACTACAGAAATCAATATGATTAATGGTACTAACGAAACCATAAATTACAGTATAATTCAAGAGAATGATATCTCAATTAGAGATGATAGGGACTGCTTCAATACTTTTGTAAAACCTACTATCAAATTAAGCACAACTACACAAGAGGAAGTAATTAAGATATGGGGTTCATTGAACGAAGATTTACTACTCGGTGATCATGAGCAGTTGTGGTTCATTATAGATGATGATACTGGTTCTATTGACCGAAGCGGATCCGTAAGGTTCCCACTCATGAACTTACGAACTGTGCAACTAAATGGCCGCACCTTCGATGAGGTTATCTCTACTGAGGGTGCCGCTAGTAGGGAAAGGCTAGTCATTTACCTACAAAGAAATATGGGTATAGTAGGCTATGAATACCAAGGCGAGACTTGGGTGCTACAATAGTTCTTTAAAAAGCTTTCATATAGACTCTTAATTTCATACGTTTATAACTCACTGTCATCTATTTATAGTTGTGTACGCTATAATATATGAACATTAGAATAAAAGTAGTTTTTAACATATTATGCTTATCGTATTCATAATTGTTTGATAATCATATTTATATATACAATATTAGTTTGTAATACGTAGTCTTGAAGGTTTCTTTTACCTTCATTCGTAGTTTCTCCCAGTTTTAGCATGGATTTTGGTCTTAAAGGGTATTAATCATCCAACTTCAAGATTATGATTTTTAAGCTGGCCTCTTCAGACACCAAAGCAGAGAATAATTCGGAAGAGAACTACTATCCGAACAGTGTCC
>CAZKXO010000217.1:0-6585 GCA_964556525.1 uncultured Saprospiraceae bacterium
CAGAGAAATATGGACAATGTTGTTATTAAGCCTATACAAGTGACAGACAACTTCTATATGTTGCAAGGTAGAGGAGGAAATATAGGCTTGTTTATAGGAGAGGATGGGACACTGATGATAGATGATCAGTTTGCACCCTTAGCACCTAAGATTATGGCGGTTATAGATTCTCTGGCTGATAAGAGAGTGACCTATCTAATAAATACGCATTGGCATGGTGACCATACAGGTGGAAATGCAGCTTTTGCAACTGAAGGAGCTACTATCATTTCACATCATAATGTGAGAGAACGCTTGTCTACAGATCAGATAAGGCCATTCGGAAGGACAACAGAAGCTGCACCAGAAATAGCTTGGCCAGCTTTGACCTATAGTGAAAATATGCAAGTGCACATTAACGGTGAGTCTGTGCATCTGATTCATCATCACAATGCACATACTGATGGAGATTCCTTCGTCTATTTTCCAAGCATGAATGTCTTACATATGGGAGATACGTTTTTCAGAGGAAGATTTCCTTTTGTAGATGTCGCAATGGGTGGCTCACCTGATGGACTGATAGCTGCAGTAGAAGCGGCACTGATGATAACTGATGAGGATACAAAAATAGTCCCTGGTCACGGAGATCTTTCATCCAAGCAAGATCTTAATGATTATATGCAGATGCTCAGGATTATGCGTGACAGAGTAAAGAGAAAGATCTCACAAAGCGTGGCACTCGAGGATATAGATAATGAAGAGATTACCAATGGATATGAGGAGTGGGGGACAGGATTTATCAATGCCGAAAAATATGTCAAGATGTTGTATAGTTATTATACCGAGGAATAACTGTAGATAAAGCCAAACTAATAAACTAAAATAGTTCGTCTGTATAAATAGACATTATGAAAGTCAGAACACTTCTATTACTATGCCTTTTTTCTATGGGATTGTTTTTACCCAATTGCTCTGATGGACTTGATTGCAGTTTTGGTCCAGTTCCAGACTTTTTTGATATACAAGGAATGCTTACCAATCATGTAGGGAGAGATAATAATCTGATAGAAGTAAATGAAATAAGCTTTGCTGATTATGAATACTTGGCTCTAAATTTTGATGTAGAATACATTGCTTATGAGCATAGATCTGCATGGAACTTTGATTTTGTAAATCAAGTGTATGGTTGTTCCCCACCTGAAGCAGGATTGGAAGGCTCGAAGTTTGAAGCTTTCGATAATATTACAATTACGACCCTCAATGACTTTGATGATGATCATCTTGCCGATACTTCTATAAATGACTTATTACGCGTAATGTATTCCAACTATAGGGAGTTGCTTTCTTTGGAAGAGTTTCTTGCAAGAGAGGGAAACGTTAAGAGACCAGGCCTTTTCTTCCAGCTGACTAAAGCTCCAGAGCTGAATCAAGAATTGAGACTAAGAGTAACTGTGGAACTTTCTACTGGAGAACGGTATGAGGCAGTAACCCATCCGCTTTTATTCATCTAAAGTTTTATTGACCTGCTTCTGGCATCATAGTAGTATGGCTCTGTTTTTGTGATAGTAACTATACATGGCTAGAACAAAAGCAGCACGACTAAGCCACAATGTCTATGTGGTAGAACTGGACAACAAAGTCTGGTCAGAAGATTGCAAGTTCCGCGAAGCCAATCCTCATTATAAAGGCATAAGAGGTTGCTTGTATGTCGGTATGACCAGCCACAGCCCACAAGAACGGTTTAAAAAGCATGTAACTGGCTACAGGAATGCCAAAGGCTATAAAATCTCCTCTAAGTATGTGGAACGTTATGGTAAGTTATTACGGCCGAGTCTCTACGCGGCTTTCAATCCTATGACCAGAGCCGATGCGACCCAAATGGAAAAAGACCTAGCTAATAGTCTCAAAAAACGAGGCTATGCAGTCTGGTGGAACTAATCTGAAAATTCCTTTCTGTTTCACCAACGGTTTCTAGTTTTCTTTCCGTCTTTGTAGTTACCAGTCTTTTGGTAGTGTATCTATAATCTAATAAAGATGACAACAAGAAAATTAGTGATCCTCGGGCTTTTATCTTCATTCTCTTTTGTAGCATGTAAAGACAACCTCATAGAATGCGCAGACTCAAATACAGAACCAGTATTGGTATTTGGACATTTTTTTGGCGAATGTTTCGGAGAAAGTTGTGTAGAAACCTTTAAGCTGACTGATACCCAACTCTTCGAAGATAAAGTAGATAACTATGGTGGAGCTGGTGATTCCTTTGATTTTGAAGAATTATCAGCAGACTTGTTTGAGCAAGTAGCTTTTTTGAGAGCTGCTATGCCGCAGGAGTTATTGGCGCTGGAAGATCAGACTTTTGGCTGTCCTGATTGTGGAGACCAAGGTGGTGTATACATAAGTTGGACTAGCGGTGGAGTAACGCAATCTTGGCTGCTAGACGCAGGGCCGATAGATGGGGAAGATGCTCTGACGGAGTTTGCAAGTATTATTTTAGATACCATCCGAGTGGTTATAAATGGCTAGTCTTCGTCGTAAGTCTCCAGACTAACTTTAGAGATTTCTATCGGATTTTGTGCACCAGGATTGTAAAATCGTACGAGTATTTCTTTGTATGGAAGAGTAGGTTTTTGGATATCCACGTGCATGCGCTTGGTTTCGTTTTCATTCATGTGATGTTGGATTCTGAAAGTCTGATGATCTAGTAATTCCTTTCCATTTTTAAACTCGACAATAAAATGAGTCATCTTCCTGGTGTCCCATATTTTCTCACCAATTTTACATTCTGCGGATACTCTCAGCCATTCATAATCAGCAGGCATACGATCAGCGGCTACTAAAAACTCTTTGCTGAATTTTGTTTCTTTATCTAGTAGAGTAATAAAAGTAGAATCATATGATATAACCTGAATGTTTTCTCTCTTGCCTTCATATAATGCATCTACATGATCTAGCAGTTTTAGATTTTCAGGATTTTTCTCATACGTCAGTAAAGTATTCCAGTAGTAAGGCTTGGTCATTTGTGCTGTATAGAATAGTCCACCTTCATGTGCCTGATGCGTAAACCATAGACTGACATAAATAAGCAACAACATTATTGGCCCCACAATTAACTTCATCCATAGATTACTTTTAATTAAGCTTGCAAATAAAGCCGCTAGTGGAAAGGCGAGTATAGCATAACACTGTACCATTGTTCTTTGTCCCAATGAGCCACCATACCACCAGATGTCCCAGGCAAAAGCGATATAAATAAATAGCACAGTAAACCCAAAGATGGTCGCGAAGATCTTTCTATTCTTTTTCAACAAGAAAAAGAAACCGATCAAAGAAAAAATCATAAACGGCGAATAGACCAACCAACCATTTTTATAACTGAAAATGCCTTCTCTTATGTGTGGCCGCAACCAGCTGAAACCTTGTTCTTCATAAGAGTATATGAGCCATTCTCCTCCTACATGTTTCCAGTATATAAGCTGTAAGCTACCGACCGCCAAACTGACTATAACAGCTGATATCAGTTGTTTGTATTGCTTGACCAAGAAGGAAACTCTATTCCTGATGGCTTGCCTCCTAAAGATGTCAGTCCCCCATAGCAGAGGGATCATACAAGAGATCAATTCCGTAGGTCTTATCAATGCAACCAGTCCTATGAGAAAGCCAATACTTACTGCAGTTCTAAGTTTGGCAACCTTGTGATATTTTATGCTTAGATAGATGAGTAAGGCATAAATGGTAAATATACTATTATGTGTCATGGCACCATCTATAGCTGTATAGTTTAAATAATTGCTCCCCAGCAGCAAGCTGATAATAGTAAAGGCAACCGTCAGCTCATCAAAATATTTAAGTAATATAAGCCTAAGGACTATAAATCCAATAATTGCACACAATAGACTAAAGAATGAAATGCAAAACTGATAGGGCAGAGAAAAACCATCTGCTTCATATTTGTTGCTGTTGCTTGCCCAGATATGTCCTACTGTGAAGCCAGGCAAAAAACTGACTGCCTGTCCCAAAGAATATTTTATAACATAGTTGCCTGATTTTTTGTGTAAGAACGCATGCCCGAAATTTGGAGAAGGGTGATACTTTTTGAGCATCTCATCTTTGAAATGGAGTTGCTTAAGATCTTTATAGATGAAGATGGCTGGAAGGTATAGGTAGTAACCAGTGATATCCCAGGAAATAGTGGCTTCAGTCCCATCTTTGCTCCACTTTGGATAATACAAATAGTGTACTCCTAAGGTAATCAGGATGGCAAAGAGTACGGCCTTTTTGGAGTCACTTAGCAAGTTAGGTTTCATTGATTTATGAGTTCATTGAACTGTTCCTCGGTTAGAATTTCTACTGTTCCTAATGCTTGGGCCTTTTTGAGTTTCGATCCTGCTTTTTCGCCGACCACTAGTATGTTTAGATTGGAGCTAACAGCAGAAATGTTTTTGGCGCCCGCTGTTTCAGCTTTGGTCTGTGCGACCTTTCTTGTCATAGTCTGTAGGCTACCAGTAAAGAGGATTGTCTTTCCTATAAGTGGTGCATCTGCACTGATTACTTTTGGTTTGTCAGCTTCGGTTTGCATAAGATTGACACCACAGGTTTCCATCTTTTTTAGAATTTCGATATTCTTAGGTTCATGGAAAAAAGCAATCACATTGTCGGCTACCACTGGACCGATGTCTTTTATTTCGGTAAAGGTTTCTGTGGTCCAGTTCTGCAGATCCAGCACATGTTCTATTTCCTGTGCTATAAGCTTACTGGCTTTTCTACCTAGATGGTGTATGCTGAGGCTGTTCAGTAATCTATGTATAGGATTTTGCTTGGCTTTGTTTATTTCTTTTTCTAGTTTGGAAGCAGATCTTTTTCCAAAGCCTTCTAGCAAAGCTATGGCTTGGTAATCCAGTTTGTATAAATCACTCAAGTCAGATAGCCAACCTTTTTTATAAAAAGTCTCCACATAAGATTTGCCAAATCCATCTATATTCATCGCTGGCTTCGATACATGATAGATCATTTTCTGTAGCACTTGTGCTTTGCAATTATTATTGGGACAGCGCCAGGCTGCTTGGTCTTCAGATTTGTGTAAGGTCGACTCGCAGGAAGGACAGCTAGTAGGAAACTCTATTATCTTTTCGCTTTCATCTCTTAGGTCAGATATAGATTTTACCACATAGGGAATGACGTCTCCTGCTCGTTCTATTACAACTGTATCTCCTAATCTCAAATCTTTCTGGGAAATAAATTCTTCATTGTGCAGAGAAATCGAAGAAACTGTCACACCAGCAAGATGTACAGGTTCTACTTTGGCTACTGGAGTGATGGCACCTGTTTTTCCTATTTGATATTCTACTTCTAGTAATTTAGTATGTGCTTGTTTGGCTTTGAACTTAAATGCGATTGCCCATCTTGGATGATGTTGCGTAGAGCCACAGACCTTTTGTTTCTCAAAACTATCTACTTTCACTACTGCACCATCTATTTCATAATTAAAATCTTCTCGGGTGCTTTCCCAGTTATTACAAGCTTTTATTACCGCTTCTATCCCATTACAAAGTTGTTCTTTTTCAAAGGCTACCTTAAAGCCCATCTCTTGCAGGACTTTGATGCTATTGCCATGACTCTTTAATTGTTCCAGCATATCCTTGCCATCTTTGTCTACAGCATAAGCGAGCTGGAAAACAAAAATTTCCAAGTTTCGTTTTTTAGATTCTTGAGGATCTTTCATTCTCAATCCACCAGTAGCTGCGTTACGTGGATTGGCAAAAAGAGCTAGTCCTTCTTGGGCCCTTATTTCGTTATTCTTCTTGAAAGTAGATTTTTCTATAACAGCTTCCCCTCTTAGTTCAGCTGTATGGATACCTAACTTTGAAAACTGAGCAGAAAGCGGGACGGAGGGTATGACCTTTGCATTAGCAGTCAGTTCTTCTCCTTCTGTGCCATTACCTCTAGTAGCTGCTCTGACAAGTATATCATTTTCATAGACAAGAGCAATGGAGCCACCATCATATTTTGGCTCTACGAAGTAGTTTAATTTTTGAGCAGTGTTTTCCATGTTACACAGCTTCTTAATCTGAGAATCAAAGTGATTTAGATCTTCCTCATTATAAGAATTAGCCAATGATAACATTGGATTAAGATGTGGTACTGAAGGAAAGTCATTAGTTAGATCACTAGTCAGTCGTTGGGTAGGGGAGTCTGGTTTAATGATACTCTTGTCCTCACTTTCTAGTCTTTTCAGTTTGTCAAATAGAGTATCGTAGTCTTTGTCAGAAATAACTGGGTCATTGAGGATTGCATAGCGCCATTCGTGATACTGAAGAACAGTTATAAGCTCTTCATACTCTAGTAGTTGTACTGGATTCTTTAGGAATTGCTTTGACAATCGGAGTAAGGCCTTTTGCTCGTCTAAGGGATACATGACTTTATATTTGGAAGATTTTTGGTTGATATAGTGACAATAGGCTCAAAAGATCGTATAAATAGAGTACTCTGCATTCATTCTAGCAGTATAAAAAATTTAAATCCTATCTTTTTTAGCGCTACAGAAGCAAATAGCACCCAAATAGGTCTATAAGCTCTGTTCTGAATATGTTAAATATTTAATTATTTTAT
>CAZKXO010000218.1:0-6578 GCA_964556525.1 uncultured Saprospiraceae bacterium
AATCCCAATTTTTTATTTGAAAAGTGTAAGTTTCTTAATAACTTCAGATAGTTATCTATCCGACTATGTAAAATTCCATTTACTAGTATTCTGATTTTCTCAACAACTTCAATTTTTTTAATCATGAAATCATGGGTAGTCTTTTCAGTACTTTCTTTTTCATTTCTAACTGGCTCTGCTCAGATAAGCATCGATGCAATAGTAATAGATCTTAGTTGTCATCCTTTCACGGATTCTGCGGATGGTGCTATCTCGTTGGATGTATCAGGCGGTACAGCACCTTACATTTACCAGTGGCAGGTTATAGAGCCAGCTGTCATTCAGGTTTTATTTGAAGACAACTTAGCAGCTGGTGCAGCAGATCAGAACGATCTTTATCCAGGCCTCTATGGACTGACGGTAACAGATAATGATGGAAATTCTAAGTCAGAGGAATATACTGTAAGTTCTCCTGAGCCACTGGATGCTTGGTTGAGCTTTTCGGAAGCCCAATGTGATACTGGAGACAGCCTTAATATTGGAAGTATAAGCCCAAAAGTTTCAGGAGGCGGCACCTTACAGTTATAACTGGGAAACAGAAGATGGTGTCGGGTTACAGCCTAGCACAATGGATCAAGTAAACCTAGGGATAGGAACTTATAAGCTTACAATAACTGATGCCAATGGTTGTACTGAAATGAAGCAACATACCTTTGCTCTATCTACAGTCCTTTCCCAGTTTTCTAATCTTAAAATAGAAACAAGTAATGCAGACTGCACCTTAAATGATGGTAGTGTTACTCTAAGCTTTACAGATGACCCTGCGGTAGAGGAGATTCAGTTCTCATTGGATGGTGGGGTAACTTGGCTGACTCCAATACCTGACGATATTGGTTCTGTGACTTATGATGCTCTGGCAGATGGCAGTTATGATCTATTTATAAGAGATGCACAGATACTTTGTATTCGTGATTTAAACGATTTTAATATTAGCAGTATAGCTGTAAGTCTTGACTTGGCTCAGGATGAAATATGTCTGAATGCCTCTCCAATTAACCTAAATGGCGGCTTTCCCGAAGGCGGTAATTACTTGGGAGTAGGCGTAGTAAATAACACCTTTGATCCTCTACTTGCGGAAAACTACACTAGACTTACAATAGAATATAGCTACACCGATGCAGCTGGCTGCATAGGATTCGGTCAGGACGACCTTAGAATAAAGCTTACAAATGATACCGTGCTAGACTTAAATATTTGTGATAATAGTTTGCCTTATTGGATGGGTGATATTATAATCACTAGGCCAGGAACCTATCAGACAGAGGAACAATTGCCAAATGGCTGTACAGAATTAACCACCTACAACGTAACCGTAAGTCCGAGCACCATGGATAGTTTAACTCGTGTGGAAATAAGCGAAGCAGAGTTGCCTTATTTATGGAATGGAATCTTGCACAGCGCAGCTGGCTTTTATGCATTTCCAAATGTCAATGAATTTGGCTGTTCTTATAATGAACTATTAGAACTAATAGTAAAGACCAGTTCTAGCACCAGTATTCATTCTGAGAATATAGCCATCTATCCTAATCCTACCCAAGAGCTTGTTTTCATAGATACAGAACAAGAGCTTAGTCTGAGTATCTCTAGTAAGTTCGGCCAATTAATTTCTAAAATGCAGTTGGTTCCTGGAAAGAACAGCCTAGATGTTTCTAGCTGGAACACTGGAATACATTTCTTGCACTTTTCCAATGCCAATGCAAGATGGACGGAGAAAATAGTTGTGACCAGATAAAGTACAATCCTAGATGTGAGAACAAATAAGATAAGTACACTAGCCTGTGAGGATGGAATCTATTGATCAGATTCCACTCCCCAAAGGATAGAGAGATTCTTATCCAGCATAACTAAGTTTTCAGCTTATGCCGCAGGTATCAGTTTCAAAAGATCTGACTGTATTGCTTTTTGCTTGTCTTTAGCATACCAGGTGTGCACAGGAATTGCATAGCTGCCACCTTCGCTCAGAATTTGTTTTACAAGTCTTTGTGCTTCGTCCGGGCGAGGTCCATAGCTGGCAATAAGCTTGAAGTTGTCATCCAGCGAGAGTAAAATTGGTATAGATCTACTGCGTCCATCTGTCAGGTGGGCATCCATCAGCTCCTCGTGCTCGTCCCTGTAGACAAATCTCAAGTTTATTCTTCCATTGCTTTGTTCAGCGACTTTCTGAATGACAGGATTTATCTGTGAGGCGTCGCCACACCAGTGTTCAGTGATGACCAGCCAGTTCAGCTTGGTGTCTAGTTTTTCTAGAGCTGTCAGTAACTCTGGTTTAAGTTTCAGTTTTCTGTCCAGTCTGGATTGTCTGCTCCAGTTTTGAGGAAGATATTTAGCATAAGGTTCAGGATTATCAGAGTGCATTTCTTCCTGAAATTTGTCTTTATATTCAGTATAGTTTATACCAGCCTTAAAGTAAGACTCATAGGACAACTCAGTTTGGGTACTATTGCTCATAGGTTGTATTTTGACTCAAAGGTAAAGGCATTTCACAGCTGATTTCTTGCATATATTTCCTTATGTTTTGGCAATTCTGCCTTAATGATTTTGATTTTTATACTCAGAACACTGATTAGACATCAAAGTTCAGGAAGAACTGCTTTAAACTTTGACCTCACTATTTAATAAATATCTCACTTTGGACCAATCGATTGCTGAAGTATAGGATAGCTTCTTTTGTAGTGGCTTCATCAGTGGACCGCACTGCCAACATCATCGAAGCTGTATTATCTTTTTCATAGTAAAATTTGTAGTGATAATAGGATCCATTGCACTCTCCTTTCTTGGAGTAGATGGTTGCATTGGCAATCCTTTCATAACCGATTCCTCTTTTTGGACAACTATCATCGTGGATTTTAAAATCTTCAAAGAACTTGTAGGGATCAAGAAATTTGTGTTTTTCTGTTCTCAACTCTGCATATAAACTGTCTGCTGAAGATGTGGGGCTGACGCCATCTTTGGTAAATAATACTATAGGGTTTTCAGTGTCAAAATCTATCGTATAGCGACCATTTTTTTTCTATTATTTTTGTTTTGACAACTCGCTTGTATGGCTCATCATCATTAGAGGCCCTATCGTTGTCATTGTCCAGATAGATGGAATTGAGCATTCTGTTGGTCATCTTTTCATATTCGCCCTTTCTACTGCTGTGATATAAAAAATTA
This sequence comes from uncultured Saprospiraceae bacterium, assembly GCA_964556525.1. Classification (GTDB taxonomy): domain Bacteria; phylum Bacteroidota; class Bacteroidia; order Chitinophagales; family Saprospiraceae; genus RFSX01. The sequence goes on from CAZKXO010000218.1 coordinate 3,196, forward strand.
ATCTTCAGAGTCGTGTTGTCCTCCTGTGGAAAAACTACATTCTTGGAAATATATTTAGAACGCTTATCCAGATATGTAAAGATGATGCCTTCTAGACTGTCTTGATAATTGACATTGAGATGTTCCAAGGCTTTGAGGTTGGATCTTTTAAAGGACTTTGAGGTATAATGATTCAGAACGTCTTGAAGGGATTCTTCAGAAGTTTTTACAGATACGGATGCTGACTTGTCGCGTAACTGATAGCCTTTATAGGAACTTGCTTTTTTAAAATCAAACGGTAGGTTCATGTAGATCCCATAACCAACCAACAAATGATTCTCTGTCTTTTCAGAGTTCAATTCATAGGTAGGCGTCGAGCAACAGATAAAACATGTTGCAAACAGAACAATGAGTATGCATTTATACATTTGGATTGTATTTGTAATCCTTAATGGAATCTGAGTTTACCTAAATATAATATCTTTGCTCTATGTCCACACCAAAATCGGTTGCCTTTCACACTTTGGGCTGCAAGCTCAATTTCTCAGAGACTTCTGCTATCGGCAGACAGTTCGAACAAGCAGGATATGGAATCAATAAGTTTGAAGAAGGTGCAGATATCTATGTGATCAATACTTGTTCAGTAACCGAGCAAGCAGATAGCAAATGTAGATATATGGTTCGCACTGCCTTGCGTAAATCTCCTGATGCCAAAGTTGTAATCATAGGTTGTTATGCGCAGCTAAAGCCAAAAGAGATTGCTGAGATTCCAGGGGTGGATCTGGTCTTGGGCGCTTCAGAAAAATTCCAAGTGCTAGACTATGTCGATGGCATTTCTAAGTCTGCTGGAAAAGCAGAAGTCCATACTACTCAGGTACACCATGCTAATAGTTTTGAGGAAGCTTTTTCATTCGGTGATAGAACCCGTTCTTTTCTCAAAGTCCAAGATGGCTGTGATTATAAATGTGCCTTTTGCACCATACCCAATGCCAGAGGCAATAGCCGCAGTAATTCTATCGAGAATGTACTTTCAGAGGCAAATAAGATTGCAGCACTGGGTATAAAAGAAATTGTGCTTACTGGAGTCAATATAGGAGACTTCGGAAAGCAACCTTACCTTAGTGCGACAGGAACTACCCGTTTTAGAAGGAAGGAGTATTTTATAGATCTTATTCGGGCATTGGATGAGGTAGACGGTATAGAACGTATACGGATATCCTCCATCGAGCCTAATCTGTGTACGGAGGAAGTCATAGACTTTGTATGCCGTTCCAAAAAATTTGCACCACATTTCCATATGCCTTTACAGTCTGGCTCTGATGATATCCTAAAGCGCATGCGCCGCCGGTACCGCACAGAGTTGTATCAGGACAGGATAGATTTTATAAAACTCATGATGCCGCATTGTTGTATCGGGGTAGATGTCATTGTTGGCTTTCCTGGAGAGACAGAAGAGAAGTTTTTAGAAACAGTAGCTTTTCTGGAGCAGGCTGATATTTCTTATTTGCATGTATTTACCTATTCCGAAAGACAAAACACGGCCGCTTACGATATGGACGGTATCGTACCTGTAGAAGAACGCCGTCGACGTAATAAAGTCCTCAGAGCATTGTCTGACAAAAAGCGAATGGCTTTTTATGAAGCGCATCTTTCTGAGCAGCGTCCTGTACTGCTAGAGCATTCTAAAGTTTCTGGAATAATGACTGGCTACACAGATAATTATATCAAGGTAGAATTGCCACATGATCCGTCGATGATAAATAGTGTGGTAAATATTGGGCTAGGTGAGATAAATGAACGGGGGCATGTTTCGATAAGGTAAGAAAGACTGTTCTCGTAGTTTGAGGCACAAAAATGTAGGCTAACAAACTGCGTAATAGTTCTGATCAAGATTCTGTCTTGAGTATATCAAACGGTTTTTTTTTGTAAACAGAATTTTCAAGAGATAAGCGACTTAGGCAGCTCAGCTAATTTGCTTTTCCTATATCGAACAAAATGAATATTAGCCCAAACTTATTAGCAGATATATTATTAGCCAGCTCACCAAATAAATAATTAAGAGTAGGGAGATCGCCTCGAAATAGAAGCTTAGAAATTTATTTTGTGGTTTGAAATAATAGCAAGCTGCAAGCGCTGTTCCTGCAAAAATGGTTATAAACAAGACGCTGTATTCTTGAAAAATATAGGCTGCTATTCCGCTAACAAAGTGAATGAGGTAGAGTAAAGTATTGTTTCTTGAGCTGTTCAATTATTATGCAAAGATTGTGCTTTATCAAAATCGTACACCAACACTAACTGTCCAAAAATCAAACTGGGTGCCCTGTACCATATTTACCGCATTGAAAAAGCCTTTTTCGTATTCTATGTCTAGAGTAAAAGCCAGCAGGTCACAGCCGACTCCCACTACAGCACTTGCAGTTCCGGAATTGTAGTTCTGAAAGGGTGCTGATGACACTTCAGGAATTTTGAGGAAAGAGTTTATACTACCCAGTACTTTTGCTCGTAGTGCAATTTTCTCTTCTATAAAATTTATCACATTAAAGCCTAGTCCTGCACGCAGTTTTCCCCAATTCATCTTCTCAGTAACAGAAAAGAAGCTGCCATCACTGACAGCTAAGAATTCTATAGTATGAAACTGACCACCTATGACGAAATACATGTTTCCAGAATTAAGTCTTGCATCAGCCCCTAGATGGTAACCTTGATGTGTAGTGCCATTAGGTGTTATTGATACACTGTTATTGATAGCCTGTGAGACGCCAGTATAAACCTGAAGTCCTGCCTGAGTATAGGATTTGGTCAGGATAAAAAAGAAGAACGGCAACAATGCGATGATTTTCAAATATTTATACATAGAAAACAAATGTAATATGTATTGGTCTATATGTTTCAGTTTTAACATAAGCAAATAAAATATCTTGTTATGGCTATTTAACTTACGTAATATTTGTAGAAATGACTTTTTCGCTGTTTATTAGTTTTAAAACATCCCTATGTCTCAAAATAAACATTACAAATTCTAATTAAACAAACTTTACAATGGACGTAACCAGTATTTTAATTTGGGTAGTACTTGGAGCTATCGCAGGATTTATCGCTAACTATATTAAGCCTAATGGTTTTGGTACGATAGGAACTATCGTATCAGGAATTATAGGGTCTTTTTTAGGTGGGTATTTAGGTCAGACCTTTTTAGGTGTTGGCTCTGATGGGGATGCGGGAATTAATGTGACTACTATAATAACAGCGGTAGTGGGTGCTTTGATATTCTCCTTTATACTTGGCTTTGTAAAAAGTAAAACTTAACAAGCTTTAAGAAAAATTTATTAGGGCATGGAGCGATCTGTGCCCTTTTTTTATAATCAATATTCCGGTATGACATTTTATAACAAAAATTTATATAT
>CAZKXO010000219.1:0-6536 GCA_964556525.1 uncultured Saprospiraceae bacterium
GACCCTGAAGTATTGAGTTTAGGTGTTGGAAACGGTAGAGGTTTTGATCTACTTACTGGTCCTACTGCAAGAAGATTCGGAGTTTCTCTAAATGCTAAATTCTAAAAATTGATACACATGAAATTTACATATAAATTAATTCTACTATCGCTAGTCTTTATAGGACTATCATGTAGTAACCTGACGGATTTGGATATCAATCAGAATCCAAATGCACCTTCGCCAGATCAAGCTGAACCTCAGTTTTTATTTAATGCGGTTCAGTTAGGAATGGGTGAGTTTTTCTCTGAGTCTCTTGAGGAGACACAACCAATAGTTAGACAGAGACACATGAACTCTTTTTTCTACAATACATTTTTGACTGCAGAAAGATTTGATGATATCTGGCTCGATGCATACACTGGAACAGGTGTGATGCAGAATGCTGTAACACTAGAAGCATTAATTGCGGATGAACCAGCCTTTTCTGCAATGAATGCAGCGACTAAAATCTTGAGATCGTATGTAATGACTTCTATAGTTGATTTGTTTGGCGATGTTCCGTTTACTGAAGCATTTCAGGGAACAGATATTATATCCCCAAATGTAGACTCTGGAAGCGATGTTTATGCTGCTGCAATAGCTACTCTTGACGAAGCAATTGCGCTTTTAGAGAACGCAAATGGACCACTTGTTCAAAATGACCTCTTTTTTGGAGGTGATCCTATTTCATGGTTGGCATTGGCGAATACATTGAAAATGCGTATTTACAACAATACAAGATTAGTAGATTCAGAAGCAGGTAGCAAGATAGCTGCTATAATCAGTGAAGGCAATTTTATTGGAGCTGATGCATTTGATGATTTCGATTTCCAGTTTGGTTCTGAAAGAACTGATCCTGATTCACGTCACCCTGGCTATGTAAGTGACTACGAAGCAGATGATGGTGGCTATATGGCCAACTACTTCATGTGGTTATTGGTAGGAGATAAGGAAGTGCCAGATCCAAGAACAAGGTTTTACTTTTATAGACAACAACCTGCGTTTACCGAAACGAGCATAGACTTGAATAATTGGGACTGTGTTGTTACGAATGGTCCATTTGATGCTATTCCTCCAGGGCAGCTTGATCATGTATTTGCAGTGGATCCTAACCTACCATTCTGCCTAGCTTCTGCTGCTGGATATATGGGTAGAGATCATGGTAACGGTCAAGGTATACCACCAGATGGACCAAACAGAGTAGAGTATGGTGTATATCCTGCAGGTGGATCTTGGGATGACAACAGTTTCTCTTTTACTCAGACTGATGGTGACCAAGGAGGTCTTGGTGAAGGCATCCACCCAATATGGAGTGCGGCATTCACACATTTCTTGAGAGCCGAGGCTGCTCTAGAGGCGGGTACTGGTGAAGATCCTCGTGAGCAACTAGAACTTGGAGTAAGAGCTTCAATTTCAAAAGTTTTAGGATTTGAGTCTCTTATTCCAGCAGCTACTCTTACTAGAGTTATTGGTTCTACTCCTACAGGTGAAGACATCCTTGCAAACACATTGATACCTAGCGACAGTATTGTGACCGATTATGTTAACGCGGTTCTTGATAGATATGATGCAGCTTCTGACAAGTTAGATGTTGTGATGAACGAGTTTTATATAGCTTCATTCGGTAATGGTATAGAAGCTTATAACCTATATAGAAGAACTGGAAAGCCAAACAATATGGCACCACTCATCGATGCAGGTGCCGCTTCTACCGCTTCATTCCCAAGAACAATGCCTTATCCAAATAGTTTTGTTACAAGGAATGCCAATGTAAGTCAAAGAGAGACGACGACACAAGTTTTCTGGGATACAAATCCAGCTGGATTCATTCGTTAACACTTTATAAATTTATTTAAAATGAAAAGATTAATTTATTGCTCACTATTTGCTTGCTTGCTTTTTGCAAGTTGTGCTGATGACGAGCTAGGACCAGTGTTGACTTTTGAAAAAGCAACCATTGGTTCGTATATAAGACTTGTAGAGCTATTTACAGGTGAGTATGACTTGGAAAATGCTTCGACTACAGCTCTGGATTATGAGGTGGACTTCGTAGACATAGATAACGGTAATCAAGTTACAGAGTACGTTATAAATGCACAGTTTGTCGATAATACACCTGGTAACGGAAATAATTCACAGCCTAGTACAGTATTCAGAACTATTACTGACTTTACAGAATCCAGAAATGGAAATGTAGGCGCAAGAGTTTCTATTCCGCTAACGGAAGTACTTAGTGTATTCGGTTTGTCTCTAGATGATGTAAGTGCAGGAGACCAGTTTTCTTTCTTTGGTGAAGTAAACACTTCAGATGGATTTACTTATGGTTCTACTAATTCTACAGGTACTGTTAGAGGAAGTGCATTCCAAGGGTATTTTGACTTCAATGGTAAGTTGACTTGTCCTCAGCCTGATGACAGGTTTGTAGGTACATATGTATTATCTTATGATGGAGATGCAGGACTAGGTTATGGTCCTCCTTACGAAGATGGTTTGGTAGTAACTGTTTCTACAGTTCCTGGATCTTCTACACTTAGAACTTTTGAGTCTCTAGTATTACCAGGTATCGGTGGATTCGGTCCTTATACTACTAGATTTGATTTAGTTTGTGATCAGGCAGTTTACGAATTGATGGATTCTAACGGCCTTGGTTGTGGAGGTGGTGGAATCATGTTTGGTCCAGTATTGGATGAGAACAGAATCGCTGTCGGAGCACCACTTGATCTTTCTGATGACTCTGTTATTACCCTAGTGTTTAACGAAGGTTTTGCAACAGGTGGTTGTGCAGGTCAGACAGGTGATACTGAAACACGAATGATTTTGACTAAACAATAGAAATTGTAGTCTAGAATAAAATTGATAGGAGCTTCATTTGTTTGGAGCTCCTATTTTTATATCATGAAAGTCCATTATTCTATTTTCCTTTGTTTCATTGTTTGTTCGGTCTTAGGACAAGAACAAACAGTAGGTCTCTTCACACTAGAGTCAGAACTAGCTTATAATGCCTACACCTTATATACACCTCTAGAATCCACAGATACTTATCTAATAAATAACTGCGGTCAAGTAATAAACAGATGGTCTTCAGAATTCACTCCTGGAACTGCGGCATACCTTGATGAAGAAGCCCAGCTATGGCGTACAGGTAATAATAGAGTCAATAGTGATTTTCGACATGCAGGTACGGGAGGTTTTCTCCAGCATTTAGACTGGTCAGGTGAACTCATCTGGCAAGCTGAGCTGCCTGGGGCTCATCATGATTTCCATATTATGCCCAATGGAAATATCTTATATACCGCTTGGGAGAAGGTCGACAGACCCTTTTTAATTTCTATCGGTTTCCAAAATACAGATATGGAAGAATTTTGGTCAGAGGTGGTCTATGAAATCTCTCCATCTGGTTTTTCTAGTTTTGAAATAATTTGGGAATGGCGTGCCATTGATCATGTCGTTCAAAGTGTGGATTCCAATCTGCCTAACTTTATATCTAGACCCAATCCTAGACGGATAGATATAAATCTTCCAGGCGACGATGACGCCGATTGGTTACATATGAATTCTATTGATTATGATGAGGCCAAAGATCAGATTCTACTTAGTGTCAGAAATCTAAATGAAATATGGGTCATAGACCACAGCACCACGATAGAAGAAGCAAGAGGTTCTGAAGGAGGGCAAGCTGGGTTTGGTGGAGACTTGCTTTTTCGTTTTGGTAATGATCTTGTTTATAACGAAACAGGAGTGACTCTTTTCGATGGTCAGCACAATGCAAGATTTCTAGATGATAGAATAACTTTATTTGACAATGGTAGGACCAGAATGTCTTCTGCACCTATTGTTGTAAGTCCAGAATTAGGGAGAGATGAAAACTTTATTTTAGATACGACTTTTAAAGCCTCCTTAGATAGCAGTTATGTGAATTTGAATATGGATTTTCAGTTTGATTCTCCAATTCTATCGAGTTTTGAAATCTTACCTAATGGAAATCTTCTCATCTGCTCGGGCAGCAATACAAGAATATATGAACTCAATTCTGACTTAGAACTAGTATGGCATTATAGGGGGACGGTTTCTTTGTTTGGTCCTATAGAGCAAGGTAGCAGTATTATAGGCAGTACGTTTAATGTAACAAAGTATTCTATGGACGATCCGAGATTTGAGGGATTGGACGTGTCTGTAAAAGCACCAAGCATAGAAGTAAATCCACTTAATCTCGATTGTAGAATAAGTGCAACTGAAGATATAAATGAAAATCTGAAACCCTTTTATTATACAGAAGGCTTCTTAAGAAAAGCCAGTGCCATAGATTGGCCTTCCACGGACTACAGTGTATCTTTATATAGTAGTATCGGTCAGCTTATTATAAGGAAATCTGGTAATTTTCAGAAGCTGGATCTAAGGGAGTTAGATTCTGGTTTATACTATGTAATAGTGGTGGACCGTATGTTTCGTGAGTATAATTTTTCTTTTATAAAGAACTGATTTCATTCAGCAGATAGACTTCCGGAATCTGATCATTTATACCAATGATAAGATAGGATGAATCTCCCTTTTGTATTATTTCTAATGATTTAGCTGCTCCGCTGAGATGTATTCCTAATTGCGATCCTTGCACAGCCTTGAAGTTGCTTTTGCCATCTGAAATCAATACAATAACTGAGTTGTAATCTAGTCTAGGTGTTTCTGCTTCCGTATTGTAAATGTTACCTGCAGCAATAATATCCTCTGATCCATCATTGTTTAGATCATATTTCACCATATCTAGGAATGGTGTCATTTGAGAGATGGCAGGTAGATATTCTACGTTAAATTTTCCTTCGCCTTTATTCATTAATAAAACATGTCTGAAGTCAGTGCTCTCCTTTTGGTATTTGTTATCCATGGAGCCATATACATCTACCAAGGAGGCTTTTGCAAACTGATCGTAAGTCTTGAAGTTCTCTGCAACAAAAGGCATTTGTTCTGAGCTACATTCTCTTCCTCTTAGTGGGACATATTCGTCCTTATACTTTTTAGATAAGACAATATCTAAGCTGCCAGAATTGTCAAAATCATCTGCGTATACTTTTAGAGGTTTTTTTTCGCTCACTTTATACTTGGAATTTCCACCTAAGTTACCCATGACGAAATCCGGTAATCCGTCCTTATTAATGTCTAGCTCTTCTATGCTGTACCACCAACCAGAAAGCTGAGAGAAAGAAGACTCTACTTCATTAAATCCATTTTTTGTGTTCAGTAAGACTCTAATGGGCTCCCATTCAGAAGCAACAAGTAGATCAGGTAACTTGTCTTGGTTTACATCGGATACTGCTAGGTCGTTAACTATACCTAAGTTTGACAACTGGGCAGATTTTTTTTCGTCGAGAGATATTTCTCCTTTGCTGTTTTCGAAATATTGGCTCTCTGCCGCTATTGGAAATTTCTGTGGAATGATTCTGTTCCCAATAATAAATTCATCATATCCATCATTATCAAAGTCAGCATGTACAATATCACCGGTGTTAGCAAGACCGGGAAGAATTTGCTTTGTATAGGTTCCTCCATTACTCATGAGCAAGTAGTTCTGGTAGATATCAGAATTTTCAGTTTCTGAATTGTCACCAGTGCCTACAACATAATCTAAGGTTCCATCTTTGTTGAGATCCAAACTTATAAGTGCTGAGACTTCACCTTCTATACTTTGAACTACAGATTTGTTTTTGGTAAGTGTGCCATTATCATTATTAAAAAGTGCAGAATTGGCTCCCAATGAATTCCCAAAAAATAATTGGTCTGACCCTATGCTGGAAGTATTCAGCTTTGTTATTCGTGGACCTCTGGTTCCTTGTTTGTAGGGTAGTAAGATTTCTTTTTCAAAATCATTGTAGTTGTTTTCCTTATGCTTTACAAATAGTTTTAGGCTACTTATCGATTGCTTGATAAATGCTTCAGACTGAGTTATATGATATGGTGATATATTGGTGCTCATTTTATCCACCTTCACGTTTTCATTAATCCCCACATTTCTTATAACTCGCCTTTTTCCTTGGCAGCTTATTACAACAGAATCGATACTTTGTATTTCTCCTAATCCAAAGTGTGCGATGGGTTCACAACTGCTCATGTAACCCCGAGTACGCCTTACAGTTTGAGACCATTTCTGGTCATCTTTAAAGACAGTAACCTGAGGTAATAGGTCTTGGAAATCTAAGGCAAAAATGACTTTTATCCATGCTTTGCCAAATGAGGAAGAATGGTTTTCCAACAAAGTTGCAGGCTCATCTATGTTGTTTATAATGACATCTATATCTCCATCATTATCAAGGTCGGCGGTTGCAGCTCCATTAGAAAATGTTTTGGACGAAAAGCCACCTTGTGCATCACTGGCTTCAGTGAATCCCAGTTCTTGGTTATTTAAATAGAGAATGTTTTTAAGCTTCTCCTCTGGCATCTCATTATACAGACTTTGCTTGATTTTTAATGGGACCTGATTATCGTATTTGATCTTTGCAGTCTTCACTTTATTCTTGAAGTCGTTA
>CAZKXO010000220.1:0-6530 GCA_964556525.1 uncultured Saprospiraceae bacterium
GAGAGAAACCAAGAAACTTGGCAATGAGATTGAGTTTATTTATCATTTCAGTTTAGGTTAAAACCGTAATTAATTAAACCTAAGAAACCCAATCTACATGGTCTTACTAACTGAATACCAGCTAGTTATATGCCCAGCAATAGAGTAATTACTGAGATGAGATTGAGTTAAACTTAAGATCGTCGCCACAAATCTAACTTTTTGTACCTGTTTTCCAACTATAATTCAGAGATAGTTGATGACAATATCTATCTGTACGCGATGTAATCTGAGATCAAGTTTTACAGATTATAAGGGCTGAAAGCAGCTTGATGTAGTCTTGATGTATCATAGCTTTAGAGACTTAGATTGCCTCCAAGCTATTTTGAGAGCTAAGGAAACATAACTATAATGCCCAGACTCTACATAAAATTATTGCTATTCTTAAGTGCCAATTTATTTACAGCAGAGCACCTTTTAGGACAGCAAGAACGCTATGTTTTAGCTCAAACGAGTACACCTGATAACATAGGGAAAGATAGAAAAGATTTCAATCCTGATCCAAGCATAGCTTCTGAATCATATCAGTTCAACTTTGACATTCCTGCTAACCACCCTGACGGACTAGCATGTATTAGTCTAAAGGCTATAGAATTTGAAGTCATCACTTTAAATGAAGTAAATAATGTAATTGGTCCAAATGGATGCTGGATTGGACACTTCAGTCATGTTTTAGACTGTAGTAGTTTTGGAGTATTTTCATGTGGAGAGCCTCCTTTATGGGAAAGTGGATTTGGTAGCCCCGTACAATCAAACTTTATCATAGATGACGAAGATGATTTAGCTTCCATCTTGGGCACAACAATAGGGTATGATATAGTGCCAGTAGTAGATGCATTTAATCCTGCCTGTAATCTGTGCTCAATTTCTGGTGGAGACTTTGAGGGCGAATATGATATTACTGTAACCCTTGTGTATGAATTTGATGAACCTGAAGATGAATTAATCATCCCAGATGAAGAAGAATTTTGTCTTGACCTTAATGATCTTTACGAATTTGATGCACCTAATGACTATGAAGAATATGAATGGTTTGATGACCAGGGCAACTCGGTGTTTGTTTCTTCGGATGAAGAATTTGAAGTTCCTTTTCCAGGAGAGTTCACTCTTTTGGTAACAGATGAGGAAGGATGTACACAAGAAGCGGAAATAGAATTCTTGGCAATACCAGAACCTACGATTACTTATTCTCTCGAAAGTCCACTGATAAATTGTAGCGCCGCTATGGACACCATAAGAACTTCTGTCAATAGTATAGAAGGCAACACCAATTATAATTATAGCTGGGAGACTCCTACTGGTACTACTATCCGAAATAGTGAACTGATACCAGTAGACACAGGAACCTATGTCTTGACGATAGAAGACAGAAATTTTAACTGTGAGTTTGTACTAGATCCATTTATAGTAAGAACGGTACAAAATTCTTCTGCACAGATAGACAGCATCGTAATTCCCCAAAGATTTATATGCCCAGGGAGCTCAATTTCTCTTTCGGCTTTTGTTCCCTTTCAAGATACGAGCTTTTACAATTTTGCTTGGGTTTCTGACATGGACACAACACGTGCTCAAACATTTAATGTAAATGATGAAGGACGATATTTTTTAATAATGCAAGATACTTTTGGCTGTCCTGCAACAATAGATTCAGTAGATATAAGATTGGCTCCTAACTTGTCAGCTGGAGATGACAACATGCAAGAACTGTGTCCAACAAATAGTATAAATCTGAACGACTATGTGATGAATGCCAGTGTTTCCACCGGGCAGTGGCTAGAAGTAGAAAGTTCTATAGTTGTTTCCAATCCAAATAATCTTTCTACCATAAGTTTTGAAGGCCTTACGGAATATTATTACGTAGTGACTAATGTACAGCCTTGCATAAATGACACTGCAGTAATCAGTTTACTTTTCCCTACACTGACAAGTTGTGACGACAACAATCTATGTACAGAAAATGACATGGGAAGTTCTCTTTCAGATGGCACCGTTTGCATCCCATGTGGAGGAGTTACTTTAGATTGCAATACAGGCTCTACATCTGTAAGACCTTGTGAAGATGGCAACCCTAATACAGTCAATGATATGGAAACTATTCTTGATTGTGATAGCTCTATCTGTACACCATGTATGGGAGTACCAGCTGATTGCAGTACGGGTACTCAATCAATGCAAGTTTGTGATGATTTTAATCCTTGCACTGAAAACGACATGGAATCTGTCTTACCTGACGGTACAGTATGCGTTCCCTGTGAAGGCCTAGCAATAGATTGCAGTAATGGTACAACTACTATCAGAAACTGCGATGATGGTGACATCAATACTGTCAATGATATGGAAACCATTCTAGATTGTGATGGCTCCGTTTGCACACCTTGTATGGGAGAACCAGCTGATTGCAGTACGGGTACTCAATCAATGCAAGCCTGTGATGATCTTAATCCTTGCACAGAAAACGACATGGAAGCAGTACTACCAGATGGCACAGTATGTCTACCTTGCGCAGGAATAGCACTTGATTGCGACACAGGCACAACATCAATGAGAACTTGCGATGATGGCGATCCAAATACAATAAATGACATGGAGACAGTCTTGGACTGTGATGATTCTGTCTGTATTCCTTGCCAAGGAGAAATTGCTGATTGCAATACAGGTATGCAAACGATGCAAGCTTGTGATGATCTCAATCCTTGTACCGAAAATGACATGGAAAGCATATTACCTGACGGTACTGTATGTGTACCGTGTGAAGGGGAAGCACTTGATTGCGATACTGGTACAACATCATCCAGAATGTGTGACGATGGAAACCCTAATACTGTGAATGACATGGAGACAGTTTTGGACTGTGATGATTCTATCTGTGAAGCTTGTGCAGGAGAACCAGCAGACTGCAGCACAGGCACACAGACTATGCAACCTTGTGATGACCTCAATCCTTGCACAGAAAATGACATGGAAACTGTTTTGGCTGACGGTACAGTATGCGTACTATGTGAAGGAACTCCATTGGATTGTAACACAGGTATGACAACTACTCGTCCTTGTGATGATGGTGATGACAATACAATAGATGACATAGAAACTATTTTAGACTGTGATGACACGATTTGCATCCCATGTGCAGGCGAAGTAGTAGATTGTTCCACTGGCACCTTGATTGAAGAGGATTGCGACGATAACAATCCTTGTACAGAAAATGACATGCAATCCGTTTTAGCTAACGGTACAGTTTGTATTCCATGTGAAGGAACCCCTTTAAATTGCAACTCTGGGACGACCACTACTCAAGCCTGTGATGATTCAGACCCGAATACTATAGACGACATGGAAACAATTCTGGATTGTGATGGCTCTACTTGTATACCATGTGCAGGAGTTCCTGCTGACTGCAGCACTGGAACAATTACCGTGGTTCCTTGTGATGATTCCAACCCTTGCACTGAAAATGATATGCGTTCTGAATTACAAGATGGCACTATATGTATTCCGTGTGAGGGCACACCATTAGATTGCAACACAGGGACTAACACCACTGTAAGTTGTGACGACGGAGACCCTAATACTGTAAATGATATGCAAACTATCCTAACTTGTGACGGCAGCATCTGTGTTCCATGCGCAGGAGAATCCGCAGATTGTTTTAGCGGACAACCACAAGTGCAAAGTTGTGATGATAATAATTTGTGTACCAGTAATGATATAGAAACTGTCCTACCAGATGGTACTATCTGTGAGGCTTGCCAAGGAGAATTACAAGATTGTCAAAATAGTGTCACCATAGAACTACCCTGTGATGATGGTGACCCAAATACCATAAACGATATAGCTATAGTACTAGAATGTGATGGTTCTAGTTGTGTCCCTTGTGCTGGAGAATTAGAAGAATTAAATATATATCTCCCTGAGATATTCGCTAGAGGTGAGCAAGGAAATGATGAATTCAGAATCTTCTCCAATCAGGAAGCTCAAATTATTGATTTCAGAATATTCGACAGGTGGGGTAATGTTATGCACTCTGTTTCTAATGTCCTCACTTCTGACCCTTCAGTGACTTGGAGAGGAAATTTCGAAGGAGAGGACGTCCAACAAGGTGTCTACATCTATAGATTGGAATATATGGATGATGAGGCTGTCAGAGTAAGGATAGGTGACATAACTATAATAAGATAAGCTAGAACTAAGCTCGAATTTGATTCTTATCTCTTCTTTCATTGCAGTTTATGTTTGAATAGTCTAATTTTACGACGTGCAACTGTTAAACACGTATAATACATATTTCTGTTTCTTCTTTTATTTTCCAAAGGAAGCACAGCTCTGATATGTATAATATTATAAAATGAAATATTAAAGAGCTCTTTTAGGGCTCTTTTTTTTTGAGCTATATACAAAATGAAAAATACTAAAGTTCTTATACAAGGATATCAAGGCTTCTTCCACGATGTTGCTTGTCAAGCTTGTTTTGGTGATATAGAAGAAACTCCTTATATGTATGAGAGATGTAAAGAAGTTACCATCGAGTTGTGTCTGGATTACCTAGAACTAAGCCAATACAACCAGGCAGACATCTCAGCGGCAATAAACAAAGAACTTACAAGTGTAATGTTATGATACAAACCGCCAGAAGAATAGAACAAGTACAGACCTATTACTTTGCCAAAAAGCTTAAAGAAATAGCTGAGCTCAATGCTCAAGGAAAAAAAGTTATAAATCTTGGCATCGGATCTCCAGACCTCCACCCACCTAAAGAAATAAGCCAAGCGCTAATCGAGGGGTTAGATACTAATAAAGCCCATCAGTATCAATCCTACTTTGGACTTCCAGAGTTGAGGTCAGCCTTTGCTGGATTTTACAATAAGTACTTTAACGTGCAACTACAGGCAGCAAATGAGATTCTTCCTCTCATAGGAACCAAAGAAGGGATAATGCATATCGCCATGAGTTTTCTTGACGAAGGAGACGAAGTACTTGTTCCTAACCCAGGCTACCCTGCATACAAAATGACTACCCTACTTGCAGGTGCTAAGGTAAGATACTTTGACCTAGAGGAAGTCAATAATTGGCAACCTCATCTAGACCAATTAGAAGCTACAGATCTTTCAAAGGTGAAACTAATGTGGGTCAATTATCCTAATATGCCTACAGGGGCAAAAGCTACATTAGGTTTTTTCGAAAGACTTGTAGCCTTTGGATTAAAAAACAACATACTAATCTGTCACGACAACCCCTATGCGTTCATATTGAATAACAAACCAATAAGTATACTCGAAATACCCGGAGCAAAAGAAACTGCTCTGGAATTATTCTCACTGAGCAAAGGATTCAATATGGCAGGCTGGAGAGTAGGTGCTGTCATCTCTCATCAGAATTACATAAATGCTATAGTCAAATTCAAAAGTAACATGGACTCCGGCATGTTCAAACCAGTTCAGCTAGCGGCTGCAAAAGCATTAGGGCTAGAACAAAGTTGGTTTGACTCTCTAAATGAGATTTATACTGAACGTAGAAAACAAGCTTGGAAGATTTTTGATCAGCTGGACTTAGGCTATGACAAAGATGCTGCAGGTCTTTTCGTCTGGGGTAAAGTACCCAGAGAAGATTCAAATTATTGGAGTGACCTCATTTTAGAAAAAGCCAATGTATTCATAACTCCTGGTTTCATTTTTGGGAACAAAGGAGAGCAATACTTGAGAATCTCATTGTGCAGTCCCTCCGAAATATTTAATCAAGCCTTAGACAGAATAAACCAAATATGACAAAAATAACAATCGTAGGACTGGGCCTAATAGGAGGATCTATGGCAAGAGATCTGAAATCGCAGATGAATGTACAGGTCACTGGAGTAGATAACAATCTACAGCATCTATCAAAGGCTAAGGAACTGCAACTAGTACATGAAGTTGCTTCTCTGGATGAAGCTATAAATAATTCTGAGATCATAATTCTTGCCATTCCCGTCCATGCCATCCAAGAATTACTACCAACCATACTATCTAAGATTAGTGAAGAGCAAGTTGTCATAGATGTTGGTTCTACAAAAGAAGAAATATGTCAGAATGTAATAAATCACAGTAATAGAGGAAGATTTGTTGCAGCTCATCCATTGTCTGGTACGGAATTTTCAGGACCAGAGGCAGCTATACGTGGCTTATTTATCAATAAGAAAAACATCATCTGTGATAAAGAGTTGAGTGAAAACGATGCCTTGGAACAAGCCATAAGCCTATTCGAAAGTCTTGGCATGGAAACTTATTATCTAAATAGTACTGACCACGATAAACATTTGGCCTATGTTTCGCACTTATCACATATAAGTTCGTTTACTCTGAGCCTTACAGTCCTGGATATAGAAAAAGATGAGAGTCAGATTTTCAATCTTGCTAGCACAGGATTCGAATCCACAGCCCGTCTGGCCAAAAGTAGTCCAGATACTTGGACGCCAATTTTTGAAAAAAATGGCATCCATCTGGTACAGGCATTAGATAAGT
>CAZKXO010000221.1:0-6525 GCA_964556525.1 uncultured Saprospiraceae bacterium
GAATATCTCATTTTTACAGGAATCTTGCAAGTTATGTTCCAATCGTCCATCCATGTTTTTATCAGCAAAGCGAATTCTTGGGTTGCCGAGGTGATCCTTTAGGCAAAATTCATTGTATGCTTCCATGCATCTAATAGATTCGTCTTCAGATATTACAACTAACTCATCATAGTAGGCAATACGTCCTTGTTCATGATATATTGCTTCTAACTCAGAATCTAGGTACTCTATTCCATCATGGAACTCTTTGGTAACATCTTTCAGTTTTGTAAGACTTCTAGTCTTATCCACTGATTTTAGCTTTACGCCATCTGCGGAATAAGTGTTTATGATGTCTCCAATATTGGCCTCTATCTTTAAAGGAACATTCAAGAAATTGTAGTGGATGTTATTAATAACTAGTCCATCATTATCAGGAAATATTTCTTGAGAATTTATTAGTCGGCCATAATTGTCATGCCCATAATTTTTCTGTGTACCTCGGAAACCATATTCCATAAAGGCAGACTCTTGTACACTGTTCAGAATATTGCCAGTGTAATTATAAATGAGTTCATCTATAAGATCGTATTCTGCAACACCATTATCATCATATCCTTTGAAGCCAGATCTGGTGAGAGTAGAAATGTTACCAATGGGATCTTTGTAATTTACTCCCATACTGTAGTTGGCTGTTGCACAATCACTAATCATTGTATATGCAGCACCCTTTAGTCTTGAGAATTGATCATAATTATAAGTATATTGCTGAGTAGGTTCCAGAGCACATTGCCACTTTGCAGCAGATATATTACCAGCTTTTTGCATTGTGCCACCCGATGGAGGCTGATCGTAAGATAATTCCAGGCCAAACAGATCTCCATCTACATATCTAACTTCGCGCAATGGCAGACTTACTGTAAATTGTTGCAGCTGTTCTTCCAGTCCCTCAAGTATAGTACCATCTATGGTGCCTCCTGTTCCAGTTACACAGTCTGATAGAATAGAAAATAGTCCATCCATAATAGTGGATGAATTGACACCACCATTTACATTAAATGAGGTGCCATTAAATGGTGTTACACCTCCATTCATTGTAGAACCACCATTTACCGTCATTGTTATTGTTGCTAGAGAAGGGTTTCCATTTGCATCATATTCTATAATTGTTACTACTACATCAGTAGGGTCTCCAGCTGCCAATGCTAAACAATGTATTAGTTGAAGTTTAATATATTTTGATTAGTCTATTAAACAAATTTCCTTACACCAAATGAAACGATTTCATCCAGATTTCGTTATTGTAGGGTAATCACTTTATAACATATGCGTTGTACTATATTCTCATTATTATTCTTGCTCTATTGCCTCCATGCTGAAGCACAGTATAAATACGCAAGCGTAGAACGTTCCTACAATATCGAGGTAGAACTGGAAGAGGATAGCTTAGTAACTTTTGGCTATAGAGTTGATTTTCATGAGACAGATACTACAGCACATGCTGTATATGAAACAAGCTCTCTAGACACTTTCTTATTCTTACTCAGCTCCGATCTTGATAAGGTGCCAGATAACAAAAAGAACTTGCTTTTCTATATTCATGGATTTATGGGTGGCCAAAAGATTAATCTAAGATTTACAAAGTATGATCTTATAGAAAAGTATATCCTGCCAGAAAACTCTGATATTTCGAGATTGATATCTATACGATGGCCAGGAAATATGCCTGTGTATAAGACAAGTAAAGCTAATGCAGTCAAAGCAGCTCCTGCTCTATCTCAAAAGCTTGTACATATAATGAACGAGCTCAACTCAAAGACTACCGAAGGAAGCCCTGTGCAATTTGACATACTGAATCATTCAATGGGTTGTGAGTTCTTTAAGGAACTTGTGCAGCATTTTCCAAATGAACCAGTTAAGTATTTTGATCAAATCCTACTTTGTGCACCAGACTTAGACATAGATGTATTTAATAGAAACGGATCCCTTTCTGGGCTACAAAATTACTGCAATCGAACAACGGTATACTTCAGCAATAAAGATCTTACTTTGGGCTTTAGTAGAGAGCTGAATAAGAAAGGAAGACTGGGACTAGATGGACCTCATTTGGAAACAAAGTACCATGATAAACTCATCTTTGTAGAAACCTCTCATGTAATGGACGAGAAATTACTGCCTATGCGGTTAACTGGTCATAGTTATTATCGCGGTTCCGCAGTCGCAGGCAAGGATATGTTGCAAACACTTATCGGCCTTCCAGCAGAGCAAATAGAGGATCGGAAAAAATCTGATCAGGGTGCACAATACTACAGATTGTTTTCAGAAGATCAATAGTCAATCTATCTGATAACGGTTACCTCACCACCAAAGATCTGCTGAGATCCATCTATAAACTCAGCTTCTAGCATATATGTATAGGTGCCAATTGGGACAGTCTTTCCATTATAGTGACCATCCCAGCCAGTATTAATCTGCCGATCATCCGTTTTAGGCCCACGGTAAATAAGATTTCCCCACCTGTCAAAAACTGTCAATTGACTCTCCATTAAAGTTTCGCTGGCTCCAACATTAAATATATCATTGATACCATCTCCATCAGGACTAATGATATTTGGAAAATAAAGGTCTACCTCCAATATGGCTCGTATAAATATGGAATCAATAGCGACACAGTACAATTCATTAGTACTGCGAAAGAAGATCCACTCATCATCGTCTACTAGATAATCTAGTTCCAGTGCAAAACTCAAGATTTCGTCTACCTCTGACCACTCCTTTTCTAAGAGGTCACCTCCCCTAATGTTAGGACTTAAAATAATAGATTCTCCGATAGCAAGTTCCACTGCTTCATTGACATTTATCTTAGTTAAATTTTGACCTACTACCAAATCCAGAATGACCAGACTGTCACAACCATTAGAGTTTGTCAGGGTATCAAAATAGATGCCTGGAAGTGATAAGTCTATCTCTCCAAAGGCATAAGTTTCTCCCAAACAGATGGTATCCCGAAACTCATGATTAGACTCTTTCCTAACGTCAAGATTAAGTACAACTATAGAATCACAGCCATCAGTGCTGTTATAGATATGTATGTAATTGCCAGATTCTTCCAGTTCGTCACCACCGAAACTATAGATTCCACCTTCACAAATGGTTTCAGCAATATCTTCAGTAAATGTTTCATAAGACTCCAGGATCAAAGTGACTATACTATCACAACCAGAAACTGATTCCAGTTCAAAGGAGTAGTTGCCAGGCACAGTAATCAAGGTGCCGTTATAATCATAACTGCTATTTTTACAAAAGCCAGCCCTTATGGTGTCTTCCTTTACGGTTGTCAAGTTCAAGGAAAGTAAGGTCAAACTATCACAACCATTTACATCTAAAAGGTTAAGCTCATAATTGCCAGGAGAAGTATATGTTGTGTCACCGAAGGGAAAGGCGTCCCCTTCACAGATACCGATAGCCAGATTGACTACTGAAGCTGGGTAAAAATCTAAAGAAAGTGCGACGACACTGTCACAAAGTAATTCAGAAACCAAAGTGTCGAAATAGGTACCTGCTTGATTCAGCCATTCATCATTGAAGAAGTATTCTGCTTCTTGACATAGAAAAACATCTTGAGTAATGATAGCTATTTCATCAGTAGTCAAGAGAGTGATACTTTCTACGATAGAATCACAACCAGTGAATTGGGAAGGCACAAAATTGAAGTAAGTTCCTGCTTCTTTTACCCATTCTTCATGGATGAATATTGAATCATTGAAACAAATCAAAGTGTCTATTTCTATGGTGTCAGGTGCAACTAATTGAAACGGAAACCAGTCTAAATCTAATGCCAAGTCCTCGTTACAACCAAAAGTATCTTGCACAGAGAGTTCTACCTGATAGGAGGCTCTTTCTTCATATAGATATTCAAATGATGTTGAGGAAGTACTTGTGCCATCTCCTAATTGCCATTTCCATTCCAGTGGTCCCACATAATCAGAATTGACTTCAAATAAGACAGGACCTACGACACAGCTGTCGTAATTTATTTCGACTACAGGATCTATACTTGGTACAATATTGATTTCCATATAAGCTGTATCTGTACAGTTCTCTCCTTCATTGAGAATCATCTGACCTCGATATGTTCCTATAGAGGGAAAGTCAACTATCAAGTCTCTTAGATTATTCCCTGCATCCTGACTCACCAGTTCTTGATTCTCGTCAAAAAAATACCAGGAGTAGTTCTCTATGAATACTTCTTCTATACTGAGATTAACAAATTCTATCTCCGTCTCACCGCAGGTTTGTATATAGGCAACAGAATCTTTCATGGATGCATTAGTAAGATAACTGTCTGCTTCTATCAAGGCTATTAAGCCTTCACTACAGTTCACTACATTGAATTCGAAATCCCTTTTCGTTTCTGTAAGCAATACCCCATTTCTGTATTCTTCTATACAGACTCCTACAACATAAGAACCAGTTATGTCTGGTTCTCCTCTTATAACACCTGTAGAACTATCTACGGTAACATTTTGATTCCCGAGCGGATTTGTAGCGGAATAGGGTGCAACATAATCCACTCCTGAGAATGGAGGAATACATAATTCAGGATTAGGCGCAGCACAACCACAACAAGCTGGTTGGGCATTGCCAGTTCCGGGAAAGGTAGGCGCACAAAAAGAATAAATGATATTATCACCATCAGGATCTAAAGCAGAGTTGTCTATCTCCAGAGCAAACCCTGCACAGATAAAAATCGGCGGAAGGTCATTGAATCTAGGGCTACTGCTTTGTGTTCTCAATGCCTCAGGTGTGATTAGAACATCATAGACAGAACCAATATTCCCAGCACCCTGAATATTATTGATAGAAAAATTTCTAAAGCCTTCCATATAGGCAATCAGATAATTGTTGTTGCCGACTTCCAATGAAACATTGAAGGTATAGGTGGCAGACTGGAGTCTCTCATCTGAAAGACTTCTTAATTTGCAAGGGTCATCATTTGCATTCACCTCATTTATAGGACCAATGGGAATTTCTCTGACGACCTTGTAAGTCTTCCAGCTTCCAGATGCTTCTTGCTCGAAGACACCAAAATTTGCAAACAAATTGTACTCTTTGCCGTCTGGGTCACGATACATTGTCAGCGTCACTTCATACTCTACCTCTGTACCGGCGGCATTGTGTCTTACATAGTCGTAAGCTATCTCGCCACCCACAATATGGGATGAAAACAAATACAGAGGAAAAAGAAAAATGACTAGCGGAACTAGCTTTCTAAAGAGAAGATTGATCAAATGCATATAAGCGTCACCTTTAGGGGGTTATAAAAGACTCGTACTTAATGCAAAGAAACTGGGGTTAGAAAAAAGAAGTGGGTTTATAATTTGCAGTATAAATATAGCCTATATAATTGGTAGTATATATTAGTATTAGCTATTATATATAAAAACTAGGGGAAACCCCTAGGTTAGGCCTAGTGTGACTGGGTGGATGCACTGAGTTCGTTTTCCACAGGACTTATTTGAAGAACATCTTCTAGATAAGAAAAGATGGTTTCTTGAGAGACTGCCCATTGATCATTCATATACTTGGAAGTAAAAACATGTCCTCTAGAAGCTGTAATAGCTTCGATTTTAAGTTTATCTTTTGGTGTCTGAACGACTTGTTCAAAAGCTTTAATCGCTTCGACGGAGATGATCTTATCTCTCTTTTGATCGTTCTCATAATAGTACAGTATCAGCATTGGTGTTTTGTTTTTTGACCAGATGTCTTTGGTCATCGTCTGGTCCAGAAGATCTCTTAGAGCGATGAGACCTTCTATTCGATACCTGTTATTCCAGTAGGGCATTGCTCCAGGCGGCGGGGTGAACTCCCTATAGTCACTACCTATGATTTGCTTCATCATCTGTCGGCCCCAAGGCTTGGTAATAAGTTTTGAAGTCTTGTCCTCCAAGTCAAAATTTGGAGAGGTCATGATCTGTGCATAGATCTCAGAATCATTTGCTGCAAGGTAGGTACTATAAGTAGAACCTGTAGAACAAGAAAAAATAATAAGTTTTTGACCGAGCAATTTGGCCACGGCAATAGCTTCTTTGGCGGAATCCACCATTCCCTTTGGCGACTCGTCGAGTAGGGCATCTATGTCTGTTCTACCTTGCTCGGATATTCTTGGAAGATAGAGATTCATTCCATAGCGCTCGGCAATATTGGTAACGATGGGATCTGCTTCTGCCCACGATGCTTCAAAACCATGCAAGTAGAGTAGTGCATATTCAGTTTTCTTGATGCTATCATGCCAGATAATTTTAGATTCGTTATCAGGTTTGATGTCATCATAGGCTGCTTCTTGCTCAGCTACATAACTATCCAGTTCGGCTATAGGTAGATTGAGTTGGGCAGGTCTGTTGTCTACTTTGTCATAGTTCACTTTTGGCCCTAGGAAATACGATGCCAAAAGCACAAGGATGAGGAAAATTAAAATTTTCAAAAACAACTTCATCAATAGCAGATTTATCAACCAATATAATTAGGTTAGTAACTTACTACTTA
>CAZKXO010000222.1:0-6523 GCA_964556525.1 uncultured Saprospiraceae bacterium
CTTTTATGATTTCCTGAATAGTGACAACTTCAAGAAAACCTTAGAGACCATTATTATAAGCAAGCAAGCTTCTAACTCGACTTTCATCTCTGCATATAGATTAGATCCCATTCTTGTATTTGTAATTCTTGGAGGCGTGATTTTTGCTAGTTATCACTCACTTAATGATAAGGTTTCCACTGGCACTCTTATAGGTGCCATTGTCGGATATGTGTCAATAAAATTTATCGGATTATTAGAAGCATAACTGTACGGAGATTGCCAAGGAAATTCCGTCAGCATATCTGTCATTTTAATCGCTCAAGCCATTTTGTAGGATTACGTTTCATATGGAAAAAACCGTAAACCTTAACTTTGTCGTCGTCAATAATAAAATGTATTCCATATGGAAAACGTCTTATGTACATGACTCGTACTTCTTTGTATTTCTTGGTGCTTATGAATGGATTGGCTTCTAATTTTGACAAGCTTTCGAGTTAGCTTTCTCTTAAATCAATTCCAAGTTTCAAGTTCTGATTTTCATACCAAGTGGCAGCTTCTTCAATATCCAATAATGTAGCTATGGATATTATAATCTCATAACTCATTAACTTCTTTTATCTAGTCTTGCCTTAACCTCGTCCAAAGAATACCACAACATCTTTCCTGCTTTGTCTATGGCAATCCTTGAGTCTAGTTCTTCTCTCTGAGCCATAGTAATTGCAATATCCTCAGATTTCAAACTATCCCATATTTGCTCTGCTAGTTCTATTCTCTCCGCTGCTGGCAACTGTAATATTTCCTTTATACTCATATCTATAAATTCATTTTAAAGGTAACGTTTTTCAAGCCAATATGATTTCATTTCAACAGATGATGTCTTTTCAGACTCTCCTTCAACTCCCTAAGATTAGCCACCTGATACCTTTCCGTACTGCTCACATATCTATGGCCTGCCATATACTGAACTACTCTGACAAATAGCTGGGCCACTGAAGCTACTCCTCATAGATAACTTCTCTGAGGAATCTTAGCACCAAGGAAATTTCAAAACTGACGTTACGGACCTGCAACTCGCTCATCGGAACGCCACCTACCATTACTGAAGGGCGCTGGATTTGAAAATTGAGATCAGGTGAAAAACTAAACTCTAAGGCAGCATTGAAGAATTCTGATTCGGTTAGATTTAGGCCGCCGCCTATCATTATACCGTAAGTTAATTTATTGAGAAAGATGGGGTCTGGAAAAGGGCAGCTAGTGAGAAAAGGATTATTCACACAATTACGAATGATGAGCTCTTCCAGATTTTCTGTGATATTATAGTCCAGTCTTATGCCCAGCATATAATAAGGCTGGAAACGCATATTAGAAGCGACATTCTTTTTGGCACCTACCGTTATTGCTGCATTCTGAAAACTATATCCAGACTGCAATGTACCACCTCCACCGACACCAAAAGTGGTCAGGGTCAAACTACTACCACGATTATGAATGCCTGCTTGTGCAAAGAGAGAACCTCTATCTTCCAGATCCCTGGTTTCTACAAATAGGTTGCCGTGATAAGTTATTTGTGGTCTACGATCTCCAAAGTTCCATACTTGGGATGCCAGTGTAGGGCCACCTTTGACTCCAAAATGAAATCCGCCTTGTGAGAATGACTCTAAAGGAGTACCGAAAAGAAATAAAGCGCAGATAACAGAACACAGGTATCTCATCTATCTAGGTTTTGCACCCAAATTTAAAATATATAATCAACTACATACCTAAATGGCATAAGGTCATTATATAGCGGCTCCAAACTTAAATTAGTTCAAGTTATAGCCATTGGTAGTGAATGAACAATCAGAAGATATACTCATCTTGACTAGCTACAGCCCTGTCATTGGCTATTCTGGTAAACTCTGGCCTATTGATTGTACTTATTTTCTTTCTTAGATAGACCTTCTCTCCTACTAATGGTTCTGCATCCTTCGGAATCCTGTTTCTTAATCTGAGCTTGCTTTCATCTAGCTCGTGCTTTCTAGATATATCTGCCATTGTTTCTCCATCTCTGACAATATGGAAGACGATTTCAGAAGAGCTGCTCCTCTGGTTTTTGTCTTTTTTCTTAAAGAGATTCTTTATCGATCTCTTCTTCTTGGAGGATGCTCTTGAACTCCTGCCGGATCTAGATGTTCTTGTTTTCCGAGTACCGGTCCGCGTTTCTGATTTTATAGGATGCTCTGCCAACACTACCGGTGCCGGTGCCTCTTCTTCCACTTGTGCCAGTCCTTCCTCATTCAGTGCTGCATCATCATATTGGTACAACTGATATTTTTCTATGATGTCTATCAGTTTTTTTGGGTATGCTTTATCTGTGGCATAGCCTGCTTTTTTTAGTCCGTGTGCCCAGCCATGGTAGTCTTTATTTGATAGGTGAAAAAGAGAGGCATAGCGTTTTTGTCCTTTTAGAAATTCGCTGTGCTCGTAAAAGGAATCAGAAACCTTATCAAACTTTCGGAAACAGCTTTTTATCAGTTTACCGTTCTTATAATCATCATCTTCATGGTGATAAGTATCCCCTGTCCAGCCGCCATTGCATTTGATACCAAAGTGGTTCCTAGCTTCCCTTGCAAGTGTACTCTGACCTGCTCCTGACTCTAATAGGGCTTGGGCCAACTTGATACTAGCAGGGATACCTGTACGGGACATCTCAGATATAGCGAGGTCTTTGTAGGTATGGATGTAATCTAGGCTATTATTGGCAGTAGCTAGTATAGAGCTAAAGACCATAGCTAGAATGAGTAGGGCAGAATATTTCATATTATTAAATATTGTTATTTGTAATCAATACAAAAACAGTGCCTTATGTAAATATTCTGTTTTATTAGAGCAAAATGTCGGATTAGCTCATTTCCCTGAAAGTTATTCAGGAAGCATCAGTAGTGGCTGGTTTTTCCTGGACCAGTTCTACGAGCATACCTCCTGAAGACTTGGGATGGAGAAAACAGACAAGCTTGTTATCGGCACCTAAGGTGGGTTCTTCCTGTAATAAACGGAATCCTTGTGCCGCTAGTCTTTTCATCTCTGCTTTTATATCTGTGACTGCAAAAGCAATATGATGAAAGCCTGGCCCTTTTTTATCTAAAAATTTCTTGATGACACTGTCCTCAGAAGTGGGTTGTAGTAATTCTATCTTGTTGTTTCCCACCCTTAGAAATGAGGTGAGCACCTTCTGTGTTTCCACCAATTCTTGCTTGTAGGGTTGCACATCGAATAGCGCCGCAAAAATTGCTTCACTTTCAGAAACATCCGCTACGGCTATGCCTATATGTTCTATCTTTTTCATGAATGCTGCATTAAGATAAACTTAGCTTTTATCAGGCTGGAGCTTAAATGTTGGTTAAAGATACGTAATCCCAATTGTGATAGGCTATTTTTGTTAAAATCCCTAGTTTACAAAAAGTTATCAGAGTAACCATATATGAATAGAAAATCGATCTGGGCCATAGTCATACTGATGTCAGTCTCTCTGATGGGAGTCGCTGTGACACAGTTTATATGGATCAAAGCGCAGGTCGATCTCGATGGCAAAAACTTTGATGATAAGGTCATCATGGCCATGAGCAATGTGAAGCTGCGCCTACAGGAAGATACTGAGCGGCCTGAGTTTGTTTTAGACTTCTTCAAAGAGAAAAAGAAAACCTCCATTTTCGGTACAGAAAGCAACTTGCTAGCCAAAATGCTGTCAGCCAAAAACTCCAATGTAGATCAAAGGGCTATGGAACTGGCTGGCAACATGAAGACACTGTACAAGGATGATCTTTTAGAGATTATCAACAAGCAGAACCTAGACAGGTATATCAGAGAAGCCTTAGACGACCAGGGCATCAATCTAAAGAACGACTACGGAGTCTACTCTAATAAGCTGAAAGATTTTGTAATTAGAAATGGCAATTTTGCTGTGCAGGTGCAGACTGAAGAAAGCTCCAATGCTGGCAAAGACAAAGGCCTTTATGATTCCAAACATATGGTACAGCTCTTTAATGATGAGCACGGATCCCCAGGTTACCTGAAGATCTTCTTCCCAGGACAGAGAAGTTGGCTGTGGGCCAAGGTTGTCCCTTCCCTACTGAGTTCACTCTTGTTTACAGGGCTTATTCTACTTTGTTTTTCCTATACAGTTTTTGTCATTTTCCGTCAGAAGAAGGTATCTGAAATGAAAACGGATTTTATCAATAACATGACACATGAGTTCAAAACTCCTATAGCGACCATCTCGCTTGCTACAGACTCTATCACCAATAGTACAGTCATCAGTAATGTGGACAAAATCAAGCGTTTTGCTAGCATTATCAAGCAAGAAAACAAGCGTATGCTGGACCAAGTGGAGAAAGTTCTACAGATGGCTAGGATAGACAAAGAGGACTTTAACTTAAAAATTACCGAGGTAAATGTTAATGTTGTGGTCAATCAGGCAGCAGAAAACAGTCGATTGAAGGTTATAAAGAGGGAAGGTGAACTCATTTCCCAACTCAATGCCTCAAATCCTATCATTCAGGCCGATAAAACTCATATTTCCAACATTGTCCATAACCTGCTGGATAACGCAGAAAAGTACTCCAACGAGGTGCCTAAAATCGCCATTACCACTAGAAATGGCGATAAGGGTATTTATATAGATATAGAGGACAATGGTATCGGAATGACCAAAGAATCTTTAAAGCACATCTTTGATAAATTTTACCGTGTTCATACCGGAAATCGTCATGATATAAAGGGCTTTGGTTTGGGCTTAAGCTATGTGAAAGCTTTGGTAGATGCACACAACGGAAAGGTAAAAGTGACTTCTGAACTTGGGAAAGGCAGTGTCTTCAGTGTTTTTCTGCCTTTTAAGCAGAATATACAGAGCTAAATTTGTGACTAATACAAAAAAATAACATCTTAATAGATGAACATACTTTTACTACACTTTAAAAACTACTTAGATTAATGTCAGAAAGCGGAAAATCAATTTTGCTTGTTGAAGACGACCAGAACTTCGGTGATGTTCTGCGCTCCTATTTGGAGATGCATGAGTACACTGTAGATTTAGCTAAGGACGGAGAACAAGGCATCATCAAGTACAATGAAGGGGATTTTGACCTTTGTATACTGGATGTAATGATGCCAAAAAAAGACGGCTTTACACTAGCTAAAGAAATCAGAGAAAAGGACAAAGATATCCCACTGATATTTTTGACTGCAAAATCTCTGAAAGAAGACGTTCTGGAAGGCTTCAAAATCGGAGCAGACGACTACATTACCAAGCCATTCAACTCTGAAGAGCTACTCCTAAGGGTACAAGCTATAATGAGAAGATCTGGTGCGAAAGCGGATCCTGAAGAGGATATCAAAGAGTTTAATCTTGGAGATTATCATTTCAATTATCCACTACGTATCCTTACTTACACTAGCAGTCAAACTGGAGAGGTTATCAAAGACAATCTTTCACCAAAAGAAGCACATCTTCTCAGACTATTCTGTCTGCATAAGAATGATGTACTACCTAGGTCTACAGCTTTGACCAAAATTTGGGGTGAGGATAATTACTTCACAGCCAGAAGTATGGATGTATTCGTAACTAAGCTGCGAAAGTATCTTAAGAAAGACGAGAAACTGGAAATCGTCAATATTCATGGAAATGGCTTCAGACTCATAGACAGATCTGAGGCAGTCGTAGAGTAAGGCGGCAACGAACAAAATACATGGAGGGATGTTCTTTTGCTAGAGCATCCCTTTTTTATTTGTTACTCCATCAGTGGATTTAAAAACTCAAAGACAAACTCTAATTATGCATCTTATCAAGGCTCTTCTCAGTATCAGCATTATATTCTTTCATTTCCAACTCATAACGGCACAAGAAAATATGAAAATCATCTATATCGGCGACCCTATGTGCTCCTGGTGCTATGGTATCGCTCCTCAATGGCAAAAAGTATACGAGCATTACAAGGAAACAGCAGAAATAGAGATCATAATGGGTGGTCTCAGACCTTATCACAATGTCCCTATGACTGAAATGAAAGACTTCCTAGCAGAACATTGGCAGCAGGTGAATAAAGTTACAAATCAGAAATTTAGCTATGGCATTCTAGATGATGCCAGCTTGGTCTACGATACAGAACCACCCTGCAGAGCCACTGCCATCGTCCGCCAGATAGCACCAGACCAAGCAGTCCCTTTCTTCGAGCTCATTCAGGAAGACTTTTATGCAGAAAACAAATACCTAGGCAGTGCTGACGCTTACACCGAAAGTCTGGAAGCGCTAGACATTCCAGTTGCTGCCTTTGCCGAAGCATTTGAATCTGATACTTGGAAAGAACAGATTAAGCAAGATTTCCAAAAGTCACGAACTCTAGGAGTCAATTCTTTTCCAACGATTCTGGTAGAAAAGGAAGGGCGGGTTTCTGTAGTTGCAAAAGGCTACTCTACAAGTGAGCAGATTATGATGAGAATAGACGGGCTTAGATAAGTAGTTGTCAGAAATGACTGATAGATTCTCAGCCTAATCACCTATAATCTG
>CAZKXO010000223.1:0-6523 GCA_964556525.1 uncultured Saprospiraceae bacterium
TGTAATATTGGACAACATCAGCCTTGCTAACAACAATGAT
The DNA here is from genome assembly GCA_964556525.1 of uncultured Saprospiraceae bacterium. Taxonomy (GTDB): domain Bacteria; phylum Bacteroidota; class Bacteroidia; order Chitinophagales; family Saprospiraceae; genus RFSX01. Next base: position 41 of record CAZKXO010000223.1, read on the forward strand.
TCCTTTTTCAGACTCAATGCAGATGGTATCGCAGGTAGCGACATAAGTGACATTAGGATAGAGGGACAGGACAGCATATATATTTTTGTAGAGGCAACAATAAATCCCAACAACCCACTGGAAGTAAGCCCGTTTGTGATAGAAGATAACATTCTTATCAATGTAAATGAGTCTGATTACAGCGTACAATTAGAAGCTTGGGGGCAAAATGCCAATTATATTCCAAGTCGATTTTCTGCAGGTGCAATTACAGCTGCAAATTGTAATGGATCACTTGTATGGGATGATAGTAAGCCATATGTGATCTATGGAGTGCTAGCCATAGACCAATGCGACTTGATAATCGAAGCAGGCACAGAGGTATTTGTGCATGGAGGGATAGCTATAAATGAAAACGGCATTTATAATGATGGAATCCTTGTAGTTACTGGAGCAGGCAGTCTTACAATAAATGGAACACCTGAAGAGCCAGTAACAATAAAGTCTGATCGACTGGAAGAATCATTCCAGGAAGTACAGGGGCAATGGGGTGGCATCTTAATACAGGCTGGAAGTAGAAATAATACAATTTCCAATGCAATTATACAGCATTCTATTGTTGGCATTTCAGTAGATTCGGCAGCCGTATTAGAAATAAAAAATACAGAAGTATCATTTACATCTGGCTCAGGTCTCATCGGTTCTCATGCATTTATAACTGCAGAAAATTGTTTGTTTCATTCCAATGCACTAAGTGGGATCAGCCTTAACTACGGTGGTTTCTACAGTATAAACCATTGTACTGTTGCAAATTATGACAATCAGGGTTCTGCACTCAGTATGAATAATTTCAGATGTACTGATCCACTGTGCGAAGGACAAATCTTAGTTAATCCATTGGTTGCAGAACTCAATAACTGTCTCTTCGTAGGGAATGAAGATGATGAGGTTTCATTAGTAGACCTGACAGAAGGTGAAGCAGGATTTTTCGACTATAGAATGAATAATTGCATAGTGACCGTAGATGAATTGCTAGATGAAGATGCTTTTCCTAATTTCTTTGACAATTGTAACAATTGCGAAAACATTACAAGAAGAGATACTTTGTTCTTAGATCTTCCAGAGTTTGACTTACACCTTGATACACTTTCTTTGGCTATAGATTTTGGCATTCAGATTCCAGGAATCGATGCAGATCTGGAAGGGAATCCAAGAGAGGTATCAGCTGTAGACGCAGGCTGTTATGAATTCCAGAAATAACTAAGCGGACTTACTGTTCATAGATTTCATCGTTATCAAGATAAGAAACCCTATCACAAAGAAGATTCCAGTCGCAAGGATAGAATATCTCATATTTCCTGTGATTTGATTTACAATACCGAATACAAAAGTGCCAGCAACAGAGGCTACTTTGGTAAGCACATCATAAAAACTAAAATAGGAAGCTAAAGAATCTATATCTTCTGATAACATTTTAGAGTAGGTAGATCTGGAGAGTGACTGTATCCCTCCGAAAACCAATCCTACAAATAGTGACAAAATATAGAACTCAGTTACACCATTTACTACATAGGAGACCAAACAAATGCCAATCCAAATGACAAGTTGAATTAGTATAGAATTTCTATTTCCAATTTTATCTGATAAGTAAGCAAAAAAGAAAGAGCCCACCATTGCCAAAATCTGCAGAAGAGAAACCAAGATAATTAGTTGTGTCTGTTCAAAACCTAGCTCTTCTTTGGCAAAAATTGATGCTAGATAAATTACAACATTCACTCCTGCAATAAAGAAAAAGTAAGCAATAAGAAATTTTACAATATTGGTTTCAGTTTTTACTTTATTGAAAACATCTACTACTTCTTGAATACCTTTATTTACAAAGGAACTTTGAATCTTTAGTTTTTTCTCATCAGGTAAAACTTTAAAAGTATACTGCGAAAAAAACAACCACCATACTCCTACCATTACAAACCCAATCTGTATCGGCAAAGTGTCAGAGCTGATGCCAAAAGACTCTTTGAATTGTACCAAAACCAATATCATGACTAATAGTAACATACTTCCTATGTAGCCGTATGCATAGCCTGTAGCACTTGTTTTGTCAAATTTGTCCTCCGTAACTATATCTGGTAAATAAGAATTATAAAAAACTAAGCTTGAATTGAATCCAATAAAGCCAAGAATAAATCCTATTAAGCCTAGCCAAGCCAATTCGGAACTGGAAAAGAAAAAGAGTATCAGACATGAAAATGCTCCTATCCAAGTAAACAACTTGAGGAAATCCTTCCTTCTACCACTATAATCTGATATTCCTGATAAGATAGGCGTCATTATTGCAACTATCAAAAAGGAAAATGAGAGGCTATAAGAATAGAGCGAGTTACTATCTATCAGCAGTCCAAAGAGAGACATTGAGTCTGGGGCTAAGGAGGCAAAGTAGGGAGGAAAAACAGCGGTAGCGATAACAAGAGGGAAAGCAGAATTTGCCCAGTCGTACAATGCCCACCCTCTGATTGTTTTCTTATCATTCTTAATTATCTCCATATACCTGATTAACCTGAGTCAAGTTGCTTATAAATTTTCATAACACATAAATAATATCATAAAATATTTGGCTGAACCGACCTCTTATTAGAATGCTTGCGTCTAAACTTTTGTCAGTATTATTGGATTATAAAACAGAATAAATCTTCATATGAATATTGCCATACTTTCGAGAAATCCTGCTCTTTATAGCACACAGAGTCTAGCTAGAGCAGCAAGAGTGAAACATCATTATGTAAGAATAATAGATTACGTAAACTGTGATCTCATAATGGAAGATGGTAATTTGGTAATATCATATCATGGCCAGATTATCAGGGATGTAGATGCTATTATTCCAAGGATAGGAGCCAGTCATACAAATTATGGGTCTGCTGTAATCAGGCAGTTTGAACAGAAAGGAATAATGACAACCTTAAGTTCACAGGCTTTGCTTAAGTCTAGAGATAAATTAACTTGTTCGCAGATTCTTGCATCTTGTGGTCTTCAGATTCCACGGACCATTGTTTCTAACAATACCTTGATGTATGGAAATCTATTGGAAACCTTTGATGGTAATGTTGTAATCAAACTTATACATGGTACACATGGAATAGGGGTAGTACTAGCAGAAAGCAAAGGGCAAGCTGAATCCATATTGGAAGCATTCAATAAAACCAAGCAAAAATCGATGATGCAGGAGTTTATTGCGGAAGCCAAGGGTGCCGACATAAGGATTTTTGTAGTAGACCAGGAAATTGTGGGCACTATGAAGAGACAAGCTAAACCTGGGGAGTTCAGAAGCAACCTTCACAGAGGAGGTAGTTCTAGCGTAGAACCCATAAGTGAAAAAGAAAAAGAAGTTGCCCTTAAAGCTGTAAAGCATTTAGGTCTTAAAATTGCAGGTGTAGATATGCTCAGATCCTCCAGAGGACCACTCATTTTGGAAGTCAATGCTTCTCCCGGTTTGGAGGGTATAGAGACTACGACAAAAGTAGATATTGCAGGAAAAATTATAAGTTTCATAGAACGTAGTGTAGCTACGGATTCATAGTATCAATTTCTTATTACTTACAGTAACAGAATGAAAAACAATTTGACAATAGAAAAACAGGTGTTTGGCTTAGGTAGCAGTGGCGTTGTCAAACTCAAGGTTGGAGAATTACCATCTGGTACCAAAATAAATATTCAGGCACATGTATTTAGAGGCAAGAAGGAAGGACCGACTTCTTTGGTACTTGCAGGGGTGCATGGAGATGAGATAAATGGAGTAGAAATTGCCCGCCGTCTATTGAAAAGCAAAAAGCTAAATAAATTAATGGAAGGTTCTGTAATTGTCATTCCATTACTAAATATCTATGGCTTTATCAACTACAACCGCTATGTTCCTGATGGAAAAGATGTCAACAGGAGTTTTCCTGGCACTCAATCAGGCTCTCTTGCATCAAGAATAGCAAGAGCACTATCTAAAAATATAATGCCACATGTCGACTATATTTTTGACTTCCATACTGGTGGTGACTCGAGGTATAACTTTCCTCAAGTACGGGTTTCCAGACATGACACTGAAGCATTAGAATTGGCTAAAATTTTCAATCCTCCCCTGATTATAAAAAGTGGTCTAATTCCTAAGTCGCTAAGACGGACGGCAAAAGATATGAAAATCCCAATATTGGTATATGAAGGAGGAGAATCAGTGAGACTTAATTCTAAAGCAATAGAAATGGGGTACAAAGGTTTACTCAACTGTCTGCATCATCTAGGCCATATTTCTAAACACAATATTTTTACTCCTGACAGTAAAACATATCTAATCAAAAAGACCTCATGGATAAGGGCATCTTATGCTGGAATTTTCCTATGGTCTCAGGGTTCAGGTACAAAAGTAATGAAGGGAGAAAAACTTGGATCTATCAATGATCCAAATGGGTTAAAATCCATTAGTGTAATCACGAAAAAAGATGGTATTTTGATTGGACATAATAATGCCTCAGTTGTAAATCAAGGTGATGCACTTTTTCATTTAGGTTATGAGTTTGAAGAGTTACTATAGCAGTCTAATACTTTTATTTTTCGTAGTTATTGGGTTTAGTCAAGCAGAAATACTTGACAAAAGGTTACTAGAAGCTGCCCAATCCAAAACCTTCGTCAGTTCTAATCTATCCTTCAGTGTTTTTGATGTAGAAACAAAAAGAGAAGTCGGAGGCTATCGTTCTTTAAAGGTGCTTACTCCTGCCTCTTCCTTGAAATTGCTCACAACTTTTACGGCGCTCAAGGTTTTAGGTGCTCAATACAGGTTTCAAACTCTAATAGGTTACACAGGAAAAATTAGAGCAGATGGCACTTTACAAGGAGATCTAGTAATAAAAGGCAGCGGCGATCCTACTTTAGGTTCTGATAAAGTTAAGGGGTCTATGAACCTGAAAGACCTACTCAAGCATATAGAAATAGAAGTCATCAAGGCAGGCATCAATTGTGTGAAAGGAGATATCGTTATTGATGAATCCATCTTTGACAGCTACCCTGTGGCACCATCTTGGCAATGGAACGATTTAGGAAATTACTATGCGTCTGGGGCATGGGGACTAAATGTAAATGAGAACCAATACATCGTCTACTTCAAGAATAGAGCAGTGATCGGGCATAGGCCTTCAGTACATAGTGTCAGTCCCAAAGTGCCGAAGCTTAATTTATCCAACGAAATAGTTGTAGATAGTTCACATACTGGAGACCAAGCTTATATCTTCGGAGGACCTTATAATTATGAAAAGAGAATCGTAGGAACTATCCCTCAAGGGACTGGTCTGTTCTCAATAAAAGGATCGCTGCCAGACCCTCCCTATTTCTTTGGTCATCACTTAAGAGCACAACTAGAAAAGGCCAATATTCAATCTGAGGGTATCACTAAGATCTACCAGAAAAAAAGATCCAGACTTACAGCTGTGGACACAATAGAGAGTCCCTCACTCGCCAGAATAATCAAGAAAGCAAACGTAGAGAGTAATAATCTATATACTGAGTCACTGCTCAAACTTATGGGCTTAAAAAAAATAGGCCAAGGAAGTGGACAAAATGGACTGGCTGTGATTATCAGACAACTAAGGAAATACGGAGTAAATACAAAGCAGCAAATCTTTCAGGATGGTAGTGGACTTTCTGCACGAACTCAAGTCAGCAGTAATTGTATAGCAAGATTCCTTGCTGGTATGGCAGATGAGATGGGTATAGAATCTTGCACAGATTACTTACCAAAAGGTGGTTACTCTGGTACTGTCAGAGGTATGTTTGGAGGTTCGTCAGCCAAAGGCAACATCTGGCTTAAGAGTGGGAGTATGAGTGCAGTACAAAGTTACTCTGGTTATATAAAAGCGAAATCTGGAAGATGGCTTAGCTTCTCTCTTATTGTCAATGGGTTTACAGAAGATCACTCTGTTATTAGAACTAAGTTAGAATCACTGCTAATCAAGATATATAAGGAAGGCTAGAATTGGGATTGGAATATTCTTGTATTTTTGGATTATGACTCCTATCAAGCTTTTGTATTTGTCAATACTTCTTTTCACAATACTTTCTTGTGATCCCACAACTAATACAGCTCCTACAGTTGTCACTGAGCCAGTCCATAAAGTCCAGCCTTCTCAAGAAAATATTCCAATTAATGATGATAGGCTGACATGGCAGAAGCCAGATTTGGTTATTTCGAAGCTTGGGAATCTTAGCAATAAGACTGTTGCAGATTTGGGTGCGGGAATAGGATATTTCGCCTTTAAATTATTGCCAAAGTCAAACAAGGTAATCGCCATAGATATAGACACAGAAAGCGTACAGATACTGGAAGGATTTCAAAAATCTCTTAATGATGATCTGGCTCCTAAGTTTGAGGTACGGCTGGCTACCAGTACTGATCCTAATCTAAAAAAGGAAGAAGTGGATATCATTTTTATTGTGAACACAATGACTTACATATCAGATAGAAGAAAC
>CAZKXO010000224.1:0-6440 GCA_964556525.1 uncultured Saprospiraceae bacterium
CCAGAAAAGATTCGTCTTCTGTAGACTTACCTGCTACAGCTTTTGCTATTTGTCCAAAAAGACTCTTCTTAGTCTTTTCCACACCTTGATCCAGATCTTTTTTCTTGTCTCTGGTAAAGTATTTTTTGAAAATGCTCATGTATTATGCTAAGTGGCTTAAAACAAAAAAAGGCAAAGTAATGACCTTGCCTTTAGAGAATATCTTATGTGTACAGAATTACTTCTTCGCGAAGAATTCTTTCACTTTGTCTTTATGAATCATGACCTCTTTGTAAGTATACTTACCTGTTACGGGGTCTTTGATACTTTTGACGACCTTGCAGAAATCTCTACCAGATCCAGCATTTGCTGCTCTTTGAGCTACTCTTGCGTTCTTTGATACTTTAGCCATGTTTATTTAATTTCTTTGTGAACAGTATATTTTTTCATGATAGGATTGTACTTCTTAAGTTCCATTCTATCAGGAGTATTCTTTCTGTTTTTCTGAGTTACGTATCTAGATGTACCAGGAAGGCCACTACTCTTGTGCTCCGTACATTCCAGTATAACCTGTATTCTGTTGCCTTTTGACTTCTTTGCCATAATCTTATACTATACTAAGTTATTTTAAATCTATTCCGATGTCAAATCCTGCCTTCTGCTGCTTCTTAAGGAACGTGTAGACACCTACCTTATTTATAGTTCTCATAGCAGAAGCCGAAATTTTAAGTGTTACCCACTGATCTGTTTCAGGAATGTAATACCTTTTGGTATTTAGATTTGGTAAGAATCTTCTTTTCGTTCTCCTTTTAGAGTGGGATACGTTATTTCCCGTAATCGGTCTTTTACCTGTTAGTTGACAAATTCTTGACATGAACTTTATTTGTTAGATTGAAAGCGGATGCAAAAGTAGTTCTTTTCTGTATTAACGAAAAGAGCTTAAACGCATTAAATAGTCAAATAAGCCCATTTTATGCCAAAATGGCTTGTTTTATCTGTTTCTATTCTTAGAATTTGCTCCCTTTTTCGATTTTCAATCGCCATTCCTGGCATTTCCCGCCTTTCAGCTTCAGAATACTAGCAACTGCTTTACAAAATATATGGTAATCAAAAGAGGATTTAGTGTAATTAAGTTTTGCGCTTGTCTTAGGAGCGAGGTTTAAGTCAAATAATTTTTTAAGAAACTAAAAGTAAATAATTAAGGGAAATGAAAACACCATTAATATCCTTGGTCTGTCTATGTTTTGCCTACGCAGGATTTGGACAATGGTCCATAGGACCCAAAGTATCACTAGGTACAATCGTACAAACTTCTGAGGACATCAGAATTATTCCATTTTCAAATGAAAGACCGCCAAATATCACCTTCTTAGGAGGAGGTACAGTCAAATCTGTAGGCTTTATGTTACAGAACAGTTTGGGACATGGCTTTTTGCAATTGGAAGGTCTTGGAACTACTTACAGCTTACAATTTTCTTCACAGGATCAATTAAGAAGTTCTGCTGATCCTACCATGCACAACGAGGAACATGTGATCTTCGAGGCGCCGATTTCTGCAGGATTCAGAATTAATAATTTCAAGATAGGTGCAGGACCTGTATTGGAATTCAAACTTTCAAAAGATTCAGAATTAGAAAGCATCTCTAGATATGAAGATACATCTAGAAATTTTAATACAGGAGCTCAAGGTCTAATTGGATATAAGGCTGGAAAATTTGATATAGATTTAAGATATGTATACAGATTTTCAAGTATTGTAGATGATTTCGCAATAGGACATGATATCCTTAAGTTAAACAGAAGTGCTAACAGAGTGACACTTTCATTTGGAATGTCGTTTGGTAAGCCAAAAGTGAAAGAAGAAGAAATACTAGAAGAGGAACTTCTTCCTCTTGCGTACTAAAAATATATTCAAACAGTTCAGTTTTAAAAAGTGGTTGCTAGCAATAGTGATCACTTTTTTTTTGTTTGCCTAGTTAGTTCTACCTTAGTTGCTTAGTCTAGTTATATGAGTCGTTCTGCCTTTACTAAGTTCATTAATACACTGGAAGAAGAGGATCTACGCAAGGAACTCACATCCTTATACTCTAAAATAGATAGTGTCAAGAAACACTATGCGATGGAGTTAGGGAAGGATACAGATAGAAAGAAAATATATGACAGAGCAAAGAAAGATGTCTACAATCTACTGTATGTCAGAGGCAAACCTCGCAGAAGGCCTCGCATACAAAAGATTAAAGTACTATTAAAAGACCTAGCTAAATTCTCAGTTTTCCAACATGAACTTGCAGATTTGTATTTATATGCTGCAGAACAACAAATGGCTTTTCTACAAAGAAGACCTAGTACCACTCAAGCAACATATAATAACTGCGTAGATAATTTTAGCAAGGCCTGCGATATAATAAACCAATTGGTTCTTCACGAAAGTTTTGAAAAGAGATGCGAGGAATTGACCTTGGATTCAGATACAGTCTATCTTTTGGAAGATAGAATCGTAGACATTTACAACGCAACGTTCAAGAGCTAAAAACTAGACCTGAAGATAATAGACATCTGAATCATTTCGTGGGACATTGGTTGCCCTAAAGGCTCCCGCCTGATTGTCGCATTGTTCCAGTAAATCGAAAGCCATGCATGACTTTGGTAGTCCAGAAAAAATAAGTGTGAAATGATTCTCACCTGCGGCTACTGGCTTCCAAGTAGGGAAATAACTTATGTTTTCAGCATGGACAAGCTCCGATCTATGTGAAGAAAACTGATCATATAAGTAAGTTGTAGGCCATATTCGGATATAGCTGGGAAAGTCGGACACCTGGATGCAATGCACCACAACTTGTCCAGCTTCGTGAACCTGCGATTCTAAGTCTTCTAGGATCGATGGTGAAATACTAATTCTTGGATTATTTATGACTACTGGGCTTTCCACTGTTTAGTTTTTTTATCGTGCTGATACTTTGCACTGAATTGTTTTTGTTTGAATTCTATGGAATGAAGATAGAACCGATTTCAATAAATCCTTTAAAAATCTGAATAAATGAAACGAGCCCTCATTATTAAGAGCATAGAACAAATCAAGCAAGGCAAAACTTTTCACAGGAGTTGCATATCTAAGACTCTTTACAATAAGAAATTGTGGGATGAACTAAAGTCCGAGATTAGTGATGGATATTCTATTGATATTCCAAAAGTAAATGGACAATGACTACGTCAAGTATGAAGATTATCAATGCAATAAAAATATTTACTATCGGAAACAAGGATATTGAAATAGTTCTGAATCAAGCGGATCCAGACTTAGTCAAAATTTATGGTAACAATCAACTTTCATCTACCTTAAAACTTCCAGCAAAAACTGTTTACAAACTGAGAGCACTGCACAACATAGGTGCAGAGACAAGTGACAAGATGTTCCTAGAAAAAATTCTAAGGGTTCGCCATCCCTTGGATGAGTTGATGCTGCTGATAAGGCTACACAAATTAGAGTACAAGATATCAGCGCATACTTATTGTGACTCTGATTAACTCTCAGAATGCACAAGTTTAGGTTTTCGAAAGACAGGGTAGTGATGCCCTGTCATTTTTTTTATTCCAAACTTTGTTTTCTAATTGGAATAATTGACTAAATTGGATTCGTTGATATTGACTCAAGGCGTATAAAAATTAGGTGATGCCATTATTTGATGAAAACAGTCCATTTGAATATGATGCAATTGTAATAGGTACAGGCATAACCGGTGGATGGGCCGCCAAAGAACTTTGTGAGAAAGGACTGAAAACTTTGATTCTAGAAAGAGGCCGCAATCTAAGACACGTAGTAGACTATCATACAGCACAGTTGGATCCTTGGGAGTTAGAAAATGGAGGCAGTCTTTCTGAAGAAGAATTGGCCCGAGATTACCCAAAACAAAGAAGGACAGGATATACAGTAAGGCCAGATTGGGTTCATCATTTTATCAAAGATTCAGAACATCCCTACGAAGAAGCGGAGAATACCAGATTTGATTGGATAAGAGGTTATCAGGTTGGTGGACGATCATTGGTCTGGGGTAGACAAAGCTATAGATTAAGCGAGATGGATTTTGAGGCGAATGCTAAAGAAGGTATTGCAATAGATTGGCCGATAAGATATTCGGATTTGGCCCCCTGGTACGATTATGTGGAGAGCTTTGCAGGAATCAGTGGACTAGCTGAAGGACTGGATCAGTTGCCAGATGGGAATTTTTTAAAGCCTATGGATTTCACTTGTGTAGAACGAGATCTGAGGGAATCTATGAAAACCAGTTGGAAGCATAGAAGATTGACCATCGGCAGGACTGCGCATATTACAAGTGATGGCGAAAAATTTGGAAACAGAGGGGAATGTCAGTACAGAAACCGCTGTATGAGAGGCTGTCCATATGGTGCCTATTTTAGTAGTAATTCTTCCACTTTACCTGCAGCAGAGGCCACAGGAAATATGACCATGAGGACTGATTCTGTTGTATATGAGATAATATATGATGAGGCCACAAAGAAAGCCACTGGGGTTAAAGTGATAGATGCTAAAACAAAGAAAACTTACGAATTCAAGTCGAAGATAGTTTTCTGTAATGCTTCAGCCATCCATTCTACTGCGATTCTTATGCAAAGTAAGAGTAACAGATTTCCAAATGGTATGGGGAATGACAGTGGAGAGCTGGGACATAATATTATGGACCATCACTTTATGGTAGGCGCTACTGCAGAAGTAGAGGGCTATGAAGACAAATATTATAAAGGAAGAAGACCTAATGGTTTTTATATTCCACGCTTTAGAAATTTACCTAATAGGCAAGATACTAAGAAAAATTTCCTTAGGGGTTACGGTTACCAAGGAGGAGCAAGTCGAGAGAAATGGTGGAGAGGTGTAGCAGAAATGGGCTATGGCAAAAAATTCAAAGAAGAATTATTTAATCCTGGTCCATGGAGGATCGGTATGAACGGATTTGGGGAGATGCTTCCTTATCATGATAATAGAATGGAGCTCACAGCTAATAATGATGAGTGGGGTATACCGATAATTAAATTTCATACGACCATCAGAGAGAATGAGATAAAGATGAGAGAGGACATGAAGAAAGCAGCAGTTGAAATCTTTGAGGAAGCTGGATTTAAAAATGTCCAAGAGTTTGACAGAGGCTATGGCGTAGGTCTAGGCATACATGAAATGGGGACTGCAAGAATGGGCAGAGATCCCAAAACTTCTGTGTTAAACAAATGGAACCAGATTCATGAAGTGAAAAATGTATTCATAACAGATGGAGCATGTATGACCTCAGCTGCCTGTCAGAATCCTTCATTGACCTACATGGCACTGACGGCGAGAGCTGCTGACTATGCTGTAAAAGAATTAAAGAAAGGCAATTTGTAAGAGCTATAAAAAGATAATTATGAAAAGGAGAAGTGCACTAAAAACGCTTTCACTAGGCGCCGGATATACTATGACTGGAGCAAGCTTGGTAGCTTTCTTTGGCAGTTGTAAAAGTGAAGGGACTATGGTTAAACAAGATTGGTCGCCTGCTTTTATGAGTAAAACTGAGTCAACTGTAATAGAAGGAATTCTAGATGCCTTGTTGCCTACCACAGAGTCTTCGCCAGGGGCAAAGGAATTGGGTATTATTCAAGCGGTAGATAACATTGTTAATAAAGTTTTCAAGAAAAAGGATCAGGATGATTTTCGCTCAGGTTTAGTTGCTTTAGCAAAAAGATTTGTTAGTGACCAGCAAGTAGAGATGGGAGATGTATCAGATGAGCATATAGCTATTTTTATGGAAAGGTATATGGGAACTGGAAATTCTGAAGAACAACAACGTCTGACTAAGTTAGAGTCTCAATCTATAGATGAATTAGATTCTGAGGACATAGATGACTATCATTTTGCTACAGTCTTATCTACACTAAAAGACCAAGGTATATCTGCCTACTTTAGTAATGAAACTATTGCCACTGAATATCTTAATTATGACCCTATACCAGGAGTATATAATGGATGTGTTCCTGTCAGTGAAGTTGGGACCACATGGTCATTGAGTTAGCTATAAAAAGATAAGACAGACAATTCCTAAGCACTTCTTCTATATATGATATTTCTCTAAATTTATAAATCTACAGCTGTCCACAGATTATTATTATGACAATCTGAAGTATCCATAATTTATGTTTTGCGCAATAGAAACAAGCAGAATATAATTCTTTTTGTCATTTTGACAATAAGGTGTCAGAATATTAGTTCATAATGCGTAGTATTTCGGAATATAATTCTGCAAATCAGAGAATATCGTCGAATAGATTTTTATAAATGATGTTTGAACTTCTTAATGTTATGTCCCGTTAACATTTCTTAACATTTCTGCTTGAGAGATTGAATTCAATTTGTAATTTCACCTATTAAATGAATTCACACTTCAATTGTATTTAAATATTTAACCAAACAAATTGAA
>CAZKXO010000225.1:0-6425 GCA_964556525.1 uncultured Saprospiraceae bacterium
GAAAAATCAGTATTTGACCTTGATATTTGACCTGTGACCGAGAGCACCAGCTGCCTTTTTTTATATTTTTTTTGTTGATAATAATCGATGATTTGAAAGCAATTCTGCCATAGGAGAATAGGATAGATCTGGCTACATGTTTAGGTGGCTTACTCTTGATTGTATATCTTTCTTAAAGGCTTTTTACGCTAATCTATATACAGGTATGCATAGACGTTATAGCAAAATCCTTTGTAATAAATATGAGGATTTACTTCTAAATAATTGGCGCTCTAGAAGTCGTTTTATCTTCTCCCAATAGTATTGAAGTTATGTATTTGTTTGCTCCAATATGTGAGTTGTCAGACGCCAGAACATTTGCTCACATGAAAATTTATATAATATCATTATCAATCAAGTTTTCTTTATATAAAATAATTATATATACATAACTCATAAATTTGGTTATTTCTCACTTTACGGTACTGCTGATATCATTCTTGGAAAAGATTTGGGTCTTTGTTTTCTCTTGTTTAGATCGTAAAGAGTAGTCTGTGAGGTCATCTTTTGTTTTTGTGCTTATAATTTTAGAGTACCTGACTTAAGTAATGGAGATGAGAGCTTAAGATTGTGGCTTATTAGTGGAGTAGACTAAGGGCTGATTTTCGGAAAGCTTGCGACAGTAGTCTGAGCCTTTGTTTTTGTTTGGTAAAAGACTACAAATAGTCCTGAGGCCAATAAGAATTATGGATTTATTCAAAATTAAGCCCACTCTAAGAGGTTACTTTACTGGGACTTGAAGTCTTAATAAAGGGAGCTTATCTTTGTGCTCCTTTTATATAATGAGACTTAAAAACCTAGCAGTTATATGTTCACTATTTCTTATATCATAGCGTTTTTATTGGGTTTAGTATGCTTTTTGGGTGGCTGGATACTCTATAAGGTCCTCCGTGGAGGCAATTCTGAAGAGTGGGAAGCAAAATTTCATAAACTAGAAGGCGAGTTAAAGGCCTTGCAAAAGAAGAATAACAAGCTCACTCAGCAGAATGAAGGACTGAAGAGCAAGGCAGACTCCTGGAAACAAGAGTATCATGCACTTACGCAGGAAGTACAGAAGATAAAGAAAGATCACCAGTCAAGACTGACCAGTCTAGGAGATCAGATTAATGCCATGCGCCAGGATACTCAGACTGAGAAAAATGCTAAGGAAAGGGCTACTACAGCTCTTGAAAAACTCAAGAAAGAGCACGAAAAACTTCGAGAAAAGTATACTCGCGATGTTGCCGCTGGGGCTGACTGGAGAACGGAGCGCACCAAGCTGGAAAGAGAACTAAAAACTACAGCTGACAGACTGGATAAAGCTTCTGCTTCTGCCGAAGATTACAAAAGTAAATATGCCGAACAGGCCACTGAAATCAATAAAGTAAGGGTTATGGAGCGGGAGATAAGAATGATGAAGACCAAGAATAAGAAGCTAGAAGATGACTGCACTTACTGGGAGAAAAAGCATTATGATATACATCATGAACTTGCCAAACTGAAGGAAGACTCAGCAGCTCTTAAAAACCAATTCCAAGAACTGGACGATTTGCGTAAAGGAGACCAAATCCTAAAAAACAACTTACTTAGCCAAATTCAGGAATTCAAGACCAAATTTGTCGATATAAACAACAAATACAGAGAACTGGTCAATAATAACTAGTTCAAAATCAATGTCTTTACCTATTTGGTATTGCTATATGTATTAAATAACCCCCTGTGTAGCTCGTAAATTGGTATCTCTGAGTATATTTACACAGCCGATAAAGACAAACTAGCTTTTAAAATAATCTGAACGGCCACGGTATTGAACTGTGGCCTTTCCCTTTTTTTATAGCAATATGTAGCTAGGAGTCCTTAAAATTGCCATTTACCCCTGCTATTCTTCAGTTAATCCAAGCTTAAATTTCTTCATTCGTGTTAGGTCCGACATCGTTTGGTTTTATGCGCTACCTTTATCCCAACCATCCTGAAATAGCAATTTTTTTGAAATCTATTTCGCAATAGAGCCGTTTAAATAGCGTACAGCTTGGAAAATCATGATTCCAGGCCGTGAAAACTGGACAATACTTTATGAGATTACTATTCACTACTTTGGTTTTTATCCTTACCGGTCTGGCACTTACCGCACAGGATTCTAGGCTGGCAAATCAGTATTACACATCAGGAGAGTACGAAAAAGCTGCAGCTGTCTACAAAAAGCTTTTTGATAAACAGCCCAATAGTCATTACTACTTTGAGCAATATATACAGTCTCTTCTGGCAATGGAGGACTATAATAGAGCTGAGGATGTTATTAAGAGCGAGCTCAAGAAACGACCAAAGCATATGCAACTCTATGTTACTTATGGAAATCTGATGGAGCGGCAATATCTGCCTGAAGAAGCTGAAGAAAAATACAGAAAGGCTATAAATGAAATGCCTAATGATATCTCAGTTATAAATAACCTTGGAAACTCATTTACCAGATTAACGAAGTATGATCTCGCCATTGAAACCTATATAAAGGCTGAAAAGGTCACTGGTAATGGCAAGATCTTTATCAATAACCTGGCAGATCTCTATAAGAGGAAAGGCAATATGCCTAAGATGACCGAGTACTATATCAAGGCAGCTGCTCAGAACCCACAGCAAATAGCTAGATATAAGACCAACTTTCAGCGAAACTTATCTTCTGATGAAGATCTGGATGAGATGAAAGCTCAGCTCTATGCCAAGATTCAGGAAGATCCTGATAACAGTGCTTACCCAGAATTGCTGGAATGGGTATTTATAGAAAAAGAAGACTACAATAGTGCTCTAAGACAAGCCCGTGCCTTAGATAGAAAGAATGAAGAAGACGGTACCAGAGTTATGACGTTGGCTAATATTGCCAATGGGTCTGGTGATTATGATACCGCTATCAAAGCTTACGATTATATCATTGATAAGAAAGGTACCACCAATCCACATTATGTCAATGCCAAATCTGCGGCACTGAAAGTCATGCGGAAAAAGATTACAGAAAACTACGATTATGAGCCAGCAGATCTGGATTCTCTAGAACTAGCTTATGAGGAATTCATCGCGGAGATGGGCACCAATGCCCGAACGGAATCTATGGTGAAGGAATACGCAGACTTCCTTGCAGTCTATAAAAATGACCTACCAAAAGCAATTGCGGTCCTTAATAATCTCGTAGAATTATCCAGTATCAACAGGTATGTCAAAGCCAATAGTAAGATTTCACTGGCAGACTACCACCTTATGATGGGAGATATCTGGGAGTCTACTTTGCTGTATTCTCAAGTAGAAAAGGATTTCAAAGAAGAACATCTAGGTGAGATCTCCAGATTTAAGAATGCGATGCTGGCTTATTATGCCGGTGAATTTGCTTGGGCACAGGAACAGTTTGACATACTGGAATCTGCAACTTCAAGGTTGATCTCCAATGATGCAATAGATATGTCCGTCTTTATAATGGACAATATGGGACTGGATACAACGGATGTGCCATTGAAGATGTTTGCAGAAGCAGAATTGCAGACTGTGCAAAATAAATACACAGACGCCTTTACCAAATTAGACTCTATCTCTGAGATCTATCCCGAGCATTCACTGGAGGATGATATTCTCTACCAAAAAGCTGATTTACATTTCAGATTGAGAGATTACGAAAAAGCCAAGCAGCTGTATACAACGGTATTTACTGATTTTGCAGAAGAGATAAGAGCGGATAATGCTTTGTATAAATTGGCCTCTCTCAACGAGAATCAACTCGGTGATCTAGAAGAAGCGAAGAACTTGTATGAGAAACTCTTTGTTGATTTTTCCAACAGTACATTTGCCATTGAAGCCAGAAAACGATACAGAATTCTAAGAGGAGATGATATCGAATAAGTTGACCACTACCAATCCACTGCTCTACAATATAACCCTGAAGATCAGTCAAGAGCTTTCTGTAGAATGGCTAAAGGCGATGAAAGAAGAATTCTTGCCGAAGAGTACCGATGGAAAAATTATCGTTTCTTCCCAAATCAATGAATTGCTCATAGAAAGTGAGGATGGCGATAATACCTATGCTGTACAATTTACTTTTGCCTCCAAAGAAATTTAC
This sequence comes from uncultured Saprospiraceae bacterium, assembly GCA_964556525.1. Lineage (GTDB taxonomy): Bacteria > Bacteroidota > Bacteroidia > Chitinophagales > Saprospiraceae > RFSX01. The sequence goes on from CAZKXO010000225.1 coordinate 4,115, forward strand.
GACGCTGAAGGCCTACCTGCTTTACGCAAATTCTTGGAACTGCTAGACAGTAGGTTTCTTAGAAAGTATGTCTACTTTACAACCAAAATGGAGATTCTTCACTATTGCGCAAAAACTTCGGATAACTAATGCTTAAGCAGCTCACTTCCTAGTCATAATCCTTTGGATATTTATCTATGTTATCGAACGAATCTGTGGTGAATCCTTCTAATAAGTGACGTACAAATCTGATTAGTTGAACAAGAAAGCAATTGTACTACTCTTTATAGCTAATGCCATTTCAGGTATTGCTCAGGGTATAAGTATGATAGCTATACCATGGTACTTTGCTCAGAAAGACATGTTAGGTTATTTTGGCCTGATCTATCTGATTACCAATATACTTTCGCTTTTTTGGGTACCTGCTAGTGGTACAATAGTGGATAAGTTCGATAGAAAGACTGTGTTTCTAGGGACGACACTGGTAGGAGGCTGTATAGTTACAGTCATTAGCCTGTTGGGTTTTCAGCTTGGTCAACTGCCTCATGTACTTGTGGCGGCTGTTTTCATGTTTACCTTTCTAAACTACAACATCCATTATCCCAATCTCTATGCCTTTGTCCAGGAAATAACCGAAAGAGAAAACTACTCCAAGATGACTTCTCTTATGGAGATCATAGGGCAATGCACTACAATTACGGCTGGGGCATTTGCAACCTTATTATTAGAGGGTACCAGGGGTGGAGTCTATAGAATATTTGGTCTTACAGTAGATTTAGGTTTTGACGTTACTGCCTGGAAGATTCATGAGATCTTCCTTATAGATGCCATGACCTATTTTGCGGCAATGGTTATAATAGCTCTGATAAGATATAAACCACTCACTACTAGAGAACCAGAGTCAGGCTCACTTTTCCAAAGATTGAAAATCGGCTTCCATTATCTAACGAAGAACAAACCTATCTTTTGGTTTGGAATCCTTAGTTATATGGTGTTCCTTGCGATGCTCATGGAGGCATTCTACCTAGGCGTTTCATACGTAGATAACCATCTACAGGAATCAGGTGATGTCTATGCCAATTCTAAGATGGCTTATGCACTAGGAGCAATAGTAACTGGCTTTACACTGAAGCACCTCTTTACCAAGTTTTCTATTCCAGCCATTATCACCCTTTTTACTTTTGGGACAGCATTCATCTTCTTTACACAGTATGCGAGCAAGTCCATCTTCTTGTTTTTTGCAATGCTCTTTTTCCTTGGTATTACAAATGCAGGTACTCGGATAGCTAGAATTACCTATCTGTTCCGCAATGTACCCAATCAGTTTTTTGGCCGCGCTGGTAGTATCTTTTTCCTTGGCAATGTGATTTTTAGAATCCTGTTGTTAGGAATATTCTCATTGGGTTTTTTCCAATTTGGGAATAATATCATCTACGCTTATTTAATGACTGCCATCATGTTGTGTATAGCAGGTGGGCTACTGTTATATCATTATAAATCATTTGATCACAGTCACACAGCATGAGAGCACTGAAGCTAGGTACTTTATTCAGAATTCCCGTTTATGTTCACTGGAGCTTTGGGCTTATCATACTGTTTATAATCTATACGGCGCTGTCGGAAGGTATGAATATCCAGCAGATAGTAGCATTCAGTTTGTATGTACTTTCTGTCTTCATTTGTGTCATAATGCATGAGTATGGACATGCACTGATGGCAAGGAAATATCATATTCCTACAAAAGACATTATAATCTTGCCCATAGGTGGACTTGCCAGATTGCAAAGTCTTCCAGACAAACCAACAGGCGAACTTATGATAGCAATTGCTGGACCTTTGGTCAATCTTGTGTTGGCTTTGCTCTGCTATTTAGTATTAAAAGTGTTAGGAGTAGGACTGGTTTTTCCAGATACTGATGCGCTTTCCATTTTGACCAATCCTGTAGGATTCATCCATTTATTGCTCTTTCTCAATGTCGTCTTGTTTGTTTTCAATCTTGTTCCTGCCTACCCAATGGATGGAGGTAGAATTCTTAGAGCCTTTCTATGTTTCTTTATGTCTAAGAGGCGAGCCACTTTTATAGCAGCATTGATAGGTAAGGTACTAGCTGTAGCCTTTGTTATTATTGGTATTTATAATATAATTCCCACTTTTGTCCTTATTGGAGTCTTCATTTTTGTCATGGCAGGCAGGGAATATCAGAGTCTCGTAGCACAAGAGAACATGCAAAATTGGTCCTAGTACAGTCGGTTATTTTCTCCTAGCACAAAAAGCTTTATTCCTTGTAATATTATCAGGTTTATTGCGACCTTTGGCTTCCAATTTTGCCCCA
>CAZKXO010000226.1:0-6389 GCA_964556525.1 uncultured Saprospiraceae bacterium
CCTAAGTATAGGGAAAAACCTCCATGTCTTTTTTATTTATTTTGGACACTTGTGAGATTAAATATGTCGAAATATAGGATCCGATACTTGTTTTAATATATCAAAAAAAAGATCTTGTTCCAAAACAAGATCTTTTCTATTACTTATATACACTTCCTTTTCTAAAATGCTTTACCAAGAGGTAGTAAAACATGGCTCTGTACTTGTTCCTGTTACTGGAACCAAACTGCTTTACGACAGCTTTGATACCTTCATCTAACTTCGGTGTATCCTTGAGACCTAGTTTTTTGATTAGGTAATTTTTCTTTACTCTAGCCAACTCTGCAGGATCACCAGAAGAAACTTTAGATGCATCAGCTCGGTACAAAGAAGGACCACAACCTTTGGCAACTGCAGATAAAAGCTTCTTGTCATACTTGATTTTCAATTTGGCGAATTCCTTGTCATAAGTGTCAAGGCATTCTTGGAACTTACTCATGTTTTATAATTTTAGTTTATGAAAGATATTATAAAAATATATATGTCTGTAAGATGGTGAATTGATAAATTTTAAACAAGTTTTGTGTATAGATTTTCTGACAAAACTTAGCATGAGATTGATTACTCAAAGGGTAAGGCTTCTCTGAGAAGGTCTGGTATTAAAAGACATAAAATCTACAAGGTGATCAATATAATAGGAATGATTCTATCCGTTTTATTCATAATTGTAGTCTAGGCTTTCTAACTGTTCCATAAACTCAGCTCCCGTATACTCCCATCCATTAATGTCTGTGTAGATTGTTTCAAGATCAATGATTACTACGGTTGGTCCATTCTGACAGGTACAAGTTACACTATCATCAAGAGCAACTTGAAATCAAAAAGAAAGACAATAGTACAGTTGATTTAAATATGAATCTCATCAGTTTAATTTTACTAGGTAACTACAATTACGATTAATTAAACGAGCTGATAGATCTTTTAATTCTTATTGCTCTGGTGAGATTCTTGGTTTTGTTTGATTTGAGGAGAGGAATTAATTTTTTATTGTCTTGCTTGTTTCTTCAAGTGTAGACTACTAAGAAAAATAATTGGTTTGATTTGTTACTACCTAAGGTCAGAAACAAAAAATCATAAATCTTCAAGCAAGCTTAGAAATATGATTTTTTTTTTGAAACTACGTTTCAGTTCTCTAGTGGAGCCTACCGGATTCGAACCGGTGGCCTCTACACTGCCAGTGTAGCGCTCTAGCCAACTGAGCTAAGGCCCCATTCTTAGTGTCAGTAACAACTAAGATGTAGACGAAAATAAAAAATGAGTTTTGAAATTATATCCAAAACTCATTTTTTATTTAGTGTATCCCTATCTCATAAGAGTGACGCTGCCTTTTCTACTAAGGGTACTACAGCCTGAAATGTCTATTTCTATATAATACGCATAGACTTCAGGAGGAGCTGTTTCAGCTTGGAAGATGCCATCCCATCCTTCTGGGTCGTCATTATCAAATACTAGTTCTCCAAATCTGTTATAGATTCTAAAAGTAGTAACCGTAATTTCTTCTTCTGCTGTGACATTAGAAATCACAGGTCCGAAGATGTCATTCTGAGCATTACCATTAGGTGTAAATAGATTTGGCATATCCAAACCTATGCCTACTTCTTCATCTACAACAAGTGTAAGTGTATCTCTATCTTCGCAATTACCATCACCTACTGTAAGTATAATTTCGAAGGTCCCTGCATTTTCAAATATTTTCTCTGGATTGGCATCTGTAGAACTTGTACCATCTCCAAAATCCCAGTTATTAGTTACATTTCCTACACTGTTATTATTTACATTGAGATCTCCTCTACATAACTGACCTAAGTCTTCTATATCTGCAACTACATTGGCTAGGGCGAGTGGTGCTTCTACTGTGGCATCACAACCCGTATCATCTGATCGAATTGTGAGAGTAACTACAGTTGCATCACCTTCTGGTCTAAAGTCATAAATGTGAGTAACCGGATTGGTATTTTCTACTTCTGTACCATCTCCAAAGTTCCATGTGAACGAACTGATATTGGAGGTGTCGCCGAGAGTGAAAGTAACTGCTTCTCCTATACAGATGACATCTTTATCTTGTGTGAAAGTTCCTGTAGGACCTACTAGAGTATAGAACATAGAAATGGAATCTTGACAACCATCAGAATTCGTTATAATCTGCGTCACTTCATGTGTGCCGATACCAAATTCTATAGTAGGGTTTTGCAGATTAGAGAAGTCACCTTGACCAAAGTTCCACTCAAAATCGAACTCATTAGGATTCAAACTTGGATCACTGGTAAAGCTGATCTGTGCAGGAAAGCAAAGGATTTCTATATCATCAACATTTGAAGTGAAACCTGCCTGTGGAGTTTCTAAGACTCGAATGGTAAAATCTACTTCTCTTTCACATAAGCCATTTTTGTGTATAGCTATCATGGTGACAACATGTTCTCCTGGTTCATCAAATCGCAAAGGAACCTGAAATCCGGTGGCTTGTCTTTCACCATCTATTTGCCAAATGAAATCGTACTCCTCTCTTACACCTCCTTGATCTATTGCATTGAACAAAACTTCCTCGCCAATACAAACTCTGGATCCAGTTTGAGAGTTTACGAAAAACTCAGGGTCCACTACTCGTATATGATGCTCAAGTGTATCAGTACAACCTAGGATATCTTCTGCTACAAAGGTGACAGTAATTGTATCACCTTCAAATTCAGGATTAAGATCAGTTTCGTCAAACACTATAGTTGGATTTTGCTCATTGGAGCCGAAACTCCAGTCCCAACTGACCAAGGTTGTGTCTGAAGTAGATAAATCCATAAACTCTTTATCATATGGAAGACAGACAGTAGAGTCCAAATTGAATAAAGCTTCTACGCCAAAAATGGTTGTAGATTTAGTTATAGAATCAGTACAGCCATTGATATCCTCCACGACTAGAGTAATATCCTGTGTTCCTCCCAAGAATTCATGTTCCAAAATAGCATCTTCAGTTTCACGCGGACGCTGGTTTTCGAATATCCATTTAAAACCCTTGTGGCATGAGGCAAATACATCATTGGATGGACTTGCATCTAGGAGTGCTGGAGTTTCTTGACAGATATCGGCATCTGGCAACTCGAAGTCCGCCCTTAGGTCTGTGACAAAAATAGTAACCATGTCCTCGTCTGCATCGCAGCTGCCCGGACCACTCCTGGTACTTAGAGTAACTTCATGTTCGCCTGGCTCATCAAAGGTAAATTCAAAAGCTTCCTCTGTAGAAATGACATCACCATTGTAGGTCCATTCATGATATACCGCATTGAGACTATTGCTCCGGAACGACACTGTATTATTTTCGCAGGATCTTTCATAAAGGATTTCCGACCTTGTTCCAAATATAGTAAGATCACTTCCTTGAAATTCGTTAATAAATAGTCCTTCATACTCTATTAATAATGAAGAAGGGAAAGTGCCTGGGAAATTAAACTGGTGGTTAAATTCTAATTCTTCCCAACAGTGACTAAGTCTGTCATCGTCAGCATATAAATGAAACTGAAAATCACCGTTGGGATTAGCAAACGTTAAGATGTCTCCCGTACACAAACTATCAGGTGAGGAAGTTATTGTGGGTCCATCACCTGGGTCAGGAATTCCACCTCCACCACCTCCTCCCATGGTATCTTGACACATTACTATAATAGGTATCCGCCTGGATGTATCTATGCAGCCATTAGCGTCTTCAATCACCAATCTTGGAAAATATTCTCCGCAGCCATAAGTATAACTGTGTTCTGTTATATCTACTTCAGCAGTATTCCCATCATCATAGATCCAGTAACGCCTGATTATATCTGTACTGCTTTCACTTAGATCAGAAAAATTCACGGTAAGTGATTCAAAACCTCTTATTCTGTCAGGTATAAAAAATGCCTCAGGTAATCTAAAGTCAAATTTAAGTGTAGTATCAGCTGTACATCCAGCCGCAGAAGTTACGGCAAGTGTAATCTCGACTGAATCTGCTTGATTGATGTGTAGAGGGTCTCTTGGCTCTGACAGACCAGGTAAAACAAAAGTAGATCCTCCAACAGTTCCGTTCCATTCATATACTGCCAACTGTGAGTCATTAGCTGTTAATGTCTTAGGATCAAGTTCAGAACAACTGATCAGTGGCTCTATTGTAAAAGTAGGATCAGGCTTTTCTACTTCTATTTCAATGAGGGTCTCTCTTACACAGCCAGATACACTAGAAGTCAGTAAGGTAATCTGCTCTACGCCTGCTTCGTCGAAGGTCAGAGTAAGATCTCTCTCAAACGATCTCATAAGAGGATCACCCCATCTCCAGTCCCATCTAGTAGCAAGGGTAGTATTTAAAATTGTGAATTCTTCTCCTGCGCAAACCCTCGGTGGAAAATTTACTATAGCTTCTACGGGACCTATAGTAAAGTCCGTAACATTGGTTACTGTACAACCAGATGGTGAGCTTATGGTAAGAGATACCTCATAGTCGCCAAAGGTGTCATATGTTACTTGACCAGGATCAAAATTTGAAGAGGTTCTAGGCTCCGCACCTGAGCCGAAGTCCCAGCTGTAGGTATATCTGCTATCTTCTTCCAAACCTGAGCTTATATTGAATGTCGATGGTTCTGTACATGGAATTTCATCAGGTAGAACTATATCAGTTGTAAGGTCCTCTGCCTCTATAACATCTTCAAATATGACTGTCTTATTACACTGAATAAAGTTGGTTGCAATTTCCACCGAAACATCAAATATCCCACCTCTCTCATAGGTTGTCATTGGACTTCCAGTTATACCTGTGTTACCATCACCAAATGTCCAGTTTAGTTCCTGTATATCTATAGCTGGGTTAGCTTGTATGTTGCTAGAAAAACTGACATCCAATGGAACGCAGCCCCAGTCTACATCTTCACTAATAGTAATTTCTACTTCAGGATATACAGTAATAAGAATAGATCCTACTAAGGTTCCTCCTTGCGTATCAAATAACTCCACATTGTATTCTCTTGGAACGGTAAAGACGTTTTCAGGGTTTTGTTCTTCAGAACTTGCGCCATCATCAAAATTCCAGAAATAACTGTCAGCTGTGGGTGCTGAAAATTTCACTGTAAAAGATGCACATCCTTCCGTTGCATCTGCAGTCTGAGCTGATAGTCCAGCAGCAAATAGAAAAGCTAGGACTAAGGTTGTTGTCTTTTTCATCTTAGTAAGGTCTATGCGTTGCTGAATTATAATTGTCAATAATTTTCTGAAATTGTCCATTTGTAAATCCACATCTACATGGATAGGCAGACATGATGTTGCCTACTTGTGGTTGGTAGTATTCACCATCTGGATCTTTTTCTTCATGTATGAATTCGCAGTCCACTACAAATTGGGACATGTCTATAAGCTGTCCTTCAGGATCTAAGTAATTGCCTGCCGAACCTAGAAATCGCCCAAAGGGATCAGTAGGTGTATCGCAAATACTGTCTGACACAACTGCACAATTGAGATCATTGACGATTTCTACATCATTGCCTCTATAGGTATCCGATAGTCCAAAATAATGTCCAAGATGGTGGGCCAATTGTCCTTCCAGACTATCATTACAGCCATCTGTTTCCAAGAAGATGTATTCTCCTTGTTCTCTGTCTATGCCCCTGAATGTTGATATGCCACAGTCTCCATTTGGTATGGTGCCTAGGATATAAATATTGATTCTTCTAGGTTTGCCAAATAGGATACGCATTTCTCTGAATCTACTTTCGTCTACCACATTATGGAAAGTGTAATTGTCTATAACATTAATTTCGCAAGCTGAGAAAGACATACAGATAGGCTCAAAGAAAGCCGAGACTCTGCTCATAAGTGTCTCCACATCCGCAGGCGATAAGAACGGTTGGTTAGTGGTAGAGTCTACTGAGAGATGTACCATTACTGGAAAATCTTTTTCAAGACAGGTCAAGTTTTGAGCTCTGCTATGTAATCCTTGGCTCATAAGCCAAGAGCAACAGAAGACTAGTAGAGATGTAAAAATGGTTTTGTGCATAAATGATGAATTAAAAACGTGGACAAATCTGAACGACCTTTACTTCAGTTTTAGGATGAATTACTATTACTTTATTTAGACCTAACTCAAAGGCCCCAAATGAGTTATTGTATACTCTAGCGGTAGATACAGTCATGTCGAAAGCGGCATTGATATTCCAGCCTTTGAATGGTATTCCAAGCAAAAACTGTACTGCATCATTTACTCTGTAACCGATACCTAACTCAAGATTTTGAGCACCTAGACTAAATTCGTTTAGAACCTGGAAAACAAGCTCTGAAGCTTGTTCAGCTTGGGTATAAAAGAATCTTGGTTTTACGATCGATTTGTCACCAATAGCAAAGAGCAA
>CAZKXO010000227.1:0-6373 GCA_964556525.1 uncultured Saprospiraceae bacterium
TACTATCATTATCAAAGGCAGGCGCTAAACCATAAGTAGAGGCTCCCCATCCGATTCCCTTCAGCAATTGTCCTTTGATTAGGTCTCCATCATTCTTTTTCAGTTTGAGTTGTTTTCTGGTTATTCTTTCGCTGATGGTGTAAACACCACTGTAGACTTGATTGATAAAGAGTTCGACATATTCTTGTCGGACACCATTTATTGCTTCTGGTTCTTCTATCTGATAATGCAGCTGATCTATTTCACGCCAAAGTTCAAATCCAAACTTGCTTCTAAGCCTAAGTGGCTCGTTGTACATCGCTTGTATATTCCAATCATCATCGCTGGTCATGCCCAACAGACTGAAATCCTTTTTTTCATCACCTTCACTATCATTCCAAAATTCAAATTGCAGTGACTTCTTGGGTAGTGTTTGTGTCCATCCACCACGATACTCTACGCCTATATCATGACTAACGACATTGCCATTGCTTTCTCTTAATATAAAATGCGCCAATCGTCTGGGCTCGTCCACTATGGAGTCAGAACTAGTCACACTGACTATAGGCAGTTCCGTAAAGTATAAGGTATACACAGTCTCGGAATCATCTTCCACTTGGTAAGGTATTCCAAGCTCAAACTGTGTAACAGTCGACACTAACTTGTAGTCCCTAGAAGACAACTCTATGGTCAAAGAACCAACATACTCTACATCTAAAGTTTCAATATCCTGATTTATAAGAATCAGTCTAGTATCATCATCTATTTCGAAGAAGTTTTCACTTATGTATAGTCTGTTCTGCGCAGTCACAAGAATGCAACTACACAATAAAACCAACAATGAAATAGATTTTTTCATATCAGTATGAAAGTAGTTGTTTATCTATACTAAATAATATTTCCTGCGGTATTTATCTCAAGTTCTATACAGAATTGTCTGACTAAGGCAAAGGCAGCTTATTCTAATAAATGAAGGGAATCAGATTGTAACTGTCGGCTTTGTATTCTTGATAAGCTTTTTGATCGCCATAGTTTTGTTCCCACTTTTTTCTAAGTATAGGAATACCACTAAATTTTGTGAGTATAAAACCTACCCATAGCGGGCTTATCAAACCGACCAGCCAATAAGGAGAGCCGACAGCTGCAATACTCAGACCAAGCCAAAAAAGAATTTCGCCAGTATAATTAGGATGTCGGATTCTTCTCCAGACTCCAGACTGCATAAATCGTTCTGGGTATTGCGATTTGAAATTATATTTTTGGTAATCGGCGATGATTTCCAGTAGTAATCCCCCGAGTGCAGCAGCTAGGCCGACAACAAAAAACACATCGATAGATCTTACTGCGTCACTAAAGATGACCAGTGCAGAAAGGCTCACTAAAAAACAAGTAACCGCCTGTACAGTCCAAAACCCTAAAAACTTAATCGGATAGGGTCTTAGGTCATCGAAGCGATCATCTCTGCCCATTTTGTGGACACGGGTCAGAAGGTACATGCCCAATCTTGCTGCCCAAAGAACTATAAGACTCAGAGTAATAAGTCCTACTGTAGTGTTATCAGAAAACATGAATCCAGTAATTGCAATCGCAACAAAGGTGAGACTATAGGTGATGTCGGTGAGCTTATCTGTCTGAAATGAATAAGCGATTGCAAAAAACAACAGATTCTGGCAGACTGCTATCAGTAGGGCATAGAGTAGGAAGTGGGACATATGATGTAAACTAGGAACAAAAGGAATTGTTCTACAATCTGCCAAGTATGGCAAGCCAATTAGTTTGTGACCAATAAGTTCCTTGCAGCTCTTTCGTTACATTTTTGATATTTAGAATAAGCATGTGCTGCCCTTGTCCTTATTGTTTCATTATCCTCTCCTTCTAGATATCCGGATATAGCATCGTGAATGGTATAGGCCTCAGGTGCCATCAGACCCGTTGTCCATACCAAGGGATTGACTTTAGACATTGTGAGATGTGGTTCGAAATAGCGTTTGCTGTAGCAAGCCAGTATGATAATATCTCTTTCTATTCCGTCAGTATTCTTATAGCTTTCGTCTAACTGAAAATCCATAAGTCCATCATGTCCTAGACAGCTTTTGTTGCATGTTTGAATATGGCTCGTTCTGGAATCACTTTGTCCACTTTCTCAGTTTTTACCAAATTCCATTCTTCACTTCTTTTAAAGTAGGTCTTAATACCGTAAGCAGTCCCCCAATACAAGTTGTTTCTAGCATCCTGACCATTTCCGATGCCAGCTGGAACAGGCACAATGCCTTGGTACTTATTGTCACATAAAGCAACCAAAATATGTATTGCCTTGAAATCCTTTTCTATTTCTTCTGCCTCAGATACTGTCTCGGTCTCAAGTATAAAAGGATTCTCATGTATATTCTGTACCACAGCTTGTTGCGACGAATTATTTTTACAGCCGAAACTAATTATCAGAATAATGAAAATGGAAGCAGTGAAAATTCTCATAGTTAAACTTAGTGCTTATTTCATACCTACTCCACCCTAACCACATTACTTACATAACTCACCGGATCATTCCATGCTATGTCCATATTTGGGGTATGCGCTTTTGCTAAGCCTCGATATTCCATATTCACATAGAGCTTAGCAGGGAGGCTGGGGTCTATTTTTGTTATCCTTAGATTTAGACTATCTAACCCATACCCATATATGGTAAGTTTGTTGCTGTGATTATTTGTGCCGCTTATGTTCTTATTATATCTCTTATCCACAAAGACACTGTCCACATTAGCTGCGTCGGGCAGGTGTATATATGCAATGCTTGCTCTCTTTGGGTTGCGGACAGAATATGAAAAACTATTCTCAGTTACAACAGAGTCTGACTTTATCGTAGATCTCAGAGACGAAAGAGAAACGTCTGTTTCTTTATAGTAGGTAGTATATGGTAAATGTTTCGGCAATCTTTTTGCTATTGCATTTTCTAACAAGCCCAGATGTCCATCATGTATATAATCATCAAAGGAGGCTATATATTTCTTTTCACTTTCTGTATCATAGACATACTGGAGATTGGTAAGTAGAGGTTCTGCTTCTGATGGTGTCGTTTTTATATGTGCGATAACCAGACTCGCCAGCAGCATTAAGGCTCCAAAACCAATGATGACTTTTCTGCCTCCTTGTTGCCAAGCAGAAGGCAGGAGATACATACTTGCAAACAGCCCTAAGGTGGCTGGAAAAACCGCTCCCGGAAGAGCACTCAGACTGAATGCCAAGAAAAGACCATGTGATAAAAAACTCCACATGCCTACCAAAAAGAAAATAAAAATGACAGGCAATAGCCATCCTTCCGAACTGGGCTTTCCTAAGACCAGTCTAGCCAGAATCATAAGTCCCAATCCTAGAGCAGGCAAGAGCATGATATAACTGCCAGTAGGCATCGTAAAATAAATAAGTACTGTCAGAAAGTATAGCAGTAAGAAAAGTGCCGCTCCATGACTTATATTGTTCTCTTCAGAAATTATCTTCCTACTCATTAATGCACAGAGCAATACCGACAGTCCTAGCCCAGCAACAAAGTACCACTCGTGGTTATAATAATGGTAGATATAAAAAGTAGCATATTGAGGATAGAAATTTTTAGCAGCAAGCCCTAGACCGTAATTAGCGGCCATTACGATTACGATGGTTATAAACATCCAAAAGAAGGCCTGTATAACATCTGTAATCTGGAAACTCTTCCGCCCCATGATGAATATCGCCAAGATCAGAAGTACTACTAAAAACAATAGCACCGTGTCCAATAGTGGTGGGTATATAATAAGTGCTCTATAGAAATTGAAAAAGCTGGCATTTCCAGTTTCTTTCTTAGAGAAATCATAGTTGGCAAAATGCTTGGCCATGAGATACATATTCTCACCTGTATGCTGAACGCTTTCTTTACTTAGGTTCTCTACATTATCAGCGGGATTGTGGTAGTAAGAAAACCCATCTATAAATGCATGATTAATTCCGGAGACCTTCCGCTTAGCAAAGGCCGTAAAATCTGAACTGTTGGGCATAAGTTTGTAGATCTCATAGGACAGAGAATTGGCAATAGGTCTGATAGCAGATTTTTTCATCTCACGTACAAGCCAAGCATTGTCATCTGACCACTCGAAGGCAATACACGGCCCTTGATTACCACGAGCTTCGTAATTGAGTAAGACACCTACTTCGTCCATGTCATGTTTCTCTATATAGTATCTCGCCCCCAACAGGCCCATTTCTTCACCATCGGTGATCAGTAAGAGCACATCATTTTTCCTGGGCTGCGCCGACAACAACTTTACGCTTTCTATCATGGCGGCTACTGCATAGCCGTCATCCGCTGCACCTGGTCCTTCGAATACACTATCATAATGCGCCGCCAATACAACTTTTTTAGCAGTGGAATCAGTACCTGGTAGTAAGGCAATTACATTCTCCACAAAAGCTGTCCGACTATAAGACTTTCCCCATGATACATCTACATGACCTGATTCTACTTTGGTTTCGAGACCTAATTCGGATAAAGTTTTTACTAGATAATCGCGCACTTTATTATTGGCGGTACTGCCTATGGGATGTGTCTCTGCGGCAATGACATCCAGATAATCCATAACATTCTCAGCAGAAAACTCAGTGGTACTGCGGGGCTTTACCTTAGTCGCTGACTCTCTATTGAAAGACAAAAAAATAAAAAGCAGACTGCATACAATGAGAACCAGACTACGTGTCATAGGAATTGATTTTTAGATGATGCTACCTAAAGGTAATTACAGTCGCAAACTATTTGCCCCTTTTTTTTAGATAAGAAATATATGCTATTAGCTCAGATGGTTATTCTTCCTTCTAAATATTTCACAGCCTTACCCTTGATGGTGACCCTATCTCCTTGCAACTGACACAACAGTTCTCCTCCCCGATTCGATACTTGTAGTGCCCGGTGACTTGTTTGGCCTAACCGTATACTCCAATAAGGCACTAAGGTGCAATGCGCTGAACCCGTCACCGGATCTTCAAATACTGAAGCTTGAGGCGTAAAGAAACGGGATACAAAGTCTACATCTTCTGCTGCTCCTTCCGCAGTTGCGATGATGCCACCAGGACTTATGTTTATTTGATTGAGCATGCCCATGTCTGGGACCAAATTTTTGACTTCCTCTTCTGATTTATAGATCAGCATATAATCTCTAGACTTCCAGACTTCGACTGGTCGGATGTTCAATGCATCGGATATAGCAGCAGGTAAGTCTGACTTAATAGGCGGCCTAGAAGGAAAGTCGAGCTCGAGATAAGCGCCCAGTTTTTTGACTTTTAGAATGCCACTTTTAGACTCGAATACCAACTCATCTCCTGCATAGTCCAGTTCATTAAAAATTACAAAAGCAGAAGCCAAGGTCGCATGCCCACAAAGATCTATTTCTATCTCTGGTGTAAACCATCGCAGGTGATACTTATTCCCCTCCTGGTGGATAAAGAAGGCTGTTTCAGCCAGATTGTTCTCGACTGCAATATTATGCAACACTTCATCAGAAGGCCAGTGATCTAAAGGACAAACCGCTGCTGGATTCCCGCCGAAAATTTTATCGGTAAAGGCGTCTATTTGATAGATGGTGCATGTCATAGGCTAAGTTGTTATAAGTTTGTAAAAGCCGCATATAATTCCTCCAACTAAAATTATAATTACATATCCTACAATCTTCCCGATTTTCTCTTGGAACAAGTTGTATTTAGGCATGCTACTAAGTTAACTATTAAGCACCTAGCACACCAACTGTAGGAACAAAAAAAAGGAGCTTACTTCTGGTAAAGCAAGCTCCTTATATATTCTTTGGCCTATTAGTAGACTATTTTTCTTCTCCCCACCTTGTATAACCCATATCAACCAATACAAGTCGTGAACTAGCATTATGTGTCTTATGCTTTTCAAAATTAGTAGGCGTAAGATGCGCTTCATTCTTGGAAAGCACCTTACGTGCATAAGAAGCAATTTCACTTTCTGTCTTTACTGACTGTAAATCTCTGAGCAGCAATACCGCAACACTAGGTTCATTTACAAAGTCTCGTGAGAATATTTGCTCTAAGTAATATTCCTTATCCTCTAATGCTGCCTCTGCAAGGAAATTCTTTTCTGTAATCATATGACTGATGGTTACCCATTGTAGATTATTAAAGTAATGGGCACCTTTTTCTGTCAATACATGCTCCTTGTAAAAATTGTCAAAGTCTTTCCATGTGGAAGAAGGATTTGTAGCCAGATCATTAAAACCATTATCCAAAGGAATTTTACCAACAAAGTCTTCAACAGGATCAAGTTCTGATTGTCCTTTGTTTTCATCTACACAACCTACAGCAAAGAATATTACAAGGCAGGATACCGCCATTAAAATAAAATTGTACTGTT
>CAZKXO010000228.1:0-6368 GCA_964556525.1 uncultured Saprospiraceae bacterium
GTCGGGTTGTTTGGATTGTTTCTCGATATACTGCAGTCCTTTTAGGCAAGCATATCCATAGCCTTTTCTTTGTTCTGTTAGTACTGTAGCACCAGCTTTTTTAGCATTTTCTGCCGTATTATCATTGGAATTATTATTGACAACAATGATTTCAGTTACTGAGTTTGGTAGTTCGCTTACAACTTTTCCAATGGAATCTTCTTCATTAAAGGCGGGAATGATAACTTTGATTATAGCACTCATTTAAGATCGGAGAGTTTGTTCTCTTTTTTAAAGCTCATAAAGCTAAACAATTCTTTTATCTTTTTTCCATTTTTATATTTCTCGGCAGATTTTAGTTCTTCATCTAAGTATTTCAAACAATAGCCATTTTTTAAGCCGTCCTTCAATTGACATTTGTGGTCAACTTTTTCATTTTCATCATAGAAGGTGGTGAGGCCGTGTTGTTCACCATACAACCAATTTTCTATTCGCATCAGGTTCCCGTTCTCATAATAATACTTTTGCTCTCCATGATGTTGTCCATAAGAAAAGTTTTCTTCCATATAGGTGTCACCGTTATCATAGTACATGACTTTCGGTCCATGCAATTTTCCATTATCATACTCGAGCTTAGCCGCTAGATTGCCATTTGGAAAATAATTTAGATAAGTGCCATTTATATACCCAGACTTTATGCTATATCTGACAGACTCTTGCCCATTGGGATAGGCAGTTATTATTTCTCCTGTCCCATTGGGAATAGATATCATACTCTTGAGCTTACCGTCTTCACCAGGATAGGAATATCCAAGTAACACATCGTTCTCGTAAGTGTAACTTACTAGCAGATCTCCATTGTAATTATATAGTTCTGTAGGTCCTTGTAGATATCCTTTTATATAACTTAATTTTTCGTTTACCTTACCATTACGAAAATAATTAAGGTATTCGCCATCAAGTCTTCCATAAGAATACTGATATCTTGTCTGGATACTGCCGTCTTGAAAATATTCTTCCCAAGTTCCCACTGGTGTATCATACTCGTACTCACTTATCCTTTTTTTGTTGCCATTATGATAGTAGTATTCCCATTTTCCATGTGCTTTATCATTGACATAAGCAGCTACACGTCGTTTGTTACCGTTATTGTGGAACCTTAAGTTTTGCCCATTTCTTACACCTCCTTTATACTCTATGCGACCCATGATTTGTTTTTTGTCAGCATAGAAATAATACTCATCTACACCTGTTCCATTTACTAAAGTATAACTTGACGTGGTTTCTCCATTAGGATCATATCTGGTACCACTAATAGGATATCCTTTTTCATAGTTCTCAATAAGATATGGCTTTCCGTTACAGTTGTAGTACTTATTAGTACCAGTCATCTGGCCACCGACATAGTAATTGTCCCTTAATATAGTGCCACCTTGGTTATAAGTGAGCAGTCTTCCATCAGGCTCATCTTCTTTATAGTAAACTTGTGATCTTAGCTTACCATTTGGAAAATATTCTAGCGCGAGACCATCTCGCATATTATACTTGTAACTTATCGTACCTGTAAGAATTTTATCGCCAGTATATAGCTTATCTTCTCCATTTCTAAGACCATCTCCAAACTGTGCTTCATTGGTTAGATTTCCGTAACTGTCATAATATTTCCAATCACCATTTCTGACTTCATCCACAAACTGTCCCTCCGAACTCAATAGGCCATTTACACTTAGATTTTTAAATTTTAGTGTATTCCCCTTTAGTTTGTATTTAGATATTTCACTTCCGTCTACATCATAATTTATAAGCTCCGTAATCTCTCCTTTCTTCTTCATGTAGACGGTTTCCTTTCGGCCAAGATGATCGAGATTGGTTGTTGGACCATTGACTTTACCTCTCTCATCGTACTCTTCTATTTGCACCATGGCACCAGTAGAATTGTATTCTTTCCATTCTCCTATCCTATTATCATCTTTGTAAGCGCCCGACTCTTGTAGTTGTCCATCTTCATAATAGTTCTCATAAGGACCATCTAAGAGTCCATTTTTATAGTTCTCTCTTATTTGGATCTGACCACTTCTATAATAGTTAATTACCTCCCCATTATATAAATCGTTGCTAAAGTTGCCTACTATTCTCTTAGAGCCATCTTCATAGTAAACAGTAAAAGGCCCATCATATTTTCCTTGCTTCATAGTATAGGTATAGTAGACATTCTGGTCTGGATAGAAACCTGTCAGCAGTCCATCTTTCACATCGTCCTTATACTCTACATCTTCATATTTATAACCAATCAGCTTGTAGTACTCAAGGGTACCATTCATCTTTCCCTCTTTGTAAGGTATTCTATTAGAAAGAACTCCAGTATCCAAATAATATGTAGTTATGCCATCTTCTTTTCCATCTTTGAAAGTACTCTTGCGGGCGATCTCCCCATTTGTATGATACCATTCCCAGTCGCCTGTAAGATTGCCATTATTATCATAGCTGCCTTTCCTCTCCAGAGAGCCTTCTCTATTAAATTGTACAGTAGGCCCTAGTAAAATATCTTTTTCAGCATCATATTGACACATACCACGCAGCTTGCCATCATTGTAGTACAAGTAATCTACCTTTTTATCAGTCAGTCCTTCAGGTGCCTTTCTCTGCTCTGAAGTATCATCCATCATGGCACTAAATTCTCTATTCAGCGCAATCAGCTTATCCATGTTTTTTTCCAAATACTTCTTATGATCTGCATCATCTGCAGGCATGCACAACAAAGTAGAAAACTCCGAAAACTGCCCTGCCTCAACTATAGCCTTCATAGGGCGCAGGTAGGTATCATAGAAAAAATCTTCCTCTTCTTCAGATTCAGTAATCATTAGATAGAGCTGTTTTATAAAAGCGATCTGATATCTGGTAGGTACTTCGTAGCTGTCATCAATGGCAATATAATTCCCCACCAGGTTATCTAGGTCCTCAAAGTCCGCCTCCATAACCTCTGGACCATACAGAGGACTTTCTACCTCGGGTTTGTTAGTCGTAATATAGTTACATCTTTTTATCAGAAAAAGATTGTTCTCTCCTTCTGGCTCTAAGGCCATAGCTGCAGCGATAGGCAGGATCGCCTGTGTAATCGCACCAGCATCCAAGGCAAAATCTGCTATGCTTAGATGATGATTGATATTGAGCGGTTCGTCTCTGACGCATTCTTTGTAGATTTTCCAAGCTTCCTCATATTTGCCTTCTGATTCCAGAAGAGACGATCTGGCTTTCTTAATGTTATAGTTATAGGGAAATCTTTCGGAAGCTTCATCTATGACGGCGTAGGCATCTTCCAGCCTTCCAAGAGAATCCAGACAATAGACCTTATTCAGATATACATTGACGATATAATCATCATTGGTTTCTACGGCCGCAGCTATAAGTTCTAAAGCTTTTTCTTGCTGTCCACTCTTTCTTGCACTTACAATTCTGTTATACTGTGCTTGATTGTACAGGGTATCATTGGGATGGATTTTGGCAAACTCTAGTTCTGCTTTGGCATAATCTCCATCTTCATCTATGTAGGCATGTCCAGCTTCCATGTACTTGATGGGCTCATAAGGCTCCAGTATCTCCTGGCTGAAACCAATAAGTGCAAGGGAACTAAGGAATAGGGTCACAACTAATGATCTAATTGTCTGCATGATTTAGTATTGTTTTCTAAATATACTAAAAGACGTGAAAAGATGAATTCTTACACATATTATGTATGCCCATTTCTGAGACCAAATGACTTTTGAGACAAGAGAGAGCACAAGTAGTTCTTTATACGAATTAGTTGTACCTGATTCATGAATCGCCTTTAAACTCCTTCTTGCAAGCATCCACCTTCCGCTAAAGCACTATCTTTACCCCATGAGATTTACCTTATCTGCCCAAGACCCGAAGAGCAAGGCCCGTGCTGGTGTACTGAAAACCGACCACGGAGAGATACAGACTCCGATATTTATGCCCGTAGGCACCCAAGCTACCGTCAAAGCTATATCTCAAGATCAAATAGAAGAAGATGTCAAGGCTCAGATTATTTTGGGCAACACCTACCATCTCTATTTGCGCCCCTCTACAGATGTCATAACCAAAGCTGGTGGTCTTCATAAATTTATGAATTGGGATAAGCCCATCCTTACAGATTCTGGTGGCTACCAGGTGTACTCACTGAGTGACCGCAGAAAGATAAAAGAGGAAGGAGCTTATTTCTCTTCTCATGTAGATGGCAGCAAGCATTTGTTTACACCGGAAAACATTGTGGACATTCAGCGGCAGATAGGAGCTGATATTATTATGGCCTTTGACGAATGTACCCCCTACCCTTGCGACTACAAGTACGCCAAGAAGTCTCTCGGACTGACACATAGATGGATGGACAGAGGCATAGAGCAGTTTGATAAGACCGAACCACATTATGGCTACCACCAGATCTGGGCCCCCATTGCACAAGGAAGCACCTACAAAGACCTGAGAATAGAATCTTGTGAGTACATCGCTAGGAAAGACCGCGAACTCAATGCAATAGGTGGTCTTTCAGTGGGTGAGCCGCATGAGGATATGTATGCAATGACAGAAGTCTGTACTAATATCTTACCTGAGGACAAACCACGCTATCTGATGGGAGTCGGTCTGCCAGAAAACATACTGGAATGTATCGCACTGGGCATAGACATGTTTGACTGTGTATTGCCAACCAGAAATGCGCGACATGGACTGTTGTATACTTCCGAAGGTGTAATCAATATAAAGAATGCCAAATGGGCTGATGATTTCTCCAAGATAGACCCTCAGGCCGATGACCGCTTCAGCCAGACTTATTCCAAGGCTTATCTTAAACACCTATTCAAAGTCAATGAAATGTTCGGCTTTACGATTGCCAGCATCCACAACCTCAGATTCTATCTTTGGCTGGTAGAAACGGCTAGAGAAAAGATTATTTCTGGTGACTTTGTAGCTTGGAAAGATCAATTGCTGCCCAGATTACAGCAGAGATTGTAGACAATAAAGGCAACCAACTAGAAGTTTTACTCAAAAAGAAAGTGATTGGGGACTTTTCTACCTTTTTTTATTCCAACTGCCATTGTTAAAAATGCTAACGAATACTAGCATTGCTTTTGTCTTGACAGTTAAAAAAATAAAGTTGCATAAATTGTCCCTAACCAAATTCCATTGAGCATACCTTTATACTATCAGAAAGCTGGACTTCTATATCATCAAAAAATACCTCGGTAGCTTCTTCTTTACGATGCTACTCATTTCTATGGTATCCGTTGTGATCGACTTCAGTGAGAAGATTGGTAAGTTTTTGGATGCCGATCTTACCACCTTTGAAGTGCTCAAGGGTTACTATCTGCCCTTTGTGCCTTGGATAAATGGTCTTATGTGGCCACTTTTCTCGCTGATTGCTGTTATTTTCTTTACTAGCAGACTGGCTAAAAATACTGAGATTATTGCCATGCTCAGCTCTGGAATAAGTTTTAATAGACTGATGGTGCCCTACGTTGTCGCTGCTTCCATCCTTGCTGTCATGCTTTGGTTTGGTAAGAACTACGTCATTCCACATAGCAACAAGCTCAAAAATGACTTTGAGTACGAGCATCTCACTAAGAAACATTCTAAGACACTTAACAACGATGTACACTTCTTCCTCAATCCCGATGAAAAAATCCATATCCGCTATTACCGAAAGCGGGATACGACTGCCCAAAATTTCAGGATAGAAACCTTCGAAGATGGTAGATTAGTCAAAACAATGAAAGCTGAAAAGCTCATCTTCAAAAAAGCACCCAATACCTGGACCATGAAGGATTACGAAATAAGAACCTTCAAAGGTCTAAATGAGACGCTTATCACCAAAAAAGGTACTCAATCCGATACGATCCTCAATCTTACTCCAGCAGACTTCGTCAGAAACCTAAAAGTCATGGAAAATATGACGACCGGAGATCTGCGCGATTACATTCAAAGAGAACAAAGCAGAGGTATTGGTGCTGCCAAAAATTTCTTGATCCAGTTGCATCAGAGAAACTCCGAACCCTTCTCTATAATAATATTGACCATCATAGGTCTGGCTGTAGCTTCCAGAAAGGTTCGTGGTGGCATGGGTCTCCATTTGGCTATAGGAGTTACCTTGGGAGCGACTTTTGTCATCATAGGTCAGTTTTCGGCCACTTTTTCCAATAATCTTTCTATGTCACCTGCTCTCGGTGCTTGGATACCTAATATTCTGTTTTCTATTGTGGCGCTGATTATGGTTAGGTACTCTCAGAAATGAACGAACGATTTGCGTCAGCAAAAGCGAATGACTGAGTTAGTGAGAGAACCGTAACATAAGTTCTGCTAACAGTTTAACTGCTTATTTATCAGCAATTCGCATT
>CAZKXO010000229.1:0-6258 GCA_964556525.1 uncultured Saprospiraceae bacterium
CTGCGACTATCTGGACAAGTTGCTTGCGCAGTCCTTTGTGTCGATAATTGTCTATCATGCTGCAAGATACGCATTATAATTATATGCAATATGTTCAGAATACCCCCCATTTATCGTGCTTTGTATTCCATTCTGTTATATGTTATGAACTTTTAATATGAGAATTTGGATTATCAAGACTAATTGTAGTTCTTGTATCTGCAAATTATTTTACCTACAAGATTGAAGAACAATTAGATAGATGGGTCAAGTCGAGATTAAGTTCGGTACTGATGGCTGGAGAGCAATCATAGCCAAAGAGTACACCGTAGATAATGTAAAAAGGGTAGCAGAGGCCACCGCAAGATGGATGCTCAATAACCAAATGAAAAAGGCGGTTGTTGGATATGACTGCAGATTCGGAGGTTCTATGTTTAGTGAGACCGCTGTGCAAGTCCTTTGTAATTTTGGCATTAAGGTATATTATGACAAGAATTTTGCCTCTACTCCTATGGTTTCTCTTGGAGTAGTGAAACTAGTGGCAGACATGGGTATTGTCATCACAGCAAGTCACAATCCCCCTAGTTATAATGGGTTCAAACTAAAATCTTCTTATGGCGGTCCTACCATTCCCAAGGATATTGCTGATGTAGAAGCCATTATCCCTGATTCTCCTTTAGGTAAGTTGCCTTCGTTAGATGAATATGCCACCAATGATCTTGTAGAATATGTCAACCTCGAGGACATGTATCTGGCACATGTAGAAGAAAACTTCGATTTAGACCTCATCAGAAATTCTAGTATCAAGCTGGCCTATGATGCCATGTACGGTGCTGGGCAGAATGTTATCAGACGATTATTTCCAGCAGCCCATCTGTTACATTGTGACTACAACCCCTCTTTCATGGGGCAAGCACCGGAGCCCATACATCGTAATCTTGGAGAGCTTTCACAGGTGCTAAAAGATAATGCAGAGCTCAATCTTGGGCTGGCAAATGACGGTGATGCAGATAGAATAGGCTTGTACAATGCTTCGGGAGAGTTTGTAGATTCTCATCATATCCTTCTTTTGTTGCTTTACTATCTGAAAGAGTACAAGAACTATGATGGCAAGGTCATTATTACTTTCTCTGTCACAAATAAAATGCAACAACTGGCTGAGCAGTATGGCCTAGATCTGGAAATCACTAAAATCGGCTTTAAGTATATCGCTGAGATTATGACCAAAGAAGATGTTCTGGTCGGAGGCGAAGAATCTGGTGGACTAGCAGTCAAAGGGCATATCAAAGAAAGAGATGGCATCTGGATAGGCTTAGTCATCATGGAGTTCATGGCAATGACTGGCAAATCTCTGGAAGAGCTCATCAGTGATATCTACGCCAAGGTCGGTTCTTTCAAGTTCGATAGAGATGATCTACATATAGAAGAAGCCAAAAAGTGGGCGATAATGGATAGATGTAAGGAAGGACTCATTACACAAATCGGTGGTCGCTCAGTTGTAAGAACTGAAGATGTAGACGGCTACAAGTTTTACCTCTCTGCTGATGAATGGCTGATGGTACGTCCATCTGGAACAGAGCCTGTACTTCGCGTATATGCACATGCAGCGGATAATGCAGCAGTGAGAAAGCTACTGGATGCAGGTCATAAGTCACTGCAGGAAGGCCTGGCTTAGAATTCAATCTACATACTTCTGACAATCTTATTTTTGGACTGATCGATTCCATACACAGTCAGCAGTTTGAGTTATATGAGGAAACAGGAATGGCACTAAGTCTATCTTAGCCTTCTCCAATTTTTTTTTTAATACTCAAAGTACCTTTGGTTGTTGCAAGAGCTGCTCATCGAGGTAGGCTGGTAAACCCTTAGGAATCCTACGTTAAGATTTACCAATACTCGAGGTCTGCATGGAGGTCTGAAATTAGGATTCATGTTTTAATAACCTTTAGAGGATTAAAAGGAATAAAGAAAACGAAAGGCTACGCCGCAAGCCTTTCGTTTTAAGTCTAATGTTTTTGTGATGAGCTGATTTAATAGTTCATCACCTTGCCGTTTCTAATAAGTTGGATAAGTACAGATATAAGTTCTGCCATTTTGTTAAGTAATTTATTGATGATGATAATGAGTTTGTAACTGATGACAATTGTAAGTACAATCATATCTTAGTTCATTTTATTCTTGATATTCTTGCCCAGATCTTCTAGCGTATCTTTGATATCCGTTATACTTTCATCTACTGACTTGGCAATAGTATCTATATTTATTCTCTCACCATGCATAGAGAGTTTTTCACTGGTTGTCCTTGCTTCAGGGACGAATATCCAAAGTACTATGTAAGGGATAACACCTATTCCGGAGAAAGCAAGCATGACAAATAGAATTCTTGTAAGTATGGGCGACTCTAGACCCCAGTAAGCAGATAGGCCAGAACAGACACCAGCAATTACTTTGTCTTCACAATTTCTAAATAGGCGTTTTTCGGTTGAATAGTTGTCATTATTGTTGTGAGTCGATCTTCCAATTTCCGATTCGAAATCACTCGGCATGCCCATAATGCTTTTTACTTTTGTTACTTTATCCATTGTGATAATCTCAGAGCCTTTCTGATTTTCTTCAAAAAGTTCTGACAGTCTTGTCTCTATGTCATAGAGAATATCATCTACTCCAGTAGAATCAGAAAATCTTCCTCTTATAGACTGTAGGTAGTCATCTAGTTCGTAGTATGCATCTTGGTCGATCGTAAATTTCTTGCCGCCCAAATTTATGTTTTCAACTCTTTTCATAAGTCTAATTTATTTTCAGTTTTGAATTTGTAAATGTGATTAGGATAAGGCAGCATTAACTGCAGACTGCATGTCCTTCCAGGAAACTTTTAGCTCTTTGAGTGCAGTGCGCCCCTCATCGGTGATGCTATAGTATTTTCTAGGAGGCCCAGAGTTGGATTCTTTCCAGTTATAGCTGACCAGATCTCCTTTGAGTAACCTGTTGAGCAAGGGATAGAGGGTGCCTTCTACGACAATCATCTTAGCGTCTTTCAGTTTCTTGATGATATCAGAAGGATACATTTCTACCTTGTCTATGATAGAAAGAACGCAGAGTTCTAGCAGTCCTTTACGCATTTGCGCTTTTGTGTTATCAATATTCATATTTCTTGTTGTTTCAATGTTATAAATGGTACTTGGTATAACATAGTTCCAAATATAACCTAATTCTAGATGTAGAAACTACTATTTTCCGATAGACCTTCATTTTTAATCGATGAATGAATAGGGTAGCATTTCTGCCTTATGTTTAAAAATATGGCTACAGGGTTGAGTTGTTCTTATTATGTATTTTGCACAACCAGCCAAGCAATTAATGTGTTTGGAGTAAGTAAGTGGATAGTAAAAAAGTACCTATAGTTTTCTATGATGGCTCTTGTCAGTTATGTGCTAGGTCAGTACAACTGATAATAAAGTATGAACGGGCTGCTGAGTTACAGTTTGCACCACTATATGGTAATGCCTATTCTGCAGCCATAGGAACTGATAAGATCTCCTCTGAGCCCGAGTCTTTTCTAATTTATTATGAAGGACAACTTCTTAGAGAAAGTTCAGCATTTTTTCAGTTAGCAAAATATCTCAAAAGACCTCTTTCTCTTCTTGGTATCTTTAGCATTTTACCACGTTTTCTAACAGATGCTGTGTACAGACTAGTAGCTAATAATAGGTACAGAATTTTTGGCAAGGTCAGAGATGAATGTATGATTCATCCTGATCATCAAAGATTTCTCGATTAGTAATATTGCTTAGTCTAACTTAAGAATCTTGGTTGTTCTTCCTCTTGTTCTGTGCATGAGCTCACCATTTTCAATAAGTGATTCTCCATAAGATGGAATCATCTCTTTAATCTTCTTTTTCCAATCATCTGATTTCATTTTATCTGGGAAACAGATTTTAAGTACGTCCATCATTATAGAAACAGAAGTGGAAGCTCCAGGAGAAGCACCTAGTAAACAAGCAAGAGATCCATCAGCGGCAGAAACTATTTCAGTTCCAAATTTCAGAGTGCCACCTTGTTTCCTGTCTTTCTTGATGATTTGGACTCTTTGTCCTGCTATTTCTAGTCTCCAATCTTGAGGATTGGCATCAGGATAGAATTTTTTGAGAAATTTAAATTTGTCTTCCTTTGATTGCAAAACTTGTTCTATCAGATATTTTGTAAGGTCTATATTGTTGATACCTGCTTTGAGCATCGGCCAGATGTTGTGCATTTCTATAGACAGAGGGAGATCCATCCATGAGCCCTCCTTTAGAAACTTGGTAGAAAAGCCTGCATATGGGCCAAAGAGAAGAGACCTGCCTTCTTTCATATGACGGGTATCCAGATGTGGTACCGACATTGGCGGCGAGCCACTAGCAGCTTTGCCATACACCTTGGCTTCATGTTTTTGGATTACTTCTTTGTTGTCACAGCGCAACCACTGTCCGCTTACAGGAAAGCCTCCAAATCCTCGACCTTCTGGGATATCTGATTTCTCCAGTAAAGGCAGAGCACCTCCACCTGCACCTATGAAAACAAAAGTTGTATTAAATTCTACTTCCTTTCCTGTGATGAGGTTTTTCACTTCTACTGTCCACCCATTATTCTTGTTTTTTGTGAGATCCTGTACTTCTGTGCCCAAGTCTAGAGTTACACCATCCGAATCTTCCAGATACCTTATCATAGATCTAGTTATCGCACCAAAATTTACATCAGTGCCTATTTCCATTTTTGTAACAGCCAGATTTTCAGACTTATCACGACCCTGCATCATCAGAGGAATCCATTCTGAAATTTGTTTCCAATCTTCAGAATATATCATGTCTTCAAACATGGCATACTTGGTCAGATACTTATAACGATCTTTGAGAAACTGAATGTTTTTTTCTCCCCATACAAAACTCATGTGGGGGATGTCATTGATATAAGCTGGCTTGTCAGGACAATGGTTTTCTTTGAAATAAGCCCAGAATTGTTTCGATATTTCAAACTGCTCACTGATTTTTAATGCTTTGGAAATATCCAGTTCTCCGTTTTCTTTATATGGGGTATAGTTGAGTTCACAAAATGCGGAGTGCCCTGTTCCTGCATTGTTCCAGGCGGCTGAACTTTCTGCACCAACTTTATTTAGTCTTTCGAATATATGTATAGTAGCCTCTGGTTGTAGTTTCTTGAGATATACTCCCAGGGTAGCACTCATGATGCCTGCTCCTATGAGAATGTAATTTGGATTGTTAGAATCCATCTGCAAAATGATTATGTAGGTGAGTGATTATCTAGTATAGTTAGGTGCCTCTTTGGTAATCGTGATATTATGAGGATGACTCTCGTGGATACCTGCAGCTGACATTTTTACCATTTTGGCTTTCTTTAGATCGGTAATATTTTTTGCACCTACATATCCCATCCCAGCTCTTAGTCCACCGATGTATTGTACCATCACCTCAGCAACAGTGCCTTTGTAAGGCAATCTTCCTTCTATTCCTTCGGGTACTAGTTTTCTTGTGTTACTTTCCTCTTCCTGGAAGTATCTGTCCTTAGAACCTTGTTGCATTGCTCCTATAGAGC
Organism: uncultured Saprospiraceae bacterium; assembly: GCA_964556525.1. Taxonomy (GTDB): domain Bacteria; phylum Bacteroidota; class Bacteroidia; order Chitinophagales; family Saprospiraceae; genus RFSX01. Next base: position 5,569 of record CAZKXO010000229.1, read on the forward strand.
CCATACCCCGGTATACTTTGAATTTTCTTCCTTGGTAAAGTATGGTTTCTCCTGGAGCTTCCTCTGTTCCTGCAAACAATGAACCCGCCATAATACAGTCAGCACCGGCACAAATCGCTTTGCCGATATCTCCAGTATACTTTATTCCACCATCTCCGATGATAGGTATGCCGGTTCCTTTGAGCCCTTCTGCTGCATTCATAATGGCAGTAAGCTGTGGTACCCCTACACCTGCAACTATACGTGTAGTACATATGCTTCCTGGCCCTATACCTACTTTCACACCATCTGCACCAGCATCAGCCAGTGCCTTGGCTGCCGCAGCGGTAGCAATATTGCCACCTATCAGTTGTAAGTCAGGAAAATGGTTCTTTATACTGGTGACCATATTCAGAACACCTTTGCTATGACCATGTGCTGTATCTACGGTTATTACATCTACATCCACATCTACTAGCGCCTGGACTCTTTCCATGGTGTCCTTAGTAACACCTACTGCTCCACCTACTATTAGTCTACCGTGACTGTCCTTTGCAGAATTAGGATAGTCTTTGACCTTCATGATGTCCTTGTAGGTAATCAGTCCTACTAAGGTATTGCTCTCGTCTACTACAGGTAACTTTTCTATCTTATGGTGCTGTAGTATATCTTGAGCTTCTGCCAGGGTAGTACCTTGAGGTGCAGTAACCA
>CAZKXO010000230.1:0-6227 GCA_964556525.1 uncultured Saprospiraceae bacterium
GCATTCCCAGGTGCCAGGGCATAAGACTGGTCCCGGTCATAGATATAGACCCTGTTACAATGTGCATCTATTTCAAAGCTTGGTCCTCCTCGCCAATAATCCACCCAGCCCTCATCTTCCAGTACATAGTATTTTTCATCAGTCATCGTATGCAAGACGTCATCACAGATATGGACATCGGTCACTTTGGTCGCCGTGACATCTGGACGGATGGTGTCGAAGCGGAGGGGGGAAAGGGAGAGAGGGCGGTAGATCTCTAGACTTGAGTGGAGTAAAAAGTTATGACTCTGCTGACCTGGATAAGTACGGCTCTCAATGTTTATGTCACCGATTAACAATAAAGAGTTTGACTGAAATCTATAGAGTTCTAAATTATCCATTGAATAATTTAAAACTTCATCCTCAAAAAGAAATAAATTATTTCTGTTTCCTAAAAAGGGGAAATCAAAATTTGATACATCACCACTTACTAAATTAAGTCTATATTGATTTGTCTCCAAATGCGGTCATGTAAGCAAAATTATCTCGAATCACCATAGATCTGGGACTAAAAGAAAGCGGGTACTCTTGTAGTATGTTAGCTTCATTATCTCTCACTTCAAAATAGAAAAGATTCGTATTCATCAAATGTTTAATAGAATAAGTCCAAATCGAAACTGTAACAGGTAAAAATGATTGAGTGGGTTCACTCCATTCAGATTCTAAGAAAAAGGAATTCCCAGAATCAGTAGACTTATAAATACCTCTGGTTGTACTAACGTAGAACGATTGGCTGTCCTCTGCTGGAAATATAGCACCAATTCTTTCATCATTACTTAGTCCTAATTTCAACTCAACTAAGCCAGATCTTTTTATTGCATAGAGACTGGTTAAATTATATCCTACAATTAAATTCCTACCCAATTCTTGAAACAATACAGGTTTGCCATCCGAAAAATTATCAAAAAGAGAATAATCACCATTGTCAAATGAAACAGCTATAACCTGCGAAACTCCTGAAGTAATAATAGAACAATCAGTTTGCTCGCAATCATACACCGTAAATAAATCAAACTCAGGAATACTTTTGAGATCTTCAAACTCTAGATTCTGAGCATGTGAACCTACTAGCGTGAATACAAGAACTAAGGATTTGAAGAGTCTGCTCATAATATATTTTTAATAAAAATAGAACAAAATCCCATGTCACAAACAATTCAGTGATTCAGATTTTCAGGTCTCAGAGCATTTAAAATTCCTTTGAGGGCAAGAATGCCAAGTTGGTGTTTGAGGTGTAAAAAATTCAATGAAGAGAGCAAAATTGAACGACACTTCTTTTCAAATAATCGTCTTTATAAATTTAGTTTCTTAATAGTTTTCATATCTAGAAACATTTTGCCACTCCCTGGTAATTTTATAAAACCGAAATGACTGTAGTATTTTTCTGCCTCCTTGTCTAGAGGATCTACTATAACTGCAACTGAACCTAATTCATGTTCAGATACTATTAGACTACGTTTGAGAGCATCAACTAGAATTTTTCCTCCTAGTCCTTTGCCTTTTAATCTTAAATCTATAGCTAGCCTGCCTAAAAGAGTTACAGGGATATAATCATAGGATTTAGGATATTTTTTTCTTAGACTTTCAGGGACATCGTCATAAGGAATGCTTCCATTTGAAAGTGTATAATACCCTTCTACTGTTTGGTTATCTGTCGCTAAGAGAACAAAACAAACAGCCAATTTCTTCTTTACATCTTGACTGACTTGAGAATGAATATAATGGTTCAATGAGGGTTTGCCACAATCAAAATATTTTCTAACAAATTCTTTTTTTAGCAGCGTTGTAAGGTATGCCACTTGTTAACTGATAGACTTTTTAAAACCCTTTGCTGCTTTTTTCAATGCAGCATTTGGTTCTGATGTTTTGAGCAGCGCTTTGAAAAATATTTCTTTGTCCTTTTCAGAGGACAATATCAGTTTTTCTTTCTCAATGATTGATTCTGCTTTTTCAATTGCTGCTTGTACAATGAATGCACTCAGTGATCTATATCCCGCTGGCTTATAGACTTGCTTTAAGAATAATTTATAGACATTATTGAGTCGTATATCAAGACGAGCTTCTTGGTTAGCTAATTCAGGCTTGATTTCTTTAGTTATCTGTTCAATAGTGAGCATTCTAGCGTCTTTTAATCTAAATGTACGTAAAATATCCGTACATAGAAAGTCTTCTAGCTTAGAATTAAAGACAGTATGAGTTATAAGTAATAGATGAGCATATCTCTTTTCGGCTTATCTAACCTTTTCTCTCTGACAGCAAATAAAGTAAACTGGCAGGCCTATATATGCAAATACCTGTTCCCTGTAGCACCCAACGCAGCTTCCTTGACAGCCTCCGTATATGTAGGATGGGGATGACTGATTCTAGCCATATCCTCGGCAGAAGCACGGAATTCCATCAATGCTACAGCCTCCATAATGACGTCTGCGACTCTGGCACCACACATATGTACACCTAGGATCTCATCTGTCTCTTTGTGGGAGATGACTTTTATAAGTCCAGAGATATCCATGCTTGCTCTTGCTCTTCCTAGGGCTTTCATTGGAAATTTACCCACTTTGTATGGTATTCCTGATTCTTTGAGTTGCTCTTCTGTCTGACCGACACCTGCCAGTTCTGGCCAAGTGTAGACTACGCCAGGAATGAGGTTATAATTGATATGCGGTTTCTGCCCTGCCATATATTCTGCAACAAGGACGCCTTCTTCTTCTGCCTTATGTGCCAGCATCATGCCTTTGATTACATCTCCGATAGCAAAGATACCCGGTGCTGAAGTTTCTAGGTGGTCATTGACATTGATACGACCTCTGTTATCGAGAGTGACACCGATGCTTTCTAGTCCAAGATTGTCTGTATAGGGTCTTCTGCCTATAGCGATAAGACAGTAATCCGCTTTCGTCTCCAGCTCCTCTTCGGTGTCTTTTTTCTTGTACTTGGTTGTTACCGTATTGCCTTTAGCTTCTACTGAAGTAACGGCATGGCCTAGGTGGAATTTTACTCCCATCTTTTTCATAGACCTCTGTAGCTCCTTGGCTGTGTCTTTGTCCATGCCTGGCAGAATACGATTCTGGAATTCTATAAATTCTACTTCTGTTCCTAGTCTGGCATAGACAGAACCCATTTCTAGCCCTATTACTCCAGCACCTATGATGGTCATTTTCTTAGGCAGCTTTTCTATATTAAGTGCTTCCGTAGAAGTAATGATTCTTTTCTTATCATAATTAAATGAAGCAGGGGTTACTGGCTTAGATCCAGTAGCAATTATTGCTTTATCGAACTCTATTTCGGTGGTTTCCTTTTCTCCTTTGACAGATAGTTTGTTTTTGGCAACAAAAGTGCCGTGACCATGATGGACATCTATCTTGTTTTTATTCATCAGGTAGACGATACCGCCAGAGGTCTGTTCTACAACACCATTTTTTCTGGCGATCATCTGCTTGAGATCTGCTTTAAGTCCAGTGACCTTTACACCATGCTCAGCAAAGGTATGAGCTGCATTGTGGTAGTGTTCGGAGCTGTCTAGCAAGGCTTTGGAGGGAATACAACCTACATTAAGACAGGTACCTCCTAAGGTAGAATATCTTTCTACAATTGCTGTTTTCATGCCAAGTTGGGCGCATCTTATGGCTGCTACATAGCCACCTGGGCCTGAGCCTACGACGACGACATCATATTTCATACTAAGACTTATGCTTTGTTAGAATTGTTATTGGAATTATCAGAAGATGGTTTAGAACCATCTTTTTTATTCTTGTATCTTCTGGATCCTCTTTTGTTCTTGTTTGACTTTCTGCCTGATTCAGACTTGTTGTCTGATTGCTGTTTTCCTTTGGAGCTAGATTGGGATTTATTATTAGACTGGCCAGATTTTTTCTTTTGATTGCCAGATTTATTTCTTGGTTTGTTTCTGCTGTTTCTACTCTTAGATCTGCGTTTCTTTTTAGTGTTAGGCAATTCTATCTCACCTGTACCATCGTTGAAGTCAAGCTCTATATTGTCCTCGTTTATTTCTTCTTTTTCCTGAGTATAGACAACTGCGGAAATGTCCTTTATTTGTATGCCTTTTTTGTTTAGTTCCAACAGCTTCTTGACTCTTTCTTTGTCAAGGGCCAGCAATGGACCTCTGATATTGTCTTTAGATACAGAATAGAACATTATGCCTTTGAAAATATCTGTTTTGACCAGATTAGCATAACCTCCTTCCAGTTTGATAGTGTCTGCGTTTTTGGGAAACTCTCCTAAGGCACTAATATAGGTGTCTAACTCATTATTGAGACAGCACTTTAGTCTACCGCATTGGCCTGTAAGTTTGGTTTGATTGATGGCCAGATTTTGGTATCTAGCTGCAGATGTGTTTACTGTTTCGAAAGTGGACTTCCAGGTAGAACAGCACAACTCTCTTCCACAGGTGCCTATACCTCCTACCAGAGAAGACTCTTGTCTAGAGCCGATTTGTTTCATCTCTATTTTGACACGGAATTCCTTGGCGTACATTCTTACCAGCTCTCTGAAATCTACTCTTCCATTGGCCGTGTAGTAGAAAGTCGCTTTTTTCTTGTCTCCTTGATATTCTACGTCACTGACTTTCATATCCAAGTCTAGTGTTCTAGATATGGCTCTGGCTCTGATCATGGCTTTGGTTTCCATGGATCTGGCCTCTTTGAGCTTTTCGAGATCTCTATAGTTGGCTATTCTGATGACTTTGTAAAGGACTTTTTCTTCGGTGACTTTCTTCTTTTTCATCTGTAACCTCACCAAATCACCGGAAAGACCTATACGACCTATATCGTATCCAGCCTTGGATTCCACCACCACTAGATCACCCGTAATTGCTTTGGAGTGGTCAGGGTTATAGAAAAAACCTTTTCTGTTTCCTTTCTTAAAGGAGACTTCTACTACATTATATGAGAGGGGATCATGGATATCAAGAGTGGATAACCAATCAAAAGAATTTTTCTTATTACAACTACCGGAAGAACAATGTCCTTTATCTCCACATCCTGTTGGGACTCCCTTTTCCGAAACGGAACACGTACTACAACCCATCTTGTCTTATATGTTGATATTCAGCAAGTTATAGCTTGAGGGCTGGAGCTTGTGAATAGATTTATAATGCTTTCTGACCTCTTTGATCAGAAGTGGACCTTTATGGTCTCTTATTTAAGTCACTAAGTTATTGACTTCTGACCTTAAAATGTTATTTATTTCCAAAGACATATGCATCATAAGTGATTTTAGGTTCAAATTTCTTTTGACCTGTCCAGAAGATTTTTCAAAAAGCTGCTGTAGGCGCTCTATTTTTTCCTGATTTATGATTTTAGTCATTTTCATAGCAGCGGACTTCTCAGTGGCTGTTAGTCTGAGTAGATTTTCATCACCTATATTCAAAAACAAGAAATATTCTCTAAAGAAATGTAGCCCATATTCCAGAAAGTTGGTGATTTCTTGTCTTCCGGTAGCAGCCAGTTCCTCACTTGCAGCTACCAGCTTCTCAGGATCACCGCTATAGCCAGCCCTCAGCCAGTCTAGGAGCTGCTCCGAGTAGTTCATCTCTACAGTATTCCCAAGAAAACTGGCTTTACGAAGATTGCCAGCAGATAAAAAGGCCAGTTCTTGGGTATCCTCTTCATTCAGGTCATATTTTTCTCCTATATAGCTTAGCATAGAGGCATCATTTACAGGTGCTACGCTGACTATTTGACATCTGGACCTCAAGGTATTTAGCACTTGGGTTCTGTTATTTGCTATCAATATTATAATGGTATCATCAGAGGGCTCCTCTATGAGTTTTAGTAGTCTATTACCTTCTTTGCCAAGGAGTTCTGCGTACCAGATAATCTGAATCTTATAAGCTCCTTCGTAGGTCATGAGCCCCAGATTCTTGATGATATGATTGCATTCTGCTACATTGATATTGGGGTTCTTATCTGGCGCTCCTAGGCTGGTCAGCCATTCATTGAGATCACCATAGGGCTGCTCAGCGAGAAAATTCCGCCATTCTATGATAAAGTCTTTGCTGGTAGTCTCAGCTCTAGTGAGCTTATCTTTCTTGATTACAGGAAAGGCAAAGTGGATGTCTGGATGTATGTTTTGTAGTGCTTTGCGGCAGCTAGAACATTCACCACAAGCATCGGACTCTCCTTTGTTTTTGCACTGAAGATAGGTTGCAAAAGCCCAAGACAAGGCCA
>CAZKXO010000231.1:0-6210 GCA_964556525.1 uncultured Saprospiraceae bacterium
AATGATACTATAAGATTTCCTGAAGTAGCTAAAAACAAGAGCTTTAGTAAAGGTCAAATAGAATTTCTTCGTCAGTTCAATGCTTTGGTGCCTGAATATATAGACGGCATTAAAAATGGGTTTCGAGGACAAGTGGTGGAATATTTGGAAGCACAGTCAACTCATAATACTTTTTCTCTTGACCAAAAGTTAATTCTACAGATTCGAAAGTTCTATGAGAAGGATAATGAATTACTGCGCAAGACTTATTTATCTCAAATGAGTTCTCTATTTGAATATAAAGAATTGCCGGCAGCCAAAATTGACGAACCTTTACTTAGTGACTTTGAAATTTTTGCTCATCTGTGGAAACAGCAGCAATCAAAAATTAACCAGCTAGCAGCGGATAACTAGCAAAAAGTTACTGATTAGCTGACGCAATCTTCTTATAAGAAGTAAAATCTGCTTGCAGACAGATTTCTTCTTTTTGTAGACTACTTAGTTGCATTTGTCTCTTAGATTCAAGTTCCTGAGCCTTCTTATTCAGAACTGCAAAACGCTTTTCCAAACTTCCATCTGCTTCCAATCCAAGAAAGTTATAAATATTTTTAAAGTCGTATTTATTAAAAAACAAATTCTCATAAGAAATGCAAAAGAATCTATTCGAATTTAATTGCAGCTGAGTAAGAGTTTCAGTGAGAGAAGTATTCCATGATTTTATAGCTTTAAGATAATCTCTATTCCATCCATCTTCAGGGTCATTGAACCGATTATTGAATGATTGTGCGACATCGAAAACGTTTCTATATATAAAGATCACTTTGGCCTCTGGGAAGTTTTGGAAGAGTTGATTATAGTAGTTATACAAACGTGGTATCTTATCTCCAACATATGTAGCAGACTCATATCTTTTCTCTAACTGTGTATAATAAGCTCCCGAACCACCTTTTGATAGGCTTTTGAAGTGGGTATCTCCCTCTTGCAGGCTGTAAAATCTATCTTTTTTATAAAGTTCTGGTACCAATCCAAACTGTTCAGAACAACGATTGATATATCTTTCGAGCCCTATAGCTAATTTTTCATTGGCGGTCAGTAATCGCCACAGTGCTGATGTGCCTGATCTTGCGCAACCACACAGAAATAGATACTTTTTCATAAAAAGCAAGGCATGTATTTAATAACAGAGTAATGTTTAAGTGGAATATAGACGGCATTATAGCTCTTTATCGTCAAAAAAAGACCATTAAAACATCGATTTTAACAACTTCGACCGGCTATACTTATAAACATTAGGTTTATTCCTAATATGGACTTTGTTTTGGAACATTTTATGTATTTTTAGAGGTCAAGGTGAAATGCTTTTCAGGAATGAACATAAAACCATTAGTAGTTTCACCCAAATAGGGGAAGAATCAACGTCACTTGTAACTTATCTTTACACTGACATTAGAGGACAACTCTATTTAGAAAACAATTAAAATTTAAACGAATAAAAATTATTATCATGAAAAACATAATAGTCATTCTTGCATTGGGCTTGTTTGCTTTTCAAGCAAATGCACAGCTTAAGGTTATTTCAAATGGAAAAGTTGGAATAGCAGGTATAACAAACCCTCAATTCGAATGTGAAGTTGACGGACGTATGAAAGTACACGGAAATGAGTTAGAGGTGGGGTCTAGTGTTAGTACTGGAGCAGTTTCAATCAAGCTAGGTGGAGGTAGAACCTCTGATGGTCCTGCAAACTTTGATCTTGTTTCAGATGCATCTGCGTTTCCAAACTTTGGATTCAGATTTAATAGAGCAACTGGAGGATCAACTACAATGACCCATAATGGTACGGCACCATTCCAAATTAGAGCATTAGATGCAGCCGATATCTTATTCCTTACTAATGGTAATCTAGTAATGAATGTAGACCAATCCGAGCAAGTTGGGATAGGAATAGGAAATCCTCAATCATTACTGCATGTAAATGGCGATATTCGTCATGCTGGTGCATTGATTTCTTCAGATAAGAGATTGAAAAAAGATATTAACAAATTCGATGGTGGATTAGCACAAGTACTTAAGATTCAGCCATATACTTATTACTATAATGGAAAAGGTGGTATTAAGTCTGACGAGCTTCAGTATGGAGTTATTGCTCAGGAAATGCAAGAATTACTACCAGAAATGGTTAGCTCATACGAGTTCCAAGACTTTGAAACTACTGATGAAGTGCACAGAGCAATTTCTACTGAAGAGTATCTAAGTGTTAACACAAGTGCTATAACTTACATGCTTGTAAACTCTATCAAGGAGCAGCAAGAAATCATAGAGGCAAAAGAAGAAAGAATTGCTGACTTAGAGACTAAGTTTGAAGAACTTGCAGCTTTAGTTAATACATTACAAAAAGGAGGCACAGCTGCTACTAATGTTGTAAATGTTGACATTCATGGTTCTGACCTTGCAGTTTTAGAGCAAAATGCTCCTAATCCTTTCAATGGTCAAACGACAATTAACTATGAGATTCCTTCTACTTCTGACAAGGCTCAGATAGTTATCTACGATGAAACTGGCAGAACTGTTAAGGCGGTACAGATTAACCATGTAGGAATTGGTACACTTAATGTTAATGCTCATGACATGCCTGCTGGAAACTACTCTTACAGATTAATAGTAGACGGAAAGCAAATAGCTACTAAGAAAATGGTAATGGCTAGATAGTCTTGCTGATATAATAAAATTTCAAAAAGGTGAAGGACATACATAGTTCTTCACCTTTTTTTTCTGTAAGTCTAAAACATGTATAATTTTCTACGAGCTCTAAGGCTTTGATCATAGCCATAGTAGATATTCCGAACACATCGCTGACTACGCAACCAAGCTTTTTTATGTTGGCGGCTTCAAGAACATCCACGGTCTATGATGAAAGGTAATTCACAGGCACCCATAAGTCTTTAAATTTTATTAACAAGAGAAAGTTTGGCACAAAGCCTCGACTTTCATGGCTGTTGGTGATAACCCTTATCATGAATGATATATTTACATTAAGCCTACCTCAGTTTAGCCAAGTCAGCTTGCACCAAAGCCTTCAAAATGAGTCTCAGTTAACATTGCTATTGTATTGAGCCCTTATTTATATCTTTGCACTCATTATTAGGCATCTAGTTATTCTTAAGGAAAGAGACCAATTTTAATTTGTGGTATTTAGTAGCGTAGTATTCCTCTTTGTTTTTCTGCCAATTTTCTTGTTGGTTTATTTTATAGTTCCCAATAAGATTCAGTTAAAGAATCTGGTTCTATTTGGATTCAGTCTTATATTTTATGCTTGGGGTGAGCAAGAGTTAGTATTAATTATGTTGGCCTCTTGTATTATAGACTATTGGAGTGCAAGGGCTATTGAAAAAGGATATCGCAAAGCAGGCCTGATCTGTTCTTTAATCTTTAACCTTAGTTTTCTTCTTGTTTTTAAATATCTTGACTTCACATTTGAAATATATAATGATTTTATATCAACCTTATTTTCTGATGAGAGTCTTCCATATCTAGCTACCTTACCACACATAGCCTTACCAATTGGTATCAGCTTTTACACTTTTCAAACTATGAGTTATACTATAGATGTATACTATGGAAAAGTAAAGGCTAATAGAAATTTTATTGAATTTAGTACTTATGTAACTATGTTTCCACAACTGGTTGCAGGACCTATTGTAAGGTATGCAGATATAGAGAAAAGTTTATCTAACCGGAGGACTACTCGACATGACTTTGCTATAGGTGCAGAACGATTCATTATAGGACTAGCAAAGAAAGTACTCATAGCGAATTACTTTGCCTATTGGGCAGATTATATCTTTGGGCTGCCTGATTATGCACTGGGAACTTCAGTCGCATGGGTAGGTATAATAAGCTACAGTTTCCAGATATATTTTGATTTTTCTGGGTATTCAGATATGGCCATTGGTTTGGGTAGGATGTTAGGTTTTAGGATTTTGGAGAACTTTAATTATCCTTATATATCTAAATCTATTAAAGAATTTTGGAGAAGATGGCACATCTCGCTCTCATCATGGTTTAGAGACTATCTTTACATACCCTTAGGAGGGAATAGAAAAACAAGAAGCAGAACCTACATCAATTTATTTATAGTTTTTTTTATAACTGGACTATGGCACGGATCTAGTTGGAACTTTATTGTTTGGGGTCTTTTTCATGGTCTCTTTTTGGTAATAGAACGATTAGGATTTGATAAGATATTGGAAAAAATATGGAAACCGTTCCAGCATCTTTATGCTCTACTGATTGCATTGATTGGTTGGGTATTCTTCAGAGCTGAAGATCTAGAAACTGCCTTGGACTATTTAGGAACGATGTTTCTATTTAACGTGGATTCTACCGTTAATTTTGGGATGTTTATGAATTTTGAATTCGTCTTCTACTTTTTAGTTGCTTGTATTTTGTCTACACCACTATATCTTAACCTATCAAATCGTTTTGTTTCTGCAGATAGGAGTAATTACACGGCAGTTCTAAGTATACATAGACTTATGCTACTCGGATTATTAGTGATCACAATCATCTTTGTATCTTCTTCATCTTACAATCCATTCATTTACTTTAGATTCTAATGAGGAAGGCAAATAAAACAGATTTGATTTTTATGCTTTTATTTCTAATGGTAATCTTGTATCCTGCCATAGATAGAGTGACTGGCTTAAGTTCTGGAGTAGAAAGCCATGAAAAACGAGCTTTAGCAAAAATGCCTGACTTTTCTACATCCGAAGATGTAGAGACCTATATATCAGGTGTAGATAAATATTATACTGACAACTTTGGAGGTCGTAACCTATTTATAAGAACGTTTTGTTGGATAAAATTGCATCTCTTTGGCAGTTCCCCTTTCCCAGAGCAGGTAGTGATAGGCCAAGATGGTTGGACTTTTCTAGGCCAATCGAAAAGCAGTATCTATTCAGAACATCAAGGCGTCAGAGTCTACAATAAGAAACTTCTTGCAACAAGTAAGCAAAACATATTAGACAACAGAAATTGGTTGTCATCACGAGGGATAGGCTATTATCTTTTTGTAGCGCCAGATAAGTATTCTATATACCCGGAGAAATTGCCTGCGCACTTTGACGCAAGGCACAATCATCTGAATCTTGATAGATTTATAAGGTCTATGAAACCAGAATTAGATGTAATAGATGTAAGGAAAGAGTTAATAGCAGGCAAAGAGAAAATGCCTACTTATGGCCGTACAGACAGCCATTGGACTCAGTATGGCGCCTTTCTTGGATATAGGAAACTTATTCAAGCTATGAACCAAGATTACCCAGCAATAGGAAGACCAAAGAGACTTAGTGAATATACGGTACAACTTGCGCCTTCTGATCATAAAGACATGGCTCACCTGTTGCATGCAAAAGAGATGTTTCCTGATATCGAAACGATAATGACTCCTAAGGGAGGAATGAACTTTAGACAAGTACGATCTCAGCTCAAAATACCAAGAGGATATAAGGCAGATCCTAAGAATTACGAAGTTCGATATAAGTCAAATAAAGCTAAAGGACCTAAAATACTAGTGTTCCGAGATTCATTCAGTAACAAGCTAAAAGTCTACTTGCCGAACAACTTTAGTGAGATTATATTTATCAGCAACAACCACAAATTTGACAAAACTATAATAGAAAAAGAGAATCCAGATATCGTATTGCACGAGATCGTAGAAAGGAACATTATTGAAATTTTCAGAAGATATTGATCGAGCTATGTACAAATTGAGAGTTCTGTTTGGAGTTGTTATTCCGTTGCTTTTTCTAGCAAGTTGCAAAGACAATAACTTGCCTACAGTATTGGTTTTAGGCCAGTCGAATATAACAGGCTGGGGTGATGTAGATAAAATATCCCCAGAGGAAGCAACTAAATTTGAAGCCAGCAAGGGTAACGTTTTCTATTTTGGATATGGTCAAGGAAAGTTTAATGAATATGAGCATGTCCATCGGTCGGGTGGAGACAAATATCTTAAGACATTTGGGATGTCAGGTAGATCTACATTTACGCCTATATTTTCTTTATATCCCTTGATGTCTGAGTTGTATCAAGATTATGATGTATTAATTTTTCATTATGCCATCGCCAGCCTAAGTGCTTATAGTAGTTGGCATCCAGAGTGGTCAGAGGAACTTATGAAACCATTTCCTAATCAAAAAAGCAATGATCAAAAACAATTTTACAAACTGAAT
>CAZKXO010000232.1:0-6204 GCA_964556525.1 uncultured Saprospiraceae bacterium
TGATACAAACTTGATATTTAAGTATCAGTTGATACTTGGTCCCAAGCTTGGTCTTGATATTTGGTGAGCCAATTAAGTGCATAGTGTCTTTCGTAGATTATACTGGGGTTTATCTGGCCACCAACCTGCTCTCCTTTTATCCGCGCATCTACGCAAGCCCAATTCATTCTGTAAGTTTTATCTAATTCGTCCAGAATTTCTTCTTTAGTTCTCATGCCTGTTTGCCGTGTAAACTCTTCCCGACTAGGCTTTAAGACCTTAGAGACGACTTGCTGGACATCACAGACTTCAGTAGGAAACTTTAGCTCAGGGAAGACCTTGAGCGCCCATAAGATGGTATAGAGACTCTCGTATCTCCATGTGGCGTAAGCTTTTTGCTGGTCATTCCAGTCTTCATTTGCAAGCATAGCTTCTTCCTTTGGAGAGAAGCCGTTGATGGCTTTGTCTGTTATTGACTTCTGCGTTTGTGCTTTGGTAATCCCTTCTCCTCTAGCTGCAACTATTGTTAATGCTAAAGCTCTTTCTATTACATCCTCATGAGATCTGAGTTCAGTCTTATCATCATTATCAGTACACGGAAGATTCTTGTTTACTTTGATGCCATGAGCATTTAAGACAGACTCAGAACGATCTTTTCGTTGCAGTTGTTGCTCAGAGTAGTCGGATGCAGGTTCATCATGATATTTTGCATCTACCACCACACTGACATCTTCTACCTGGCTGTTACCATTTGTATCCAGTATGAGTTGAAAATCTTTATCCAAGAAATGTTGTCCGCTAGCTTTATTAAACAGTTTGCTTGGCTGAGCAAAGAGGAAAACGTCTAGTTGTGCAGAAATCTGCCTAAGTAATTTTTCTAAGTCTCCTGAAATTACCGGTTCTGCTATAAAAGCCATTTCACAATTTGCTGACATGACCTTATATAAAAATTTATTTCTAATTGCTTCATTTCTTGCTGGTATCGACTGGATGAAGTTGGCCATGCCAGCTAGATTTTGTGTCAGTCCACATTCTATTTGCTCCAACTTGTAAGAAGGATTTTCTCTTTCCCGATAATTGATTGTAAGACCTTTGGCTTTGCTGAATAGACCACCTTTGATAGTAGCTACAAGAGATTTTTGTTTACCACCATCGTTGACTTCTACTTTTGCTTTAGGAAATTGTTGCTTTACAAGTCCTACGATTTTGTCGAAAGCCAGTTGGTGACTATAGATTGTGCAGTTTTCCATTTTATAGTTATTATCACTTGGATTAATCCTTATAATCATTGGTTTGCTGAGATGTCAAAATCTAAATTGACCTTATGCTCTTTGATACTAATGGTCGGAGCATTCTTTATGACTTTTCAGTTCTTTCAAGTTAGTTTTGACTTATCGTATTTCTGAAATCTAGAGTTTTTAAAATCTTCAAAACCTTCCTGAATTCTAAGGTAAGATAACATATCATGTTCAGAAATAAGCTTGTAATTGATAAGTTTATGTTTGACAGCTAGCTTTAGGTGTTCGAAACCTTCTTTAGCTTTTTCTTCCAAGGAGTAACAACAAGCCAGGTGAAAATAAATTTCAGGATCTGCATTATCAAAATTCAGTGCTTCCTGAAAGGCGGGTATGGCATCGTCTACATCGTATTCATTCAGCAACTTTAGACCTTCTATCTTTTTTACATTTTTCTCGACTTTCTTATTACCCCAGAGGACATACATTTTATCTTTGACTATCCTGCCGTTACATTTTAGGTTGATTGTACAGACTCCCCAGTCGTTAATTTTAGATGTTAACACATAAGAAACATCTGTGTTTCTTTCGGAAACCGTAAAGCTATGAGTAGCACCTTTAAACGAATGTATTTTAGATACGACTTGCCCATTGACATATACTGTCTCTGTCCCTTTCCAATCATTATCAAATTCGATAAGGAATCCTCTAACCTTTATAACCTTTAGTCCCAATGCTTAAGTTTTTATAGATTTTATCTTGATGTTTCTGAATTTTATGATTCCGATGCCATATGCTTGAATTCCTAAAAAGCCTTTGTCTAAACTCATGTCTTTGGTCTCTATTGTTTGTGTCCCATTGATCCATGCTTGAATATGATTTTTGTGGGCCACGATTTTGTAACTATTCCATTTGCCTTTTGTTTTGACAACTTCTGATGGCTTTACTCTTCTGACAAGGGAACCAGTACCGTTTTTAAGATCAGGGCAATCATCCCAAATGTTGAATTCATAGCAGGTGGTGAAATTTATTTCTTGAGTTTCGCATCGAATGAAAACGCCAGAATTTATAGTCTGATCTGGAAAAAATTCTAGTTCTAAAGTGAAGTTATCATAAATCTCAGACGTCATCAGGAAACCCAACCCATCTTTGACTGTGGCCATTATTTCAGAATCTGAAAATTTCCAATCTGCTGCTCCATATTCTTTCCAGGTAGTCTGATTGGATTGGAAGAGTTGCTGAGTTGGGTGACATGATAAATATAAAATCGTAACTAGGATACACAAACAAACTGGGTAATACTGTGTATGGTTCATAAGGGAAGTGAATTAAGCTACAGGTATAAGAATCTAACCTTGAATATAATATATGATTAATAAAATGATAGGGAAAATTGCAATGAATAAAGGAGGTTACATTATGAAAAGTACCGTAATCAATATTTAGAGGATTTTGCTTGGAGGTTTAAGTAAGGATATGAGAGCTGTTTTAAGTCTTCAGTCCTACGTTTTACTTCTGAGTGATCTTTCTTTTATATTCCGAAGCATACCAACTCTTGTCTCCTACTTTGTAAGGTAAGGATAAGTGCTGATAGAGATATTTTCGAGACGTAGCTTGATCGAGTACTAATAGATTAGGTAGCTCATCCATCTTATTATTTACTATGTAGTCTGATAGGCAATAACTCATGCAGGTAGTAAGATGCCCAGGTCCTAACTTAAACCAAGGGCCTTCATTAAAATACAAATTAACATTTTCTATACCCTTCTGAAAAGTGTAGTTCAGAATTTCATTGCCAGGCACAGCCCCTAGAAAGTTATTTGAAATACATCCAAAGTCTCCAAGCTTGAGAACTAGTCTTGCATTAGAGGTTCTGAGATGCTCTAGGGACTTTACTGCTCTATCATCTGCATCTGCATAGAAGCCACCCATCTTACTGAGATAAGCTAGTCTAAAAAAGTCAGCTTGTAGGGCAGGATGCACGCAGGATAAAAATGCCTGAGCTGCTGGATATCCGTAATGGTACTTTATGAAATTTTTCGCTGTTTGTCGCGAAAATATTTTGTGGGTATAGCTAGGGTTTTTACTACTCCACGATTGCATAATAGTTTGTATAACTGACGGTGGCTCTAACTCATTCCAATACTGTACGATGATTTTAGGGATTTCATTTTTTGTGTTTTTTTTGATTGTTGCGCCCTTGTGAGATAGCAATCTTTGTAGTCTTAATTCATTAATAAGATATAAGGCAGAGCCGAAGTAGGATGGATTGTCTAATTGTATTTTGGCAAGGAAGGTCAGTCGGTCTTTCCCTTTTAAGTCAAAACATTTCTGAACTTCTGACTTTAGCCTAGGATTGATGTTGAATTCATTTATAACCCTCGAGGCATGGCCTATGAGTGGGATATTTATTTTTCCAGTTTCACCCGAGCTTTCTATTTCTCTTGTTGCTATTTTTAGTTCTTGAGAGCCCTTGTCTATCTTTCCTTGGAGTAAATAGAGAAGGGCTAACCTATTACGCGAGTTGTATGTTTTGTCAGAACTAAGGACTAAATTTTCATAAAGTTTTGCGGCTTTAATATAGTCATACTCTAGAAAAGCAAGGTGTGCTTTCAGTTCATTTGCTTTAATATTCCACTTTTTGTTATTACTAAGATTTGAGGTGATTAGTTTTAGTTCCTGTCGTGCTTGGTCGAACTCACCTTTTCGCTGGTGAATTCTGGCTAGCAGAAAATGTAATTGGGGATTAAAACTTGTATTACCACTATATTTCTTGAGTAGGTCTGTTGCTAACTTGTAAGACCCTATGCTAATATAAAGATTAGCTTTTCTGAATACCAAAATGCCAGGCTCTTTGACTTTAGCAATGCCAGAGGTTAATAGCTCAAGGGCAGCAGCTATATCCCCTTCTTGAAAGATCAGTCTTTCCATTCCAACGTAAGCCCATGGGTTGCTAGGGTCCAATTCGTTGACTTTTGAGTACAGTTTATATGCTTCCTCTGGATGATCTTTCTTTACTAAGAGATTTGCTTTTCGTAGAAGTGCTACTAGATGATTTGGGACAAGATTCAGCAATGTTTCCAATTGTTTTTCAGCCTCTTGAAGTTGGTTTTCTCTGAAAAGTTCATCTGCATACTTCAAGCGCAATTTAGCATGCTGAGGATAAGCTTTCACATATGTTTTTAGAAACTCGACTTTAGTACGACTTTCTTCATGTTTAATTAGTTCTAAAAATTGTATTGCAAGATTTCCTGCGATGATTGGATTAGCTGCAAAATTTATAGCTTTCTTGAATAAGTTTTTGGATAGCTCGATTTCTTTTTTCTGATAGAGAAACTTTGCTTTTCTACTCAGGAAATTTGGATTGTTTTTCCATTGAGCTTCTACCTTGTTTAGAAGATCTGAAGCCACTTTGTATTTTTTGGTTTTGTAAAGGAAGTCAAAGTAGGACTTAAACAAGGTCATTGATTGTGGATTAAGTTCTATTGCTTTTTTGTAAGCAGAGTAAGCTTCCGAATCATTGGTTTTTAATTCTTCTAACTCTCCTTTAAGGTGATAAGCTGCAAAGTCAACTGGTTTGAGGTTTAAAAGTTCGTTTATATGCTTTTCTGCTTGAGTCATTCTTTTTTGCTGCAACAGTAGCTTTGCTAGTATACACCTGAGTTTGAAATACCGAGGATGAGTTGTAAGCGTAGATTCGAGAAAAGTTACTTTCTGAGAAACTCGCATAGAATCTAACTTTTTTACCAGCTGAGATTCATGCATAGTCTTGAAAATTGAGCACGTGGTCTATTAGGCCGTCTGTTTTGCTTGCTGACCTTTTAAGATTTTGTTTTTGATGTAACCAGGAACTTTAATTTGTGAGCTTATTCTTGGATAATCCAGTGGCCAAAGAATGATCTTTCTTCCATCGGGATAATTTGTTTCGAACTCCGCACAATTATCAAAGTTAGATCTGTTTTCATTCTGTGGTAAGTAGCTTTCAGCCTGCAAACCTTCAGCAATTAGCAACTCATGCGAATCTAACTCTATATGAAAATATCTGTATTCTTCTGTAGGGTAGGTTTGCAATATATTGACCTCATTTACCAGCGCGCCTGCATTGATAAGTAAATCTTCTATAAGTACAGCGTGATTAGGTGAAACCCATAAATCATTCAGAGGTACCAGATTAGAAATTGCACCTTTCTTTATCAAAATGGGGAAACTGAGTTTGAAGTCAGTTACATCTTGTGGATTTTTAGTTTGGATTCCTAACCACTTTATAGGTAGTTCATTGCCGCTATCTGTCATTACAGTTTCACCTACAGAAAGTGATTCAATATTCTTGTATCCTTCTGAAGTGAGAATCTTTGTGCCTTCTAAGAAACAAATGTTTACTTCTTTTGGTGTTTCAGGCATCGAAGATTGCCACAGTCCTGTAGCAGGGTCTATTTGCAGTGAAGTACCTGCTGATGTTGTCCCTGATTGTGATACACCTACATTTGTACTTGTGAGACCATTGGCAGGACCATTAGTTGCCATGAATGTTCCTTCGTAACTCAAAAATTCACATACTGCACCGCCTGGATTAGAGAGTGCAAATCCATCAGGAGAGCCATTCTGAAGACCAGGAGTAGGAACTACTACATAACCCTTGCCATCAGAACCAGCACATACAGGAAAATCTCCTAAGTCAAAAGTACCGTAGCTTCCACCTCCATTTCCGTTGTATAGTGTAAGTATGAAACCAGTTGGGTCGAAGGTAGGACTAGGTACACAGATTTCTACAAATTCCCCTGTATCAGCACCAGCATTGTCATAGTGGAATTCATTGATAAAAGGACCTCCTGTTATAGGACTCATGGATTTAGTGTTATCGAGATTGAGAAAATTTTCCTTATAAACAAAAATAAACGATTATCTGTAAATCATGGGACTAATTTTGGCTGTTCTTTCTTTTGAATGATAGAAGTTTCAAATGTTGTCTAAATTGAATGTGTACATAGCT
>CAZKXO010000233.1:0-6121 GCA_964556525.1 uncultured Saprospiraceae bacterium
GTCTACCAAATTAGTGAGGATAGTAAAGATTGCATTAATGTCAGCGTATGCAACAAGGTCAGGGGCTATACTCGTGGTTAGGTCTATATTTTTATTAGTTGCGACACTAGTAAAAATTGACAATATTTCACCCGCCACCTCTGATAAGTTTATTTCCTTAGGATTATGAGGCACTACATTTCGTTGAGCAAGGGCCCAATTAAGCAAATTATCAGTTAGCTTGGTTAGAGCGAATGCATTGTGCTCTATATGGTTGCCCAATTTATCTAGAGATTCAAAATCCTTTTTTTGAATGAAGTAATTGACTTTCTTACTAATGCCATTAAATGAAATGGCTGGTTTTCTCAAATCATGACCTATTATGGCAAAGATCTGATCTTTGGTATTATTAAGGGATTCTAATGTCTCTTTTTGAGAGGAAATCAGTTTCTTTTGATTGTTATTTCTGTAGAAGAAAAAACCTATTAAGGTTGCTAAGATAGTTGAACCCAAAGCAGCTATTCTATTCCTACTTGCCACGGCGGCGGCTACATCTGCTTCTTTTTCAAGGAGAAGAATTTTCTGTTCATTAGATTGATTAATGTTTTCAGCCTCAATTCTTCCTAGGTCTGCTATTTTGGAATCTAACATGTTATTTGTCAATTCACCATTAAGATTAAAAATCTCTGTTAGCTTTTGTTTGTTTCCCAGTTTGTTATATAACTTGAATTTAGTCTGTATCATAGGCTTCATATCTTCATAAGCAAGATCATCAGCATCTTCTAACGTCCTATCATATTTGTCAATCAAATTCGCAGCATTCCTATAATTTGAATTATCTACTGCGACATTTGCTGCTGATGCTAGATAGGTTCTATATGTTTCAGTATCAAATTTTTTTGGCTCAAGTGTATCCACCCTTGAAATAACTTTTACAGCTTCCTCTATATTTTCTTTTGCCACGTAAGCATAGGCAATTTGTGATGAGAGTAAGATCGCGTATTTTGGATTGTTAGACTCATTAGCTAAGTTGTAAAGTGTTTCTCCACCCTCTATTACAGAATCATAATCACTCTTTACTAATTGCGCACATATAAGTCCAAATCCCGGAGCTAGTTTCCCTCGAGTATATCCAATTTCTTCTCGTATACTAATTGATTTTTCATAATAAGTTATAGCAGCATCATGGTTACCAAGAGCAGAATATGTTCTGCCTAAATTGTTGTATAGTTCTCCTTGATAATTCTTATTCCCTGCCTTTGTAGCTGATTCCGAAGCTAATAAATAGAACTCTAGTGCTTTGGTAAGCATACCACTACTCTTAAATGCGTTTCCAATATTGTTCCCAAAAATTGTTTTAATCTTAGCTTTCTTTAAGTCATCTTCCAATTGACTAGCATATTCAAGTCCTAATTTTCCCATTTCTGATGCTGCTGTATAATTACCTCTTTCTTGCTCACAATTTCCCAAATACATGTATGCAGTATATTGCCCATATATAGACTCTATTTGTTCTGACTCCTTAAGCATAACTTCTGCTATCATTTGACAACTATCTACCAATCCCTCCAGTGCATATCTTCTTGCTAAGACTCCCTTGGCTTTCATGTGATTTTCAGTCAATGCTATGTTTTTACCTTCTTCTAGAGCAGACTTAGCGAATAATACCGCTTGATCTAGATCTTTGTATATAGAATGGTCGGCAAGTTCTAAAAGTACCTCCATTCTACTTTTGGTATCTGATATAGATTCTAGTTCCATTTCCAAACTATCTTTCTTAGACTGATACTCATCATCGGATTGCGAAAGCACTAGAGATGGTAATGTGATGGCGACAGTTAGTATGAATAGGTTACATATATGTGATAGGCATAGTAATCTTACAAAACACATGCTCTTAAGGGGTTGGTGTACAATCATTTTAAGGGTAATAAATAATTAAAAGTAGCTTCAAGATAAAAGTTGGATTAAGGATTAATGGATGAATTCATGTCATCCCACAATGCCTCTAACTCCTTGCGTTTTCTTCTGCTTACTGGTAATTTGATACCATTATTTTGAGTGACTAAATTAGCCTGCATATTGATACTTCGAAGCTTATCTAGATTGATAACATATCTCTGATGTGTTCTGAAAAAACCAAAATTTAATAGGTGCTCACTCAGCTTTTTTAGCGAACCCTTGGTCACAAATTTGTTATCATTGGTGTAAAAGGTGATATATTCTAAATCTGACTCTATGTAGTAAATGTCTTGCAATCGAATTCTATAATATACTCTTCCTTTCTTGATCAGAAAAGAATCATTGATGATTGCAGGTATTTCTGGTTGTGGTGATGGAGTGATCTGACTTAAGCAGGCATCTATCGCAGACATCAAGGTGAGGTTGTTGAGCGGTTTGACAAGAAAGCCCACCATTTGCATTTTGGATGCTTGATTGTAAGTCGCTTCATCATGGAACGAAGTGATAAAAAGTATGGGAATCTTTAGACCTGATATTTTTTCAGCCAGTTGAAGACCAGTCATCTTCCCTTTGAGATTTATATCCAGCAAGATGACATCTGGTCGATTAGATTTGATAGCATCTATAGCCTCTTCGGCACTATCTATTATCCCAGCGCAATTATAGCTGAGGTCTTCTACTAACATTCTTAACTCCGTAGCGAAGGAAAATTCATCCTCGACTATAAGGACACTAAGTACAAATTTCTTATCGTTTTCCAAAATCAGAATTGCAGTAGATTGTTTTATACTAGACTATCGACCATACCAATTATTGGTCGAAACTATCCAATAATTGGTTTTTGTCTAGGATAAATGTAGTAAAATTTTCATCATTTGATTATTTTGGTCAAAACCCCTTACAATTGACTTATATCAGAAACAGTGAGGCTTTCCTTGCCACTCCCGTAGATGGAGAAATGGTACTATTACATAGACCCTCGGGCCAACTTCTAGGATTCAATATTGTCGCTTCGGCGATCTGGATGGTGCTAGAAGAGAAGAAGAGCTTCGAAGAGATTATAGCTTTCCTACAGGAAAAATTTGAAGTGGAGGAGCAACAGTGTATCCAGGAGACAAAAGGGATACTAGCTAGAATGATCAAGCAAAAAATTGTATTGTCAGAATGATTGTCGTTCCACAATTCTGGCAAGCAGCTTTCTTCTCGTTTTCTACTTTTTTAAAAGGTACCCAAGCGAGCTATCGTGACTTAATTGAAATGCCGAAAGAAAAAAATGATACTCCTCTAACATACTTGGTAGAAGTTAGCAGAATTAGACATTACCTAGCTGTACTCCAGAGGTTTGCTCCATGGAGACCTAAATGCTACAATATTGCGCTGACAGCCATTTACTTACTAGATAAGAAGAACATCCCTTATACTTTACATATGGGATTTAAAAAAGAGAGAAATGCTTTAGAAGGACATGCATGGGTGACAGTTAGAAACAAAATAATTGTCGGTGAGCGGTCTGATTTGTTTAAATATAATATCCTAAAACCTTAGCATTCTGAATCACTACGATATATATACCCTCAGCTTTGAGACTGACCTAGAATTATCCGAGCTTACAAAAACGCGTACAGAAAGTATTCCTGATTTCAGTTTGACACAATTAGATCTTACGGAAGAAAAAGCATACTTCGCACCATATATGATACAAGGTGCAATAGCCTACAGGAAGAATCAAGTGTTTATGTCTATTAAGGACATAGGTGACATCTGGGTCAAAGATATCTATACTACCTATTACGATTTTGTAGAAGAAAACTTAGAACTTGTCAAGCCGCATTTGTTTGCAACGGTGATTACTCTACACTTACAACTTAGGGATCAATTTCCATTGCATTGCTCTGGTATCATAGCTCATGCAGGGATACATTTATTTTGTGGGCCCTCTGGAGTGGGCAAGTCTACATTGGCTACGCTTCTACTCTCTCATGGATATAATATTTTTTGTGACGACAAATGTGTCCTGAATTATGACGCAGAAGAAAATATATTTATAGGACATAACGGAGTGCCTACACTAAGAGTTAAATCCAAAGAGGACCCCCTCAATACTATCTTGCTCGAAAAAGGATTGTCGTCTGTACGCAGTGTAGACAACAAACAAGCCTACAATTTGTCAAACATTCTAGAGAAAGACAGGCTGCCTATTCGAAGTATAAACCTTATACAAGTCGGCGCCATAGCCACACCGCTGGTTACTAAGCTCCGTGGCATGCATAAAATAGCTTCACTAGACTCACAATCATTTAAAAGAGCTTTTGTCAATATTCTCGGCAAACGAGAACAACATATCACTTTCTTACAGCAACTGTCATCTTCAGTAGATATGCATCTTTTAGAAAGACCTATAGCCATGCCAGCAGAAGATTTCTGTGATTATGTCATAATGGAACTGCTTTCGTAATGGATAGCCTAGCAAGTATCTTCTCCTACAACCCCTCTGACTCAGTCGGCATACGGCTCGAGAGTATGTTACAGAGCTTTGACTGGTGGTCTCCAGCTTTTCAAGAAAAACGTATTGTCGGCCCGGCAGGTCTGTGCATCAGTAGTTCCAGCTCAGCGACCATCACATCCTCGGACGGTATCCATTTGACATCTGACATAAGACTGGACAACAGAAAAGAGCTCATCCATAAATATGGCTTTCCAGACGATATAGCCAATGCCTCCATTATTATCAATCTATACAAGAAGGTAGACATATCCGTTGTTTCAGACCTTATAGGTGTCTTTGTGATTATTCTGTATGATGAGAGAAAGCAAAGACTCTTCTGCGCAAGAGATCAGATGGGTATAAAACCATTATACTATTATTCCGACAATGAAAGAGTCCTTGTCAGTACAGAAAAGAAAGCTATTCTCTCCCAAGCAGAAGTGGACAAGACCCCTAACTGGCACTACTGGTTAGTCAGATCCCTCACCCCTCCATTACATGCAGCGCCACAGGACACAGAATACAATAGCATATCAAGACTACAGCCAGGACATTACTTAATAGCAGAAAACAAAAAAATCTCACTACACAAGTATTGGTCACCACCAACGGACAAAAGTATACGCTACAAAAAGTCTAGTGATTATGTAGAGGGCTTTGTGGAGCACATGAAGTCTGCCATCAGTTGTAGGATTGCAGATACTGAGAGCTTTGGTTGTCATCTGAGTGGTGGCTTAGATTCTTCTGGTATTACTGGAGTGGGAAGTCTAGTAGCACAAGAGACTAATAAACAATTGTACACTTTCTCATATGTTGTCCCACCCCAATATGCAAAGAGTGATCTGCCATTTACAGTAGAGAATCCCTATGTAAATCAACAGATAGACTTTGCTGATGTACAGCATCCATATAGAATAGCGAAGCCAGAACTGAAAAGTGCTACAAAAGCTATAGTTGCTGAATGTCAATTGTTAGACGGACTGTCTCAATCTGGCAATTATGCTTTGGAGTTCGAAATACTCTATCATGCTAAAGCCAAAGTCCCTGTGATCTTATCTGGTTTTGGCGGAGACGAACTGGCGAGTTCTTTCTGCAGAGCCTACTATCTTGAATACTTGGAAAGAGGAGATTACAGAAGTTATTTCCGCTCTAAAACAACAGCCAATATCCCCAGATGGCAATTACTGCTTCCTCTTTTAGTCAAGCTAACAGAGTCTATAGGTGTCCATAGGTTTTCACAATCCTTAGCTGTCCAGAGACACAAGCGTATCACCAAGGCACTGAGGCAATCTGCCCAGCAACAATCGCATCTGTTTTCTGCTGAATTTCTTGCCGCACATCCTGAAGTGGTAGAAGCAATGAAGTACAATAGTGAGCCAGAAACCCATGCTAGCATTCCGACTTCTCTCAGAGAATATCAGACGCATCACATAGCTAGACAACATACCAGCAGAAGAGCAGAATCTGAGAATGCTGTCGCCAAAGCTTTTGGAATCAGTTACAGATATCCGTTTCTAGACCTCAGGCTCATAGAATATATGTTGTCTGTTCCGATGGAAGAAAAGTGGTCCAAGGATATGAAAAGATACTTATACAAAAGAGCGATGAAACCATATGTGCATCCCAACATACTCGATAGAGACGACAAACAAGGCTCGCTGAAGCCAATGAATAATTTCTATCCTACAGAAGGCT
>CAZKXO010000234.1:0-6082 GCA_964556525.1 uncultured Saprospiraceae bacterium
TGTATCCAAAACTGGTAGATTAAGCTTGTTTCTTTAAGTGTAAAAATCATCAATGGGTGAAAGCCTAACAAGGGCATCCAAATCCAGAAAAGAAAGCTTCCTATGAGTTCCCCTGTCCACGTTTATCGAAGGGCTGTAGCGAGAGTATATTTCTGACTAGAATGATGAATAATATGAGAAGCCCAAAAGAAACGAGACCCATGTGAAGTTCTATGAAAAACGTAATAACTGAGATCCTCTAAAAAGAAAGCGACTATCCAAACCCCAATTCCAAATCCAAAAGTAAAGACACGTAATTCATAGGCAAGAAAAAAAGCAGCAAGAACAATAGCCTTAGTTAACATACCTACAATCTGACTGCCTAGGCCATTACAATACTACTTGTCGCATCCTTAAGCACATAGTTTTCACTAAGCATCCAATGACTTAAATAGACTTCTAACATGATAAGAATAATAAAGCCTTGTATTGCGTATGTAATAATATCTTGTGGCCTAGCAGGAATAAATATAACAGCTTTGTTGTCCAAATATTTTGACAAGTTTGCAACTTAAACCAAATAACGTAAAGTAGAACAGGTCTTGATTGTCCTAGGCATTAACCAGCCCCTTAGCAATCTCAATAATTTTATCTGCAACAGCTTTTGTATTTGGCTCATAATATCTTGCCGTAGTTGGTGAATCCGAGGACAACCATCTTATGGTGGTATCTGCAAATTTTCGATCTATACCAGAAATAATCTTCACTCCTATATCTTGTAGCGCAGCTGCATTACACTTCTGTTCGTACTGATCAAACATAGGTATGGCCAAAAGTTTTTTTCCTAAGTATAAGGCTTCTGAGGTCGCTTGGAATCCCCCTCCTGTTAGTAGCCCTTGGCAACTCAACAATGATTCTGAATAACGTGCTTTATCTATCTTGTGTATAGTTACGTTTCCAGAAGTATAATTCTTTTGAGTCTTTTTTGAAAATACCTGCCAACTTGTATTGGGCACTTGATTGAAACATTTTATCAAGGTTTCATCTGCATATGAAGGCAAATAAACCGTCACATGTCCTTTGTCCGTTATTGTCCCTTTTACTAATTCTTGTCTAATAATAGGAGGCAATACATGATCATCGTATGCCTTGTAGTGTAGGCCGACATAACCACTAGCAGGCGCCACCCAGTTTTTCATGCCGTACTCAAAAAATTTATTTCGTCTTCGAGGAAGAGGCACCTTCGCAGAAAAAAATGAGGCTTGATGACTTACTGCTACCACAGGGACTTTTTTTCGTTTGGCGGACCAAGCACTGACAGGTTCGAAGTCATTGACGATGCAATCATAGTTTTCTACAGGACAGGTCTTAATATCCTTCCATAATTTTAGGAGTTTGAGATCTCCGATACTTTTAAGATAATCTACACCACCTCTGCTTCCAAAGTAAAATGAGAGGCCATGAAACTTATACTTAAAGGGATAAGGAAAATCCAGTTCTCGTGAAGTTCCACTAATCAAAAAATCAACCTCTGCCATATCTACTAAGAAAGGTGCAATTTCCATTGCACGTCCGAGGTGTCCATTCCCGGTACCTTGGATGGCATATAGAAGTTTCATTAGATTTTACGATTGAGAAGTTTCTCGGCGAGATCTCTGAGAATCACTTTTCTACTTTCGTCTACACTTACAGCAGCAAGATGAGACATTGCCAGTTGCTGATACACCAATTTTAACTCTTGAGCATGGACATTAACATGCGCTTGAGCAAACAGCTCTTTTATTTCTTCTACAGAAACCTCAGCGTCATTATTATATATCTCTTCTAGTCGAGTAGCTTGTGCTTCATTCAGTAATTCGAGCGACTTCAGATAGAGATAAGTTTTTTTCTTCTGAGTAATATCTCCACCTATTTTTTTACCTAGTAATTCTTCAGTGCCAAAGGTATCTAGGAGGTCATCTTGTATCTGAAAAGCTATTCCCATGTTTCTGCCAAACTCATATAGATGTTTCTCGTCTTCACTGCTAGCGCCAGAGAGTATTCCTCCCATAGCTAAGGAAGCAGCTATAGCCACAGATGTCTTCAATTCTATCATTTTAAGATAGCTCGGAATAGTAACAGATGAACTTGTCTCAAAGTCCATATCCATTCTTTGTCCCTCGCAAACCTCTATTGATGTATTTGTAAATAGTTTGGTCAGCTCTACTAACTTTCCAGGATATTTTTCTAAAAAACGGTAAGCGAAAATGAGCATTACATCTCCAGAAAGTATTGCCGTATTCTCATCATACTTTACATGTACAGTTTCTTGCCCACGACGCAAGTCCGCATCATCCATTATGTCATCATGTAAAAGGGAAAAATTGTGGAACACCTCTATCGCCATCCCTGCTTCAAATGCATAGTCTACATCCTCGTTATAGAGATTATAAGCAGCTAAAACAAGAATCGGTCTGATACGCTTCCCACCGATAGACAAGATATAATTGACTGGGCCATAGAGACTCGCAGGTTCTATTGGAAACTTGTAAGTGGTCAACTTATCATCAAAAATCTCCTGTAATTCTTTGAGGTTCTTCATATCAATTAGTCCGCCCAAAGCTAATCGTTACGCTTATAAATATGGAATAATAACTAGGAATAATATTCTATCATTAGATTTACAATGAAATCTTGTCACTGATGAAACTACTGATTCCAATATTACTCTTGTTTCTCCTTGCTTGTCAGTCTCCCTCGGATAGTAAGGAAAAGGATACTGGCCCAGAACTAATTATCTATAATGCCCAAATCTATACGGCCACAGATGACACTATCAGCACTGCC
This sequence comes from uncultured Saprospiraceae bacterium, assembly GCA_964556525.1. Taxonomy (GTDB): domain Bacteria; phylum Bacteroidota; class Bacteroidia; order Chitinophagales; family Saprospiraceae; genus RFSX01. Next base: position 2,806 of record CAZKXO010000234.1, read on the forward strand.
ATTGCAATACAAGGAGATAAGATTCTAAAATTGGGTAGTTCAGTAGAAATAATAGAATCCAAGACTAGCAAGACTCAACTAATAGATGCCAAAGGTCAGTTTCTCATGCCTGGTTTTATAGAAGGTCATGGGCATTTTTCGGGTTTAGGAGAAACACTTCAAAATCTCAATTTCCTCAATGATACCACCTGGGCACAAGCCTTAGAAAAGGTAAAAGCCAAAGTAGCAACTGCACAGCCTGGCGAATGGATATACGGAAGAGGTTGGCACCAAGAGAAATGGACAGAAAGTCCTTATAATACTGTGGGTGGCTACCCTACTCATGAAACGCTATCCGAGTTATCTCCTGATAATCCAGTAATGCTGGTACATGCAAGTGGTCATAGCCTATACGCCAATGAGCAAGCAATGAGAGCAGCGGGTATAACAAAGGAGTCCTCTGACCCCAAAGGAGGGAAAATCATCAGAGATCGAAATAAAAGGGCCATTGGCGTTTTTGAAGAGAGAGCTATGATACCTATCAAAACTGCTTTTAATGATTACAAGAAAAATCTTGATGCTGAAGAGCAGAAGAAATTATGGTATAAAGCTATAGACCTTGCACAGCAAGAATGTCTCGAAAATGGGATCACAAGCTTTCAAGACGCTGGGGCAAAATTCTGGGAGCTAGATAGATATAAACAAATGGCAAAAGATGGCGCCTTCGATATCAGGTTGTGGTCTATGGTCAGACATAGCTATGATGAGATGAAGGACAACAAGCTCAAAGATTATAGACAAATAGGAATCGGCAATAATCACTTTACTTGTCGTGCTATAAAAACTGAAGTGGATGGAGCCTTAGGTGCACATGGTGCATGGTTACTAGAACCATATGCCGATAAGCCAGATTTTTATGGACAAAATACAACTGATGTAGAAGAGGTGGCAAGAATTGCTTCACTGGCTGATAAGCACAACATGCAATTATGTGTACATGCCATAGGCGATAGGGCAAATAAAGAGGTACTCGACATCGTAGAGAAGTACAACACTAATAATCAAGATCAAAGATGGCGCATAGAACATGCACAACATCTTAATCCGACAGATATCCAAAGATTTAAATCTACTGGAGCAATTGCCTCCATGCAGGCCGTACATTGCACCTCAGATGCTCCTTTTGTCGTAAAGCGTCTTGGCCAACTACGAGCTCGAATAGGGGCCTATGCTTGGAAAGCCCTACTGAATACAGGTGTCACGATTGTCAACGGAACAGATGTACCAGTCGAAGATATAGACCCTATAAAGAACTTCTACGCTACTGTAACAAGAATGCGAACAGACAATGGTATGCAGTTCTTTGTTGAGAACAAAATGTCACGTGAGCAAGCATTAAGATCATATACCGTAGATGCCGCCTATGGAGCTTTTGAAGAGGATATCAAGGGTAGTCTAGAAGCAGGAAAATTAGCAGATCTAGTTTTATTAAGTAAGAATCTATTAACCTGTTTGGATGAAGAAATCTTAGAAGCAAAAGTCCGATATACCATTATAGGCGGCCAAGTTAAATGGGGACAATCGGAATAAAACTTTCAGTTAAGCTATTCGTTTAAAGTATTATAATTTTCTCATCATACACTTACAATGTTATCAAGGAGGGTAACTTGAGGGCTTATTTTCAATTTAGACTATGCCAAAAAACAACTACCTAAATCTTAAAATCAACCTCCACAAAGCTTATTTACCTATCTTATTTCTCACCATTCTGATTCTGCCAGTAGTCGGTGCTTACAATTTTTCTAATGTCAAGTTGGCAACCTTATCAAGCTCAGCGCTAATCGTTCTACTGCTGATAAAAAAATCTGAGTTCCACCTTAGAACAACTCTTCCTGTGGTCGGGTTCTTTCTATTGATTTGTTACCAATTAGCATCCACATTTTGGGCATTTAGGCCGATGGCTATATGGCCTTCAGTGTTTAATAATTTATTCCTTCTACTATCACTAGTTGTCCTGCAACAGAAACAAGTCAGGATTACTGAAAAGCATCTTTCCTATATTCTTTTGGGCTATATCATAATAATGAATCTTTCGGTACTCAGCTTCTGGATCATAGAGTATATCGACGATAATTCAATATCCTTTTTCACTCTTACAAATACACCGAGTCTGATCAGGTATCTTGGGAAAAACAACAATTACCTCTCCTCACATTTAGTGATGACCCTACCCTTCTTCATTGTCATTTTAAGAAATAAGATTGTACCATTATTAGCTTTATCAATACTACTTTATTGTCAACTGATCTCGCTGTTTTTTCTAGCAAGTAAAGCCGCTATTATTGCTGCTTTACTGCTTACCATTCTAATTACCATAAGAATCAATCAAAAAATCTTAGTCAAAAGACTACTGCAAGTGGTAGTCTGTTTGCTTATTAGTTATCTCTTAGGATTCTATATATTTGATGATTTTAATTTACTTTTGTCTGGAGCAAATCCGATTTCTTCCTCTGGAGAACGTATAGCTATTTGGGCCAAGACCTTGCAGCTCTTCTTACAATATCCAATCCTAGGTTGTGGTACAAACAACTGGTGGATATTATTTCCTGGGCAAGGCATGGGGGATCTTCTATACAGCTTCAATAAGCACCTCTACTTTCAACATGCACATAATATTATTTTAGAAAACCTTGCAGAATTAGGGCTATTAGGATTTAGCTTCTTTATAGCTATTTATTTTTCACCTATATACTATTATTATAAATCAAGAGATAAAGAACTAACTCGTCCATATTTCTTAGCTGCAATGATTTTTCTCTTTGTTTCTATGTTTTATGGTGTTACATATTCAATAAATGGCAAATTCCTAGGTCTTCAGATTTTGTTTTTCTTTTCTGTATCGGAACTCAGTTATCTCTATCACTCTTCAGCAACTACTATTAATAGTCAATCTAATGATTCTATGCTAATTAAAGGACTACTAATCCTAGTAGCTACCATCCTTATGAGCTTTTACATAGTTGCTGAAAAGAATAAGGTGCTTTTCAAGAAAGCTCTAGGAAAGAGATTTGCAAATAAAGAATCTGCTATTATAGGACTCAGAAATACACAGGCAGCCCTTTTCAGATATTCTATGAGGAGAGACTTTAATTATGTTTTAGCAATTCTATCATCAAAGAATACTGGCGAAGCAGAGAAATACTTTCTCAAGAGCCTAGAACAATATCCCTATAGTACAAAGTCCAAAATGAAATTAATGGATCTCTATATGATAAATGGGGATCTCGACAACGCCATA
>CAZKXO010000235.1:0-6054 GCA_964556525.1 uncultured Saprospiraceae bacterium
TGCCAAACTCATGTAATAAATGTCATGAATTTGGGTTAAATTATTGTTAATCGTACCAAACGACGGTTAGCAGGGCAATTTATTTAACATTAAAATTCAGAACAATGAAATTCATTTACTTCATTAGCCTGTTCATTCTGAGCAGTCTTTTCCCCGTTTTTGGTCAGCAGTCTTCCACCTTACTTTACTTCGATGTAGACGACCACTCTCTCACAAATGAGAGCAAACAGCTGCTCGACCAGCTTTACTTAGACTTAGAAAAACATTCCGATTACAAGATTCAGATCATAGGCCATACTGATCAAGATGGCTCCGATGATTACAATGAGCAACTTGCTCAGAAAAGAACCAACGCCGTAGAAGATTACCTGACTTCAGTAGGTTATCCAGTAGAGAGCCTGGAGATCGACTGGAAAGGAGAGCAACAATTGCTGTATGCAGATAATTCTTCCGTCTCTAAGCAAAAGAATAGAAGGGTAGAAGTCATCAGTCAGTACTGGGACTATGAGACTGTAGACGATCTAGTGAGCATGATAGGCAATACAGTAAATCCTACTCAGAATATCAGCTGTGATACGAAAACATCTCAATTTTTTGATCTACAGCAAGGTACCAGCGTATTTATACCAGCCAATGCTTTCCAGTTTGCCGATGGTTCAGCGCCAGTGGGAAAGGTAGAGCTAGAATTTGTAGAAGCATTCAGCTATACAGATATGGTCACTCAGAGCCTGAGTACACATACCAAGGATGAGATGCTAGAGACTGGTGGTATGATATATATAGAGGCCTCTTCAGAAGGCAAGCCATTAGAACTGGTAGAAGGAAAAAGCATAGAGTTTATCTTCCCATTACAAAAAGAGGAGGAAGGAATGGAGTTGTTTTATGGTGATCAAGATGTAGAGTCTGGAACAGTCAGCTGGACAGAAACTGGTCAGAGTATCAGTACTACACAAGTGAAGAATGATCCTCTACAAATAGACTTTACACCTATTCTGGAATATGATTTTGGAATTATAGAGAAGCCTACCATTCTCTTCGAAGATATGCCAGCAAGACCAAGAAGGTTGAAAAAACCATTTCCACCTTCTAAGCAATTGTATCACGGCGAAAAATATCATCAGATGTATGCTAGCTATGAAGCCAATCTGAAGGCTTACAATGAACAATTGCCTAAACTAACTGCAGCAGAAGCAAAATGGCAAGAAGAAGTAACCCGAAGGGTAGAAAGAATAGAGGATTTCAAGAAAGAAATTTCAGAATTTAAGTATGCAAGAAAGCTCTACGGTGCTGTCAGAAGCTTAGAGGCAATGAAAGACAGAAGAGCTCCAGTAGAATTACTTGCCAGATTATTCTCTTTTACCAAGAAACCATACATCGTCAAATTAGACCAGCGAGTAACCTATATGAATGCCTTTGGCAATTATACTAGAGAAGTGGTAGATGAACACAAGCTGGAAGTGTATCAAAGAGAACACCTGGTTTCTGTAAATAAAATGTTTGTAGATCTCAAAAAAATTATTGCTGATACAAGAACTACAGCTAGAGAAGCAGAGTTTGCCAGAACCGGGAAGATAGGCTCTAATGGATTGGCCTCATATGTAACAGGTATAAATACGTTGGGCTGGATAAACTGTGACAGATTCTTAAACGATCAGAATATTACAGATCTTAAAGTCCATCAGAGTGAAGATTTTGTACTTGAAGCAAAGTATTATATGATATTTAAAGATGTCAGAAGTTTGTACATGGGCACGAGGCTTTTCGATGGTGCTGTCTTTAAAAATGTTCCCGCTGGTCAAGATGTAAAGATAGTCTCAGTAAAAGTAGTAGATCAGAAACCTTACCTAGCTGTCTTAGACCATACAATAGATTACGATGAAGAGTTGGCATTGACTTATTTCCCAAGTTCTTTACAACAAATAAAAGAGGAACTGAATAGCGTAGATCCTATCTATAGAGAAGAAACACAGAAGACAAAGGAAGAAAAGTCTCTGACGATGTTTCCTAATCCGACCAGCGATGACTTTACTGTAAGTGTAGAATCTGAGGCTGATCTAGAGTCTCTGGAAGTCTATGATATGAAAGGCACTTTGGTCAAGAGAATAAATGGCAGCGGAATAGATGAGCAGGCTGAACGTGTTTCAGTAACGGACATGTGTAATGGTGTCTATGTAGTCAACGCAAAATTTTCTGACGGGGAAATAACCTCAGACAGAATCGTTGTACAGCATTAGACACAACGCCAATCATAAGAATATATCCATAAGTTAAAACATAGAGTGAAGTTAAAAACCACCTACTTTGTTTGATTAGTCAAAACAAGGTTTTTAACCAAATATAAAAAAGGGGCTGTCAACTAAAATTATTGACAGCCCCACCCTTGTTTTTTAAATATTGCTTTTAGAATTTCTGGATTTGTTCTGTATAGATCGTGTTGTTTCTATCCAAGACTTTGATAAGGTAATTACCGCTCTCGGCATCAGATATATTTATAGAATTAGCTGCAGTAGTTCTTATTAACTTTCCATTTAAGTCATATACGTTCAGTTCTTTCACAGCAATAGTGTTTGGAACAGTGATTACATCCTGAGTAGGATTTGGAAAGATATTTAGTTCTAGTTCAGAGATATCATTTGTACTAGAAAGATTTTCTGTGACTGTAAATGTGCCTCTTCCAGCTGCATCACCACCAGGTCTTCCATTGGTATTCACAGCATTGCCTATGGCATAGAAAGTCACAGATTCTTGTCCTGCCTCTGGGGCTACCCACTGGACAGAGATAGAATCAGTAAAGAAGGTGCTGGTATGTGTAATATATTGTCTCTCCAGCCTGTTTACCTCTTGGATGGTACTAGGAAGATTGATAAAGTTGTTTACGGGCTCGTCATTACTACTAAGGCTGACCATTTGGAAGCCGTAGCCTCCAGGCAAGCCTGTGCTGTTTATTTTTATAGAAACTGTATACTCATCACCTGCTGTGTAAGAATTTACCAAATCACCTTCAGCGTCAGTAAGAGAAAAAGATAATTCGGGCGCAAAAGTACCACCATTGTGGCAGCCTGACTGAGCACAACTTGTCCCATCTTCTCCCGGTGCACCAGTAGCTGGGAAGCGATAGCCTGTGGAATTGGAGATCAGAGTAAGGGCCGCAAAGGCAGCAAAAGCGTAGAATATAACTTTCTTCATTTCATTTCATTTTAAGGCTCAAATATATATGAAATGCTTCTCTTGTGGGTTTACCACTCCAAAAACCCTGTAATCTATCGCTGTAATAACAAAGTGTATACTTATTCTGCCGCAGTATATATTTTATTTGGTGATGTAAGCAACCATAATGCAATTTATGGAGTAATGAAGGGAGGTCTCCATCGACTGGGCAATTAGGTTATAGCATAAAATGTTTTATGAGGACATTTTTTCTTAAATTTAGATAGTCGCCACTTAGGCGATTAAAGTTTCTTGTTGTGATTTTTTCTTACTTTCTTCTATAGTCTTTACCTTGGATAAGATGGCTTCCAGAACTGGCAAGATGCTATTCAGATTTTTGGTCTTTATAAGAAAATTCCAAACAGGCTCAAATTTTTTCCAACCCCCCGTATAACAAAGATGCTTTAGCTTATGCTTCAGTTGTGGATGCGTATTGCTAGCCTTTAGGATATTGGACCACTTGTAGAATTCCTTATAAGACCAGTCATATCCTTCCTTGAGTTCTGTTGCACTGAGTTTTTTGGTTTTATAGACCACCTGTCTGGTATCGTAGAGATTCCAGTTTTTAGTGAGAATCCGTCCTTGCGCTTCCATATCTTGGTAGAGTCTGGTCCCAGGGTAGGGAGTCAGTATGTGATAGGTAGAAGTGGTGATGCCGTTTTCTACTCCCCAGTCTACTGTTCTTCTGAAGACCTCCTTGTCATCATCATCCAGACCAAAAACAAAACTGCCATTGATCATTATCCCTAAAGAATGCAGTCTTTGCACCGCAGCCTGGTAGTCTTTTTTTAGATTTTGCTTTTTATTACTCTGCTTTAAGTTCTCTACAGAGAATGTCTCAAAGCCCACAAACAGACTCCTCAATCCCGCTTCAGCTGCTTGTTCTATCAGTGTACCTCTTAGTATCGAGTCTATGGTGGCTGCACCTTGAAAAACTCTATTCATGCCTTTCATGCCGTCAAATAAGGCAGTTGCAAATTTGCCATTACCCAATAAGTGGTCATCTAGAAAATAGAGATGCTTGCCTGGTAATCTATCTATTTCAGCAAGTGCTTCATCTACCTTTTGTGTATAAAAACTTTTACCTCCCTTAAAGAAAGCATCCTTGTAGCAAAAGTCGCAGTGGTGGGGACAGCCTCTGGTAACAACGATAGAGTTGGGCACGAGGTACCTGTCTCTTTTGATAAGGTCCCTACGAATCTGTGGAATACCGACTAAGGACCTTTTCGGTGAGAAGTAGATATCCTTTTGTTTGCCTTCTCTGAAGTCTTTTAGAAATTGTGGAAACGTCTCCTCACCTGGTCCTACGAATATTGTATCAGCATGTGGTGCCACTTCGTCAGGCATGGAAGTAACGTGGAGTCCGCCCATGATTACATAGGCACCCCGCTCTCTATAATGATCGGCTATCTTGTATGCTCGATAAGCGTTGGTGATATATACCTGGATGACTACTAAGTCTGGATCGTCATCCAGATCAAGTTTTTCTACGTGCTGGTCCTGTAGAATTGATTCATCATCTGGAGACAAATAAGCAGCAAGGGTTGCTAAACCCAAAGGTGGAAATAAGGCATATTTTATCGGCCTCCAATAAGGACTTTCAGCTTCAGTCAAGGCAGGAAGAATAAATTTTACTTTCATTTCTTTTGGTTTTAGATTAGACAAACAAGTCCCAAGGTTCCTAGAACTAAGCCCGTCAGCATGGTCAAGACTAGAAAGAATATCCCTACAGTGTCTATGATAATACAAGTTGCTGAAGGCACACCACGTTTGGAAAGCCAAGCTCCAGTCACAAATAGAAACACAGTTAGGACAAGGCCGCTGATAAGTAAGAATACGATATTAGGCATGATTAATCTTTTGATAGTGTTACTGAATAGAATCTCTATTTTCAGATCCTGTAATCCGTAATTCTTCTTCGGATCCAAAATCAAAAACAGTAATAAGTCCAAAGTAGAGTACGACAACAAACCAGCTAAGCTTGATGACGAAAAGTGCCAATTGTTCCATGTTGTTATTGTATTATGATGATCAAATTGTTTTTGATTTAGCTTGTCTTTCTTTCATTAGTATTATATCCCAGCTTATACCAATCTACTTTTCTGGATAGCAACATCACCATGGACAATACTGCAAAGAGTGCAAGGCTTCCCGCGAGTAAGGCAAAATCTTGCATCTGTAGGATTATGAAAATGTAACCGAATAAAGCACTGAGGAGCAACAGCAGAATAAAACTCGACCTGCTGCTGGCGAGAAAATAACTTGTATAGCTGACTATAAGCCCAATGGTGGCAAGGCCTGATATAAAGTAGGCTAGGTCAAAACCCAGATGTTCGGTAATAGAGAGTAAGAGCAGGAAAAAGATTGTCACAGCAAAGCCTATCAGCCCATATTGCACTGGATGAATAGGATTTTTCTGCAAAATTTCGAACAAAAAGAAAATGGAAAAAGAAAGTACAATTATGAGTAAGGCATACTTGGCCGTTCTAGAGTTTTTTCCATACTCGTCTACAGGCTGAATCAGCTTGACCCCATATTCATAATTCTGATTTAGCTTGCTGTCTTCCGTCCACTGTTTCGGATAGTTGTGGGCAAATTTATTGGTTGTCCATCTACTTGTAAATCCTGCTTCTGTGATGTCTCTGTTACTGGGTAACTTGGAACCTACAAAACTAGGGTCAGGCCAGGAAGATTGTAAGTCGACCTTAGTCGTTTCTCCGATAGGCTCTATAGTCAATGAACGAGATCCTCTAAAGTCCAACTGCACTTCCACATTTACAGTCGATTCTGGTGTTATAGCAAAAGGCTTGGTTTCTATAAAATGTAAAGTGTTGCTTGCAAAATTGC
>CAZKXO010000236.1:0-5985 GCA_964556525.1 uncultured Saprospiraceae bacterium
CTGATAAGTTTAGATGATTTTTAATGAAGCCTGTCGGCCTGGGGAATTACTATAACTGGGGATATGATTTGCTCTACTCTTTTCTAATTCAAAGGCCTCCATTATCATTTTTCTTCCTCTGGATACCAATGATCTAGAACTACTCTCCGTAATATTTAATTGCTCTGATATTTCTCTGTGCGAATAACCTTCTATTAAAAACATGTTGATTGCAATTCTGTATTTCTCAGGAATATTTTCAATAAAAACCATCAGGTCATCATGTTCTAGTTTAAGACTACTTTCTTCTCGTATACTTGGTTCAGCTACATTTTCCATAGAAGCATAATTATGTCTCTTCTCTTTTCTCAATAGGTCCAAGCACTTTTTTACTGTAACAGAACCTATCCAAGATTTGAATTTTCCTTGCTCTGTATATTTATTGATATTGGTAATTACCTGTACTAAGCTGTCCTGTAATGCATCCTTAGCAACTTCCTTGTTTCCCATGTATCGATAGCAAATTGTATACATATACCCAGAGTACCCATCCACAAAAGCTTTATAAGCTCTCTGGTCCCCCTTCTTACAACCTTTTATAATTTTACTTTCTATCACTAATAAGTATTACAATTACTTCAGTTGATTTAATTTTTATTCTTCTTAGGTTATGATTTGATCAGTATCACACCTGACACAGAGAAATGTCCGACTTTGGGATTCTCGATAGTTTGCATCCAGATTTCACCTTCAAAGCTAATTCTAACCCATCCCTCCACTGAGGTATCAAAATGCGAAACCTCAAAGTTATTTAACCCACAACCTATCCTTGAATCTTCACAAGTTATTCTGTACCCATCAGTACCAAAAGTGCTGTCATCCAAGAAGATATTGACATCTTGATCTTCATAGATACCACGCATGTTACCTCTGAATTTAAGTCTGAAAGAATCGTCTGGCGAACTTATAGATGTTCCATCGCTACTTGTTTCTATGTGGAAGACTTCGTAGATCCGCTTATCATCTCTGATTTCGATAAAGCTATAACCATTCTGGAATCGGCCACAAGAGCTGAGGTTGCGCACTTCTGTATTGTTAGAAGCTGACCAGGTGACTGATGGACCTAACTGATCCATTCCTCTATTGTAGCCTGAAAGATCAAAATCTTCATCACATACCAAGACTGTATTGGATGTAAACTGATCAGAAAAGCTAAGTGTAGAAGAACTTTGATTGTGATAAGAGAATTTATAACTCGCCTGATCAATGACGTCACCTTCGCAATCTAGAATTTTATTATCTAGGCTTACTGTTGATGATTCAGCGGCTAGGCTCAATAAAACTGGCGTTTCCTGTTCACTTTCAAAACCTCTCGAAGATCTATGGACAATATCGCCACAAGGGGAGTGAACAGAAGTAGTGACCTCTTCATTGAGTGGAAAGACTTGTGCCCATCGGCCTTGTTCAGTTGTATAAAAGTCAGTTTCTACTTTTTCTGAGCTCCTGGTATCTGCATAGGCTATAGGACTACCATTTATTTCTACCAAACCTTCCACGTAAGCAGCAGGCTGAAAATCCGCTATAACGAAGTGATCTAAGGATTCAGTTAGATATTCTCCATTAAGCTCTGCTACCTGCAACCAATATCCAAACTCTCTATTGTAAACGAAGAGCTGTTGATCCCCAGTTAAGTCTGCGCTAAGTTTTGCTGCAAACGCTAGATCTTCTTCCTGGGTACTAAATACTCTTTTGTTTTCGAAATAGAAGGCTATAGAAAAGGCTTTTTGCGGATACAATTTTACTAAAGTGCCATCAGTCAAAAAGCCTGAAGGAGCTATGTTACTCAGCGCTTCTACATCTGTAATCAAGAGAGATTGCAGAGTCACCTCAGCAGTTGTGGTGCCAGTTGCAGTACCAAACAATCCATCATATTCAATACCTATATTTTGTGAAGCATCTAAAGAGTAGTACCCACCTTGGAAAATTTCTTCCTGATAGTTATCAAATGCTTGAAGCCTAATCTTATTGACATCATTTTCTAAGAGATAATGAAAACCGAGACCAGCAAGTCTTTCATCTTTTATAACTTCTATAAGTTGCCCTTTCTTCCTTATGTTTCTTGTTTTCAAAAAGAAGTTATCACCTTCTACCCGATGTTTTTCTGTATTTATTTCTAGGGTATAATCGGATATAAACTTGGCATCAGTATCCGATGTCTCTCCGTGAATATTTGCTTCGAAGATTCTTCTAGGCACCTCTTCTATAACAACAACCGGATCTGTCTCCTCGATCGAGTTGTCTATATCTTCATAACAGGAAGTCAATCCTAAGACGATAAATAAAAAAATGGTCAGCCTCATTGTTGTTTTGCTTTAAAATTTGACTCTAAACTATCTCGTTCTTAAAGGTATAAAGTAATGATCTAATGATACGTTGCAAGCAGGGTGAATAAAAACATACTTTTATTAATGATATGAATGGGTAGCAACCCAACTTATAAGCAACTCTGGACTGTCTAGCTCTAAATAGGACTAAATATTTATTCTTGGATTATAATTGAAATCATATGAAAACAGCTCTCAGTGTACTTCTTTTAGTGATAAGTATGTCGAATGTTCATAGCCAGGTAACTCTAGACAGCATTGCACATGGATGGAATATTACCTTCTCTCCCTCGGCCTTTGTCAATACCTTCTCAGGCATACAGTTTGGCTTGGAGAGAGATTTTAGCAACAACTCATTTTTAGAATTAGAGTTTGCTCATATACCTAAGCAATCAAGCAACATAGAATTGTACAAAGCTGGTAAAAGAGTTAAACTTGGTTACAAAAAATATCTGGGTAATAATGTGATAATGGCATTTACACTTTTTTACAGAAAGACTGAACACGAATTTGAGAAACTAGAGGTCTTACGCCATGGAGCTTTCTACCAGGAAATAGATTATTATAAAACAAAAACGCTTATTGGTCCAACTTTCGGCTATGGCTATTTGTGGCCTATAGGAACTTCTAGATTCAGCTTCGAAATGATATTTAACTATGGAATAGGCTTTTATGCTGTGAGGAATTTCGACTTTCCCACAGATGCGGAAGACTTTTCAGAAGGAAGATTTCTCTCAAATGGCTACCATGCTGAAGGCAATTATGCCTACTTCATATTAGGAACCTCTCTGAAACTAAAGTATAACCTAATTAAGAAAAGCAATCTCAATCAAAAAAAACTTAAATCTAGATCTCAATTCTAAACTTTAAGTTCAGTCTTCTAGAGGTCAGAAAGTTAGGTATCGCATATTGTTGTCTACCTACAGTCTTGATCCATATGTTGGAGCCAACATTAGAGATATCCATAAGATTAAATATTTCTAAAGACAACCAAGCATTCTTAAAGTTTCTCAGCGGATGAAGTGGCTTAGATGTGAGTTTCTTTTTATCCCACACCTGATAAGCAAAACCAATATCGACTCTCTGGTAGTCTTTAAACCTAAAGCTATTCCTAAAAACTTGGTTGTCACCTTTCAATCCAAATGGCAAACCACTACCGAAAGTGAGGTTGAGATTCATTTTGAAATCCTCATTTCTTGGTAGATAATCTTGAAAGAAGATAGAAATATTAAAGAATTGATCTGTAGGTCTTGGCACATCTGACACTGGACTGGGTTCTGTATCTCCTGCAACAAAGAGCTGATGATCTACCCCATTTAATTTCTCTCGAGCCCTTAGAAATGACAGATTAACCCATGATTCTGCACCTGGAACAAATTCTCCATTCACTCGTAAATCTAAGCCAGCCACGTATCCTGTAGCATCATTTTCTCCAGAATACCGGATTCTGACATTGTCTATTTCATATGATATGACATTGTCTAGCTTCTTATAGAAGATCTCAGAGATCAATCTGAATTTCTTATTGCTGACTTTCTTCCAGTAGAAATCATAGCTAAGTCCGCCTACCAGATGCAAAGAACGCTGTGCCTTGATGTCTTCATTAAGAGTTCCATCTAGTCTTCTAATCTCACGATAGAAGGGTGGCTGATAATATAGCCCCCCTGATATTTTGAAAGTTATATCCTTTTCCCATGCTAAGGGCTGATAGAACAATTGGGCTCTAGGACTTATATTCATCTCTTGATTATAACTCCAGTAATGTACTCGAGCTCCTCCTGTCAGCTTGAGCTCAAACTGATCTGGCCTCTTAAGACTGAAACTGTTTTGAAAGTAACCTTGAAGCCTGAAGGAATTGATTTCATTTTCGGATTTAACTACTTCATTCAACTGTACCACCTCATCATCAAAAGGAAGTGAAAATCCAGCTGAGTCTAGTCTCTCCCATTCGCTCAGTCTATCATCTATATTTTCTTGTTGATACTTGAGTCCCCATTGCATGAAGTTATTGGTGTTATCAGAATCACCTTGTAATTCTAAGCCACCTTTGAGTTGTAGAACAGCAATATTATTGGCTAATCTATTTCGGGCGAATAAGTGTTGTGTTCCGGTACCCAATACACCGACTTCGTTTAGTCCTCCATCCCCTTCCAAATCAAACTCGACTTGACTCAACCTATAGACACCTAAGATGTCAAAATTTTCGGTTTCATAATTGTCGTAGAAAGACCCTAATAACTTCAGAAACAGTGGATTCTTTTCTCTGTCTGGTAAATAAGTCAATGAGAGACCTCCCATGGCGTTGACAAAACCATCTCTTTCCTGTCCTTCGAAGGCTGTTGATAATTGGACTACTTGGGTAAACAGGCCTGTCGCTGAGACTCTGGACTGGGGTATGAAATCGTATTGACTTCTATTATAATTGGTCAGGAAACCTAGTTGCAGGCTGCTCGTTATGTCATAGGTGAGCATAGACTGAATATCTGCAAAGTTTGGTGTATACTCTCCTGTAACATCTAGAGAACCTAAAAGATACTGTGTCGTCTTATATCGAGCGCCAACTAGGTATCTTAATTTGTTATAAGCATTGGCACCCAATTTTTTACTGCCCTCAACATGTACTGAAGCCCCTAAAAAGCTCATAGATGCAGAAGCACCAAACTCATCTGGTCGTTTGTATCTGATATCAAGAACAGAAGACAATTTATCCCCATATCTTGCTTCGAATCCACCTGACGAAAAGGAAACATCTCGGATAAGGTCTATGTTGGGAAAGGATAAGCCCTCTTGTTGATTTGATCTGATTAGCTGCGGTCTGAAAATCTCAAAGTCATTTACATAAACCAAATTTTCGTCGTAGTTACCTCCTCTTACATTATATTGAGAGCTCAGTTCTCCACCTGTACCACCTGAGGCACCCAAAGCGATGTGTGGTAAGATACTCTCGAAGTTGCCACTTGCTGTAGGAAGCTTTTTAAATTCAGTTACTTCTTCTCTTACCATACCTACATCCTCGATCTTACTCTCTCGGATGACTATCTCCAGGTCATTCACCTCGGGAACCAACTTGATGTTTATATTTCGTTTAGTGCCAGCAGGAAGACTCTTCAGTCGGTATTCGGTTTCCTTATAGCCTATACGGGTCAGGACAAGGGTATGTTTTGTCTCTGCTGGAACTTTTATCGTATACTCGCCATAGACATTCGTTTCCGCTGATATAGAACTGCCTTTTATATACACAGTCGCATATTCTACTGGCTGCTTTGTATCTAGATCGGTTACTATGCCGAAGACAGTAGCCATGTCCTGAGCTGACAACGAGCAAAATGTCCCATAAATTAAAAGCAGGAAAAGAACGCTATTTTTCATTAGTCTACAGATCAAAATTTCCTATTTCTATACTCTTCATTCTCGATATGGTTTTCATTGGATCATCGGACTTGAATACACTGCTTCCAGCAACTAAAACATCGGCACCAGCTTTCAGAATGGCTTCGGCATTTTGCAATCCTACTCCTCCATCTATTTCTATTTTGGTATCCAAATTTCGTTCTATGATTTTATTCTTTAGGGTTGCTATCTTATTTAACGTCCTATAGATAAATTTCTGTCCCCCAAAGCC
>CAZKXO010000237.1:0-5972 GCA_964556525.1 uncultured Saprospiraceae bacterium
TATTATATATTTTCCTACCTTAATATTCCAAATTAATATCCGCTCTATTTTATTATCATAAAATTTAATTTTCATGCCACTAACTACAAAAAACATAAGGAACATATGCCTGCTAGGGCATTCGGGTTCCGGCAAAACAACCTTCGCCGAAACGATGCTTTTCGAATCAGGCGCTATCAATCGTAGAGGAACAGTGGAAGCTGGGACCACAGTATCCGATTTTACCAATATCGAAAAAGAAAGGGGCAATTCTGTTTTTAGTACCCTGATGCACACAAATTGGAAAGATTCCAAAATCAACATTATTGATACTCCAGGCTCAGATGATTTTAATGCTGAAGTAATCTCTTCTATGAAAGTTGCAGATACTTCACTTGTCTTGATTAATGCCTCTCAAGGTGTGGAAGTAGGAACAGAACTCGTATGGGCCTATATCAATGATTTCAAAACTCCCACCATCTTTGTTATAAATCAACTCGATCATGAGAAAGCAAACTTTGAAGTTTCCTTAGAACAAATCACTAACCGTTTTGGGCCTAAGGTTATGCCAGTCCAATTTCCAGTAGACGCGGGAGCTGGTTTTAGCTCTATAGTAGATGCACTAAGAATGACTATGTATAAGTTTCCTGAAAATGGAGGTAAGCCAGAAAAACATCGCATACCTGAAGAGTACATGGGTAGAGCCCAAGAAATGCACAACCAACTTGTAGAAGCGGCAGCCGAAAACGATGATACCCTTATGGAAAAATTCTTTGAATCAGGTAGCCTGAATGAAGAAGAACTAGCTGAAGGGTTGACAATTGCTTTGGCCAATCAGCAAGTGTTTCCTGTATTCTGCTGCTCTTCAATAGCTAATAAAGGAAGTGGACGTATTATGGGTTTTATAAACGATATAGCCCCAAGTCCCGCTGACAGGCCTCCTGCAGAAATGGAAGATGGTGGCATTTTGGAGATAGGTGTACAAGGGCCTACAATGGCATTCATATACAAGTCCATGTCAGAACCTCAGGTCGGTATGGTTTCTTACTTCAAAGTATACTCAGGAAAAATGTCTGCCGGAGAAGACTTAACTAATCAGGACAACAGAACAATAGAAAGAGTCAACCAAATTTTTCTTTCACTCGGTAAGGTGAGAGTCGCAACTGATTCTCTTATTGCTGGCGATATAGGTGCTACTGTTAAGCTCAAAAATTCACATACCAATGATACTCTAGGTGGTAAAGGTGCAGATATGAAAGTGGATAAGATGTCTTTTCCACCTTCTAAAATTAGAGTAGCAATCACTCCTCCCGGCAAAAATGAAATGGAAAAGCTGATGAAGGCCCTGCATCAGATAGAAGAGGAAGATCCGTCTCTGAAAGTGGAACAATCAGCTACACTTAAGCAGACTCTGTTGCATGGACAAGGACAACTGCATTTGGATCTTATAAAGTATAGGATAGAAAAGGTGAATGGTATTTCTATGGAATTTGAAAAACCGAAGATTCCATACAGAGAAACAATTACTACTTCCGCAGATCAAGAGTACAGACATAAAAAGCAATCTGGAGGCTCTGGCCAATTTGCTCAAGTAAGTATGAAGATAGAACCTTACTACGAAGGTATGCCTGATCCACCTGGAGTCAATGTAAAGTCAAGAACTTCTGATGCATTAGAGTGGGGTGGCAAGCTAGAATTTTTGTGGTGTATAGTGGGAGGCTCTATAGATAGTAAGTATATCAATGCCATCAAAAAAGGCATTATGAACAAAATGGAACAAGGACCATTAACCGGATCTCGTTGTCAGAATATACGTGTATCCGTATATGATGGTAAAATGCACTCTGTAGATTCTAATGATATGGCCTTCATGATCGCTGCTTCTCAGGCTTTCAAAACTGGATTTGAAAATGCAAAACCACAATTACTAGAGCCTATATATAATGTAGAGATTTTGTGTCCTAATGATTCTATGGGTGACATCATGAGTGACCTTCAGACCAGAAGAGCCATCATTCAAGGCATGGATTCGGAAGGTCATTACCAGAAAATAAAGGTCAAAGTGCCACTTGCAGAGATGTATAAATATAACGCCAGCCTAAGAGCACTCAGTCAGGGTAGGGCGAAGTACACTAGGGAGTTTGCAGAATATCTGCCGCTTCCAAGAGAAATCCAAAAACAGATTATAAAAGAATCTATGAAAGCCGAATTAGTCTCTTAGAAATGTAGCAGAATTCTGATATAACTCCCCAGTAGCTTATATGTTGCTGGGGAGTTTATATTTACAGTTGTAAGTGGATAAGAAACTAAAAATAGCTTTTGACGCCAAGCGCTTATTTCACAATAAGGAAGGCTTGGGAACCTATGCCAGGACTTTGGTAGCTGATCTGCAGCGATTTTTTCCTGAGCATGAATATATTTTATGTTCGCCTACTGTTTCCGATGAAGTCTTTGCGGAGCCCTTCCATGATACCTCTAGATTTTCTTTACTTACCGCGGGAGCAGGTGTGCCTGGTGCTCTGTGGCGAAGTAAAAGAATAGTAACAGACCTAGAGAAAGCAGAAGTAGATATTTATTTCGGGCTGAGTAATGAGTTGCCTTATGGTGTACAAAATTCCACGGTCAAAAGTATTGTTACCATTCATGATGTCTTATTTAAAGAGTTTCCGCAACAATTCAGCATCGCTGATAGGTGGATCTATAAGAAGAAGTTTCAGCATGCCTTGCATGCCTCTGATCATGTATTGGCCACCAGTAAGCATACTAAGTCTGATATATTAAAGCATTTCAGACAGCAAGAAGATAAGATTACAGTAGCTTATCAGCCGGTATCAACTATTTTTAGAACTGATGATTCTGAGGAGAAAAACAAAAAGCACTATCTCTTTGTAGGAACTATCAATGCCAGAAAGAACCTTGAATTTCTCATAGAAGCATATCGTGTCATGCCCAAAAATCAACTCAGAAAACTAATAGTTGTAGGGGAAGGCAAAGCCTATAAGCAAAAAATGATGAAGCTTATCTCACAATATGAACTTGAAGAATGGGTAGAGTTTGTTGGAAATGTAGCTGACATAGAATTACTTAAATTGTATAAACAAGCTATTGGGCTCATCTTTCCTAGTAAATACGAGGGCTTTGGCCGACCACTGCTGGAAGCATTAACGCTTAGAATCCCAGTTATTACCGGGAATAACTCCTCTCTGCCCGAAGTGGTAGGTAAATATGGTACAATAATTGAATATGATAGGGCAGAGTCACTTGTTGCTGCTATAGAACGACATAATAAAAGCATAAACGATAAAGACCGTTTTGCTGATTTGTCAGACCATCTGGACAAATTCAGTCCAGAAAATCATAGTAACTTGATTATGAGCTCATTGAGAGCAATAATTAATAATAAATAGTCGATAAATTTTGGTTTAGGGCAGTACATATTTTGTACCTTTCGAGAACCAAAAGTCAAAAATAAATCCAGGTTTCATTCTCATTATCTTGGGGTGGTTATTTAAATCACCCCTTTTTTTTTATGTCCCTACCCTAAGATATTCCTCTTTATCATATAAAATGTTAAGTCCGTCTTGTTGATTGTCATATGATAACATATTATAAATATTTTGATATATAAATAAATATAATATGTATATTAGCCGCCGACTATGTCTCAGAACATAAGTGGCTAAAGCTTAAACTACAAGTATGACTCAACTTTCTAACCTTAACCAGGCATCTATAGCTTGTGGACTACTAATATTATTGTCATCCTTGACTATCACCTTGGTAGCTCAAAACAATTATGGTTGTTCTATCTACATTCAAGATCAGCAAGAAGTCAGTTCTGTTACTGCAGCAGCCTCATCTGCTTCACATTTGTCTACTTATGGTGAGGAATTTATGGGTCTCCAAAATCTATCTGGTAGAGATGGAAGAGTAACGACCTTAAATCTATCCAGTAAGAAAAGCTCTTCTTTACTTTATATAAGTGACTTTGGAATAGAAATACCCACAGGCGCACATATAATTGGACTGGAAGTAGCTGTGACCGCTTCAGTTTCCATTCCTGATGTGCTCCGAGATGTTAGGGTTAGTCTAGCAACAGGTCCCAATCAAACCTTGGGAGCGGATAAAGCAAATAGATCCTTAGGTGGAGATCCTTGGTCTGATAGAAATAGATGGTTTTATGGAAGTTTTATGGATGATTGGAATGCAGCACTTACTGCATCTACTTTGACATCTTCCAGTTTTGGGCTTCTCTTACAAGTAACCAATCGATCTGACGAGGAAGTGACAGCTGCAATAGATCAGATCGCGATACGTGTATATTATCAACCGGAGTTAGAAATTTGTGGGCACCCTTGTATTCCTTTACATACCTCAGATGAGAATGTAACAAGCATAAGCTGGAATGTTTCTAGTGGACTAAGAGCGAGTCAAAGTCAGCAATTCGACAATATCCTTAATGTGTTTGCTGATGAGTCTCCCTTCGGTACTTACGAAATATGCGTATCTAAAAGATTCAACGATGGATCAAGTGAAAATTGTTGCAGACCACTATATTATGGCACTTGTGAAGAAGGAAGTATAGGTGATAGAATATGGGAAGACCTTAACGGAAATGGGTTGCAAGATAGCGGTGAGCCAAGTGTAGATGGTTGTAATGTGAGACTATACGATGCGTCTTTCCGGCTTATCGCATCCACAATATCACAAAATGGAAACTATAACTTTTCAGGACTGAGCAGAGGGAGTTACGTTGTAGAGGTAGATTTGAAAGGATTTAGCCCGACCATCTTTACGGATTCCAACAGTTCTAATAACTCCGATCTCACCAATCTTTATACACCTGGATCTACTGGCGTCATCGAATTAGGCGAAGGAGAAAATAGAACAGATATAGATTTAGGTTTGATACAATTAGGTAGCCTTTGTGGTCGTGCATTTAGAGATCAAAATGCTGATGGTCTTGAGAATTTAGGAGAGACTGGTTTGTCAGTCCAAGTACAATTATATGATAGTGCTTGCAATCTGATAACAACTACATTTACAGATTCCCAAGGTGATTATTGTTTTCCAAATCTTGCAGCTGGAGACTACTTTCTTGATTACTTGCTGGATGATTGCTTTGCAGTTAGTACTTACGGTTCGCAAAACCAACTTGATCCTTTGACTAACAAAGTACCGGTGTCTGTGGTATATGGTGAGGTCATGTTAGGGAACAATCTAGGCGTATTTAAGCTGGCAAGTATTGGAGACCGAGCTTGGAGAGATGAAAACGGTAATGGTGTGCAAGATCCTGGAGAGCCAGGCTTAGAAGGCGTCATGCTCAACCTATTTACTTGCGATGATCTATTTGTAGCAAGTACAACTTCAGGTCCAGACGGTACCTACGGTTTTGAAGGATTGGCTCCAGGGTCTTATTATATCTGTGTAGAATCGACACCTCCTGGATATTTCCCGACTGTAATGGTAGTGGATGAAAATAATTCAATCTTACAGGACAATGGTTGCTCTGCTTGTATAGATCTCTTAGATGAAGCTACTCTGGTGGATGCAGACCTAGGGTTTCTATTCGGTTCTTCAGATATCGGCGATAGAATCTGGTTTGATGAGAATGAAAACGGGATTCAAGACCTAGGAGAACCAGGCTTAGCTGATGTCATTCTGACCTTACAAGATTGTAATGGGCTGAGCCTTGCAACTGAAATAACAGATGCCAATGGGAATTACCTTTTTCGGGATGTCTTAGCTGGCGAGTATGTAATCTGTGTCGAGGAAGACTATAGAGAATTAAGAATTGCTTCAGATCTTATTGTCAATGGAAATTGTACAGACTGTTTTAGACATGAAGGGCGCGATGCTGAATTAAGTATGGATTTTGGACTCATCTATGAGAAAGCGGTAGTCGATACCAAAATATTTATAGATGACAATGGCAATGGCCTGAGGGAAGATTTCGAAACCCCAGTAGAAGGCATCAGAACAGATTTCTTTAC
>CAZKXO010000238.1:0-5940 GCA_964556525.1 uncultured Saprospiraceae bacterium
GGAAAGAAATACTATAAGAATGCCTTTGGTCTGGATAGAAAAATTCTGAACAGAACTCTTGGCCTGTCTGCCAAGGCGAGAAAGCTTGGTATCCCAATCACCACATTCATGATTGCTAGAGACCCTTGGTTGGTGCAGTTTGTAGATAAGTTTACCAAAGCCAATAATGGAAAAGCCTTTTACAGTTCATTGCAAGGACTAGGTGAATTCATCTTCATGGACTATAAGGACAATAAGCGTAGAAAGAAAAGATAGTAAGTTAACAGACCTTTAGATCAAACAATAAAGACAGAGAATAGCATGGATATCAACAAGATAAATACTCTAGGACAGCTCAAAGTCTCAAAATATAAATCCAAGAGCATTAAGGATGAGATCAGAGCAAACCTAAGCAAAAGGATAACTAGTGGAGAGACCAGTTATGAAGGCATTTTAGGCTTTGACAATACGGTTATCCCAGATCTCGAGAGAGCTCTACTTTCTAGACATAACATCTTGTTGCTTGGTCTTAGAGGTCAAGCCAAGACAAGAATAGCCAGGTTAACCACGAAACTTCTGGATGACTTCATCCCTGTGATCAAAGGTGCAGATCTCAACGACGATCCTTTGCAACCTCTGTCTACCTCCGCACATGATATCATCGCAAAGCATGGAGATGATACCCCTATAGAATGGATTCCAGCTGCTGACAGATACGTGGAAAAGCTAGCAACACCAGATGTAAGTATTGCAGACCTAATCGGTGATGTAGATCCAATAAAGGCTGCCACGCTTAAGCTCCCTTATTCTGATCCCAGAGTTATTCATTATGGTTTAATCCCTCGAGCTCACAGATCCATCTTTGTCCTTAATGAATTACCCGACTTGCAAGCAAGAATACAAGTTGCACTCTTCAATATACTGCAAGAGGGTGACCTTCAGATCAGAGGATTTAAGTTGAGACTACCTCTGGATACCTTATTTATCTTTACGGCTAATCCTGAAGACTATACAAATAGAGGTAGTATAATCACGCCTCTAAAGGATAGAATAGAAAGCCAAATACTCACTCACTACCCTGAAAGCCTGGAAATAGCCAAATCGATAACAGATCAGGAAGCAATCATCGCAGAAGGTCTGAAGGAGAAAGTAGAGATTCCAGATATGGTAAGAACCTTACTCGAAATGATAGTATTCGAAGCTAGAGATAGTGAATATATAGATGAAAAAAGTGGCGTATCAGCAAGATTAAGCATCTCAGCGCTAGAGAATCTGTACAGCAGTGTAGAAAGAAGAATGCTGCGTAATAAAGAAAAAACTGGGACTGTGAGAATCAGTGATTTATGGGGAATTATCCCTTCTATTACGGGGAAAGTAGAACTGGTGTACGAAGGAGAGCAAGAAGGTCCTTATAGTGTTGCACTGCAACTGATGAGCAAGGCCATAAAAGATTTGTTTCTCGAAAATTTTGAGCACCCAGATAAAACAGCTAAAAAAGACAAAGATGACTATGTGACCATGAAATCCTGGTTTGCTAGTGGAAATGAGGTAGATATACTCAATGAAGCAAGTCAGAAAGATTACGAACAATTGCTGGATAATGTACCTGGACTAGATAAACTGGTAAAGGGCAAAGATATAGCTGGCGCAAATAAGCATTTGATCAAAGAATTGGTGCTTCACGGTTTATCAGAAACAGAAGCGATCAGCAAGCAGATATTGGCTAGAAGTTTGAGTTTCAGCGATCCTTTAGGAAGTATGTTGGACCAGCTAAATAATTAATTAACAAAGGTGTATAATCTTTAACTTTTCTTTAGACTTATATAGCTTAAGGAATATTGAAATTTGCTTTATGAATAGTTTTAAATTTTCACTTGTGTTGATTTCGTTTGTTTTACCATATTCAGGTATTACTCAGGTAGCTGAAACTGTAGAGGGTCCTTCTATGACCTTCAGTTCTCCTCATAAGAATATAGGGCAAATCAAGAAAGGTGACACATATGAAATGGAGTTTCATTTTTCTAATACCGGTACTGAAGATTTAAAAATAGAAATTGTTTCTGGCTGTGAATGCACAACTTTGGATTGGCCAAGAAAAGCAATAAAGCCTGGAGAATCTGGAATAATATCTGCTATTTTTGATAGTACAGAAAAAGAAAAATCTGAGACAGTAGATATAGATATCAATCTAGAAAACATAGACCCCAAGTCAGGGTATCAAATGTTTGTAAGAGTGAGTTACACTTTCGAGTTGGTACAATAAGCAACCCAGTATTTATTCTTTCTACTCTTAGACAATAATTCTGCCTCAGCTCTTTAGACTAGCTTTCTGGTGATATTATAGGGACAATTTTTGTTCCGCGGATTCTCTACACTTCTGATATACACCTTAGAAGAATTGAGCCTAGCTATTCTTGGCACTCCCAACCCATCATTTCATAGACTTCATCTATTTCATTGAAGCTGATTACAACACCATTTATATCGGTGTAGGAAACTCCTTCTTCGTCACAAAATTCGAGGATATTATCATCTATAGATGTACACGTAACACAATTATCAGAGCAGGCTGACAAAGAACAAAATATTAATAATAAACTTGCAATTCTCTTCATAATCATTCTAGTCATTTATTTTTAGTACTTCCAAGAAAGCTTTCTGAGGTACTGAAACAGATCCTATCTGACGCATCTTCTTCTTTCCCTTTTTTTGTTTCTCTAGAAGTTTTCTCTTCCTAGTTATATCACCGCCATAACACTTGGCAGTAACATCTTTTCGCATTGCTGAAATTGTTTCTCTTGCAATAATCTTCTGTCCTATTGCTGCTTGTATTGCTATAACAAACTGCTGCTTTGGTAGCAATTCTTTGAGTTTCTTACAGATGCGTCTACCGAACGGATCTGACTTAGACCTATGCACAAGAGCAGACATAGCATCTACATTATCTCCATTAAGCTTGATGTCAAGCTTAACAAGATCGGACTGCCTGTAATCAATTCTGGTATAATCAAAAGAAGCATAGCCCCTAGAAATAGATTTAAGCTTATCATAAAAGTCAAAGACTATTTCAGCAAGTGGCAACTCGAAGGTCAACTCGATTCGCTCTTGAGTCAGATAATGTTGCTTAGTCAGTGTTCCTCTTTTATCCATACACAGAGTCATTATACCACCGATAAATTCAGGTTTAGAAATAATCTGAGCTCTGATATAAGGCTCCTCTATTCTATCAATGAAAGTGAGATCGGGAAGGTCATTTGGTGTATTGACGGTGAGCTTTTTATTCTTCTTGGTATACGCAAAGTACGATACGTTAGGAATAGTAGTGATGACTTCCTGATCAAATTCTCTACTAAGGCGTTCCTGAACGATTTCCAAATGTAGCATTCCTAAGAAGCCAACTCTAAACCCAAAACCGAGGGCTGCTGATGACTCTGGCTCATAGGTCAGTGCTGCATCATTGAGCTGTAGCTTTTCAAGACTGTCTCGCAAGTCTTCAAAGTCTTCGTTCTCTATCGGATATACCCCTGCAAAGACCATCGGCTTTACCTCTTCGAAACCGTGTATACCTTCAGAACAAGGCTTCTCTGCATTCGTGATGGTATCTCCTACTTTGATCTCCTTACTCTCTTTTATACCTGTTATGATATAGCCTACATCACCTGCTCGTAACTCCTTCTTAGGCACCATGTCTTGCTTTAAGATACCTACTTCGTCAGCAAAATACTCTTGGCCTGTATTGAAAAATCTTATCTTATCCCCTTTCTTGATAACGCCATTGACAACTTTAAAATAAGCAATTACACCTCTAAAAGAGTTGAACAAAGAATCAAAAATCAATGCTTGCAAAGGCAGTTGTACATCTCCTTGTGGATGTGGAATGCGGTCTACAATTGCAGTCAGTACATCTTGTACACCTATGCCCGTCTTACCACTTGCATGTATGATGTCTTCTAACTCACAGCCTAAGAGGTCGATTATCTGATCTGAAACCTCCTCTATCATGGCACTTTCCATATCGACCTTGTTAAGGACAGGGATTATCTCTAAATCGTGTTCTAAGGCTAGATAAAGATTGGATATTGTCTGAGCTTGGATACCTTGAGAAGCATCTACTAAAAGTAAGGCGCCTTCACAGGCTGCAATAGATCTAGAAACTTCATAGGAAAAATCCACGTGACCGGGTGTATCTATGAGATTTAGGATGTACTCATGTCCATCTGTATGGAGATAATTAAGTTGTATGGCATGGCTCTTTATAGTTATACCTCTTTCTCTTTCCAGATCCATGTCATCCAAGGCCTGATCTTGCATTTTTCGCTCTGAAATTGTAGAGGTATACTCTAATAACCTATCAGAAAGCGTACTCTTCCCGTGGTCTATATGGGCTATAACACTAAAATTTCGAATTTTCTCCATAAGCCTGCAAAGATAGCCTATTTAGTAGTTTTGAGCTTTATTACGTCACAGAATTCTCTATTAATGCGTTTTATGAATAACAATAATTCTACATTTGTCTTTTAATGAAAAATAATATGAGTCACAAAGTTTTATTCTCCCTTGTAGTATGCTTGATTTTGTTCACATCATGTAGGGATGCAGATGATGATCCAGTTATGATAGATCCTGAAGCAGAAGAAGTATCTGGAATAGACTATATAGTAAGCTTATCACAAAGCTTAGAAGGTCCTAATACTTTTCAGGTTTTTATTCAAAACAGCGAGACAGTAGAGTGCATAGACAATGTGGTGCCTACTTGGAGTTCAGATACAGGAGGAACTGTCTTAGAAATAAGTACCGAGGCTTTGCCTACTTGTGATCATGACCTAGGGTTTATTGCTAAGGAATTGGACATCAGTGATTTGGAAGAAGGCTTTAGTTTCAGATTAAAGATAGAAGATACTGAAAATGAAGTGTCAGTAGAGATGAACGATGCGTCGTTTGCAATGAAGTTTAGGACTACAGATAGACTGACAGTTGCTAATTCGACAATTCTAAGAATCCCTGAGAATATAGCTTGGGGTTATACAAATCTCTCAGCTGCTGAAAGCAGAGATATAGAGCAAGATTTCAACAGATTAGAAAACATAACTGACGATGAAGCAGCGGCTGCACAGCTTGCAGAAGGGTATTATGGTCATTTCACTGTAGGAGATTTAGCCTCTGTGAGCACAGTAAATGATGTTGATGATTTTGGTCAGTCGATGGTCTTATGGCTCAATGGAGATAATTCATGGAGCAATCTTGAGTCAATGTTGATTGGATTGAGAGAGACAAGGCCTACTCTGCAATACTTTTTCCAAAACGCTGAAGGCGAGATTCTTGAGGCTTTATAATTCGAAGATAAAGCCTTCGCGCTTCACTTCTTCGTATTTTACTTCATCAAAGGAATAGAGCTTAGCAGGTCTGTGAGAAACGCCTGTTTGTAGTTCGTGCAAAGTATTGAGTATATTCATACTTAAGATCTTCTTTCTGAAATTACGCTTGTCGAGTTCCTGTTCTAGGATTACTTCATACAATCTCTGTAACTCAGTAAGTGTAAACTTGCTTGGAAGCAATTCGAAACCAATAGGTCGAAGCTTGAGATCTTGCTGCAATCGGGACAGACAGGTCTCCATAATCTCTAAGTGGTCAAATGCCAAAGAATCAATGTCCCGTACCTCTCGCCACTCCGCTTTCTCAGCAAATGATTTTGGTTCTAGATTTACATTGGCGATATTGACTAAAGAGTAATATGCTGTAGTTATAACTCGCCCACTAGGATGTCGGTCCACCTTACCAAAAGTGTAAACTTGATCTAGATAGACATCAGTAATTCCCGTCAGCTCGTGAAGGACTCTGATCGCGGCGGCGTCTAGATTTTCATTCTCTCTTATTCTGTCCCCTGGAAGGGCCCAATACCCTCCATAAGGTTCTTCCTTCCTTTTAATCAAAAGGACCTTCAACACATCACCATCATCATCA
>CAZKXO010000239.1:0-5900 GCA_964556525.1 uncultured Saprospiraceae bacterium
ACCAAATAACGGCTTCTTAGATCGCAAATGAGCTTTTAACTCCTCTTCTAGCTTTTTTGGTAAATTTAATTCTTCTTGCATCTCGTAAAGTTAGTAGACACAGTTTAGTGAACAGTCTCAGAACACCTACAAAATCCACAAAAAGATGGGGACACCTTATTACAGATTTCATTGCCTAAGAGTACTCAAAAGTCTAATCGTTCAAAGGTCAAGCTCTTTAACGCTTCCGCTTCCACTTCTGAACTAAAGGCTCCGCGTCAAGCCACCTTCTCTCGCATTGTACTTTTACTAAAATGTTTCAAAAATGAAAGCCCACCGACGATATAAATGATTAAAAAAAAGGTGACTTATCCTTTTTATCAACTTCAAAAGATTGAGTAAGTGAGTTTAGTCTTTTTGATCACCACTGCTATCTTAATCAAAGCCTATATTGTGCTATAAAAGCACAAACTATGAGACCTCTACTTTTGCTTCTCCTTAGCTTCTTCACCCTTACCATCACCGCCCAGCAAGCAACCGTCGGTGCACTCTCCATGACAGATGAAGCTTTGGAAGGCTACACTTTCTTTTCTCCTTTCTCCAGCACCAAAGCCTATATGGTAGATAATTGTGGGAACTTGGTCAATGAATGGGACAGAGGGACGCTACCAGGTCTGTCTGCTTACTTTCTGAATAATGGTCTTATGTTCAGAACTTACAAGGTACAGCCAGTGGGGCCATTTACCTCTGCCAGTAATGCGGGAGGGCTAGAACTGGTAGACTGGGAAAACAATCTCGTCTGGCAGTATGAGATAAATAATGATACACAGCTCTCACATCACGATGCCGTCATGATGCCTAATGGGAATATACTGACGCTTATGTGGGAACTGACTTTTAGAGATGAGTTGGTGGAAATGGGAAGAGATCCCGATGAGATTGCTCCGCAGAACTTTATGTGGTCAGAGAAAATCCTGGAACTGGAACCTATCGGTCAGGACAGTGCAGCTATTGTGTGGGAATGGCATATCAATGATCATTTTGTGCAGGAGTTTGACAGTACAAAACTGAACTTTGGTGTGGTCGCTGATAATCCACAACTCTATGATCTTAATCATCCAAGTCTCACCAGTGGCAACTCCAATGAAACAAGGGACTGGTTCCACTTCAATGCTATAGACTTCAATCCCGCTCTTGACCAGATCCTTATTTCTATCCGTAACTCCGATGAGGTTTGGATTATAGATCACAGCACCACTACTGATGAAGCGGCAGGCCACACAGGTGGTAGATATGGCAAAGGTGGTGACCTGCTATATAGATGGGGCAATGCTTCTGCTTATCAAAGGGCACCTATTGCGGACCAGCAATTGTTTGGGCAGCATGGGGTCAACTGGATAACTGAAGGGCTGGACGGTGCAGGCAGCATTCTCATCTTTAATAATGGGAATGACAGACCTGGCAATGAATTTACACAGATACAAATACTGAATCCTCCACAGACTGCTCCCGGTGTTTATACGGGTGAGGTAGATAGTCCCTTCGGTCCTTTGGAAGCTAATACCATTTATGGTGATTTGCCAGGCGAAACTTTCTTCAGTCCCTTTTTGTCCAATGCCTTTAGACTGCCCAATGGCAACACATTGATAAACAGTGGCTCTCCAGGAAGAATATTTGAAATTACCGACGACAGGAATATCGTCTGGGAATACGAAATCCCTGTCAATAGAGATACACCTATTCCTCAAGGCTCTCAGCCGAGAAACAACTCTAACTTTAGGGCTTATAAATATGCTGCAGACTATGCTGGTTTTGAAGATATAGAATTGGACCCTAGGGAACCAATAGAACCCAATCCCTTGCCTTGTAGTCTGATGACCAGCATCGAGGAGCTGAGCAGCACAGAATCTGGAGTCGTCTATTTGCCTACACAAAATGCTATAGAACTAATATTTTCTGGCAATAAAGCAAAAGCTCTTATACTTTCGGATTTGCATGGACGACAATTGGAAAACTGGAATTCAGTAGGCACTATAACAAAGCTGAATAGTCATTATCCAACTGGTAATTATATTGTAACAGTTATAAATGACAATGGTGCTATCGCTGCTCACAAACTATTTATTTACTAAACCTTAGTTGTAGAATCTAATTTGTTTTCTATGAAAAATTATCTCTCACTCATCAGTTTTGTTTTTGTATCTACAATAGTGTTGTGTCAAAATACTGTAGGACTACTCTCCTACTCTCCTGGACAATCCTATGATGGTTTCAATCTTTTTTATCCATCCAACCAACCCAATACTTATCTCTTAGATAACTGTGGTGAGATTGTCCATATATGGGAAGATGAAGATATTTTTCAGCCTGGCAATTCTGTCTATCTTACGGAGGAAGGACTGCTATACAGAGCCAAGCGAGATGCCAGGGGAAATCAAGACCCCATTTTTGCAGGTGGTGCTGGAGAGATCATAGAAATAAGAGACTGGGATAATAATCTTATCTGGGCTTATACCCTCAATGATAAAAAATACAGATTGCATCACGACATCGCCCTTACACCAGAAGGCACTTTACTTGCTATCGCCTGGGAACTTAAGACCAATGCGGAATGTGCTGAAGCAGGCAGGGATACAACCACTTTATCTCAGGCTAAAATGTGGCCCGATTTCATCATAGAATTAGATCCTGCTGCGGACAGCATTATCTGGGAGTGGCATGCCTGGGATCATCTCATACAAGACTTTGATTCTACAAAAAACAACTATGGTGTCGTCGCCGACCATCCCGAACTTATAGATGTAAATTATGGCAGAGAGGATGGTCATCCCGATTGGATGCATGCCAATTCTATAGATTACAATGCAGAACTGGATCAGATACTCCTAAGTGTACCCTACTTTGATGAGATATGGATAATAGACCATTCTACGACAACGGAGGAAGCAGCAGGTAGTTTTGGTGGATTTGGAAATAGGGGTGGTGATCTGATGTATCGCTGGGGTAATCCTGCCAGCTATCGCCAAGGCACAGAAGCAGATCAGCAACTTTTCTTTCAGCATGATGCCCACTGGATAGACGATCACTTAGAACCGACACATCCCCAATATGGAAAGATAGCTGTGTTCAATAATCGGATAGGTGCCAACTATTCTTTGGTAAGTGTCATTACACCTCCTTGGGTGATGTATGACCAAGAGTATACTTTTGGAGAGGATTCTTATTTGCCAGAGACTTACGATTTCAATCTTACGCATCCAGTAGATTCCAGCTTCCTTTTTTCTACTGGCTTATCGGGTTCCCAGTTTTTGCCTAATGGAAACACTTTGATTTTGGCTGGTCGTATTGGCTACACCTTTGAGTTGACACCAGACAATGATATCGTCTGGGAGTATGTCACACCTATAAGAGATGGCAACCAAGTCGCCCAAGGTACAACCCTAGGATTAAATAATAATCTTACTTTCAGATTCAATAGATTTCCGCTAGAATTTCCTGCTTTCGAAGGCAGAGAGCTGGAATCTATGGGCTGGCTAGAGTTAGAACCGAACGAGACTTTTTGCGATCAGATTTTGCCTACAGCTGATCTGCTAGACGAATCTGCCTTTACCGTATATCCCAATCCGGTAACTGAGACGCTGACCGTAGAATGGGCTGGCATGATGTCAGCCAATGTAGAACTGACAACTCTACTGGGACAAGCTGTCTTTTCTGCCCAAGCTGTAAGTGGTGGCAGGACATACATAGATGTATCCGATCTGGAAGCAGGCATCTATCTGCTTAATATAGACAGAGAGTATGCACGAAAAGTGGTGGTGGAGTAGATATCAAGACAGTTATAGAATCGGCCTTTAAGGACGTTTGCAAACTAATTTCGTCATTAGAAAAATCATATACTCATGAATAGAGTACAACTTCTTGCTAGCATCTTGTTCTTCCTGATAATCTCAGTTGCCCAGGGACAAGATTCGAAATCGAAGCATCAATTGTTATGGAGAATAAGTGCGCCGCACTTGGATCATGATTCTTACATCTACGGCACCATGCATCTTGCAGACTCGATGGTATTCAATTTTTGTGACAGTCTGTATCTGAGAATAGAAGAATGCAAAAATTTCGCTTTAGAAGTGCATCCTGACACCATGATCAAGTACTTAGTTGTCGATCCATTTAATTCTCAAATAAACAAAGGATTCGAAGAATTAATAGAAGATGATGAACTCGAAGAGCTCAATGAAGAACTGAAAGAAAAAACCGGCTTAGATCTCAGCAACATTTCAGAGGAAAACAAAGACCTTATTCCTTTAGCCTTAGAAAATAGTTTCAAAAAAAATAAAGACAAGAATACATTTCTAGATGCACACCTGTATCACATTGCTAGAATTTTAGAGAAGAATATTATAGGTCTGGAATCCATTGATGACCACAAGGAAACCTTAAATAAACTTTCTAATGAAGAATACGATTTTGAGGCTCGTATCAAGAACAGTTTGTTAGAATCTAAGTTGATAGATCCATTTATAGAAGTATATGAACGAGGAGACATAGAAGAAATATACGAGTTTACCAGTTTTACTGATAATGGCATATTGATACAGAGGAACAAAGTCATGGTAAATACCGCCACAGAGTATATAAATGATGGTGGACTTTTTATGGCGGTAGGTGCTGCACATCTTGGTGGAGAAGAAGGGATGATAAATTTACTCAAAGAAAAAGGCTATAAGCTAGAAGTTGTAGATGTGAGTTTTAGTCAAGGTCTTATCCATGCAGAGTGGGCGGATAAAGATCTGGAATGGGTCAGAGAAAAATATACTGACGAAGGCTTTTCTCTAATGTTACCAGATAAAAGTTTTACCTATTTGCCTGCATCTATGTCTGGCATCGTAAAAGTACGTTCCTATCCGGATCTAGGCACAGGTCATTTTTATTTCTTTTCGGTATTACCTGTGCTTGCTGATCAATACAACTTAGACACTATTGTACAAGAAATAAAAGCAAACATCTCTTCTCAAAATGGCCTTATTACTGAAGAGCTAAGGACCACCTATGATGATTTTCCTGCAATGGAAATAAAATATGATGTTTTTGGTAGGTCTATAAAATTTCGCTATGTGATCGCCAATAATTTTTTGTATTCACAAGGAATTACGAATATGACCACTGCAGAGATAGATAAAAAATTGGCTAAAAAATATTTTGACAGCATAGAGTTTTTCAAAATCAAAAACAAAGATACAGACACTTATGTAGATGAAAAAGGCGCCTATACAGTAAGCACAAATTTGCCTTCTCAGAAATTTACTGAAGTAGATGACTCCTATGGATCTGCTTATACCAATGAGTACACCAATTTTTTTGATCCGCAAAACCAGCTCTTACATGTGGTTATGTATTCACACTTTGAACCTGGTGATCTATTAGACGATAATGATGCTATATTAGAAACTTATAAGGACTTGTTCCTTGGCCAACTAGACAGCTTGGTTTATGATCGTTCTATTACCAGGTTTGGTGGTAAGGAAATATACATCCTAGCTTCCGACAATACTTTTATGAAAGCTACAGCCTTTGCCAGAGGGAACAGACTGTATCAGATGTTTTCTGCTGGTCCTACAAGTGACAAACGAATTGAGCTTGCTGAAAAATTTCAAAACAGTTTTGACACTATCAGTTATGATTCCTTTGGAGTAGAGTCATTTGAAAATGAGCAATTTACTTGTTTTTTTCCTTCCACACCAGTGATAGACACTTTGGAAAATTTCTATTCTACTTTTGGTGATGAAGCAGAGCAAGAAGTACTGTATAAAGCTAATGATATAAACACTGGAATGCATGTCTTAGTGAGTAATCACAAACTATCACCATATACAACTTATGAAAATCTGGACAGTTGCGAGGCAAAACTGCATGAGCTTATG
>CAZKXO010000240.1:0-5879 GCA_964556525.1 uncultured Saprospiraceae bacterium
GATACGCAATGTGGCGCTAAGGTCTTTACCAATGTTACTGCGAGCTACCTTTTCTCTAAGAGTTTTATGTCCAGATGGTTATTTGATGTAGAATTATTTATCAGAATGAAGTCTTTGCACCAAGAGGGTACACTGGATAAGCTTAGTGAAGTTCCACTTAACAGTTGGGAAGAAGTAGAGGGCTCTAAGATTACTCTAAGAGAATCGCTGAAGTTTCCAATACAACTAGCGGAAATAGGTTATGCATACAGATTAAAACCACAATTGGTTAGAACTCAAAATCCTTACAGCTTAAGTACCTTAGATGGTGCAGCCTAGGCCGTATCGGCTTTTTTTCTTCGAAGTGGAAGGGTTGAGCAACGCAGCAGTCCTTCCATTTTGGATGTTTCTGAATATGGGATTTTCTCTACAATAAATCCTCTGTCTTCCAACTGCCCATTTAGCTTGCCAAATTCTTTTTCATTATCTCCTGAGATTATAACCTTAGGACTGATAGAAAAGATATTGCTGTTCATATTGAACATATCATCGGCTTGTATCTTGATAGCCTTGTCTTTTCCACCACAGAATTCCATAAGCTGTTCTGCCTGCTCTCTACTTTCAAAACCCTCAACAAAAATTATACAACCTTCATTCTGACCTATAGGCTGGAAAGCACAGTCCAGGTGCAAACAATTCTTAGTAGCTACTTTGTCTGACTTTATTAATGGGATCGGAATGATTTCCTTCTGTGGAAATTTATGCTGTAAGTAATCTATAGCCGCAGAGTTGGTTCTGTCACATCTTAGTCCTTCACAACCTTTCGCAGCTTGGCCTACAAAAATTTTTTCATTCAGTAGTAACACATCTCCACCTTCTACCTTTACCGTAGCTGGAGGAAACCAAACTTCCTGAGCTATCTGACTCACGATGTCTCTTATGGCAAAAAATTCCTGGCGTCTTTCTACCGTACCCATATTAGACTTAATAAAGACATCATCGATTACAAAACCAATGTCTCGGGTAAATATCTGATTGGTACTTGGAAGGGTGATAGGCTGGTAGACCTTTATATTGTATTTTGCTAGTATCCTTAGAAAAAGATCATTTTCGCGTCTCAGGTCAGCTTCTATCGGATAGGTTCCCTCGATCAGATGTAATCTAGATTTGGGGTCAGTAATGAGGTCTTCTTCAGGAGCTATTTCTGAGTCCCATTTTGCTGGGTCTACATAGTTCATAAATGGGGTTCCCAAGTTTCTTGCAGTGCCCAGTATGACAGCTTCCAACTGTGAGGTTTCGTCGCTGACAGATATATTTATAAGATCAGTTCTCATGGCAACAAATATACCTTTTTAGTAT
Organism: uncultured Saprospiraceae bacterium; assembly: GCA_964556525.1. Classification (GTDB taxonomy): domain Bacteria; phylum Bacteroidota; class Bacteroidia; order Chitinophagales; family Saprospiraceae; genus RFSX01. The sequence goes on from CAZKXO010000240.1 coordinate 1,339, forward strand.
CGGAGTTAGGGTTGGAATTACTATTTACTGCTGGGCTCGGAGTATTTTTTTAATAAGAATAATTTGGCCTAAGTGATAATGTGTATGTTCTACGATGCCATATAGATTTCTATAATAGTTTCCCCATTTTTCATCACCAAATGCCAGATCTATTGTGTCATCAGAAACTTGCTCAAGTAAGCTAATAAAATTATTTGCCTCCGTATATCTGATCTCTTGGAATGCTTTCCAGTCTTCTTCTGAACCAATGGGCTCGTGGCCAAAGCTTTCGGCATCTTTTCCGACAAGTGGACCACCTTCCAAAACCTTTGTGGCAACTCTTACATAATAATGAATATGGTTGAGTAAAATGGCTATTGTATTGAGTTCATACACTTTGGTAGTTGCTTCTTCCCAGGTGATATCTTTTAGATGCTTCTGGATATTGGATGCTGTCCAGTTGCCACCGAAATATACTTCTTTGAAATTCTTAGCTATACGTTGTCCAAAGTTCATATGCTTAGTTGTTGCTTTTGCCATTCTGCTTTAGTGAGTTCATACCAGTTGCAGGCTGTATTTCTATAATCGAATTCTTCTATGAATTGTAAGCCTATTTTCTGGAGTACCTTATTGGAACCAACATTGGCAATTTGTGCAGCGGCGCAGATTTTGTCCCAGTTCATTTTTGTAAATCCATATTCTAGAGAAGCAACTGCGCATTCCGTAGCATATCCTTTACCCCAATATTGTTCTTTGAATCTGTATCCGATATCGTAGTAGCCTTGCTTATCATTGATATCATGATCTTCATATTTAAGACCAGACCAACCAAGAAACTCATTGCTGCCTTTCTTTATTACTGCCCATCTACCTATACCATTTCTCTCATACTGACCACGTATGTCTTCAATGATTTTCTTTGACTTTTCTAAGTTCTGTACAGGATTATTTCCAAGGTATTTGTGGACATTGACATTGTTGTCCAGCTCAAACATATCATGCACATCTTCTTCTACTATTTCACGCATAAATAGCCTCTCTGTCTCAATAAAAGTTTTCATATCACAAGATAGTTATTTTGATTCTGAATGAGATTGGTCCTAAGAATATACTCTGAGGTCTGTCCCTGATAGTTCTGTGTTATAGACAGTCAGTCCGCCTCTCCCATTACTGTTCAGACCCGTGCCATCTAGTTCGAATCTTGCTTCATGGGCGGTACAAAACCATTCGTTGTCTCTGAAGACAATTTCGAGCAGACCTTCATGACTACAGATAACGGTCGCTGCGACATAGTTGCCATTCATGTCTCTGGCAACAACTACACCTTCATGAAGGATATAGCCACCGTCCAAAGTTAAATTGCTTATTGCTGGATCATTAAGGTCAAGAGTAAAGTCTACAGGTTCGGTAGGTCTATGTGTACCATCTTTGGAACAACTGCCCAGGCAAGAAGATGTGAGTACAAACGCAGCACCGAGCCCCAGTTTTTCTATGAATTCTTTTCTTTTCATTTGAGAACTCAGAATTACAGGTTGAGCCAATACGTTAATTTGGCAACTAATGTTCTGTTTCTGCTGGTTACATTGCTGCGCAACTCTGTGTTGTAGTTGTCTGTGTATACAATAAAGAAGTCGGAGACAGGAGCAAAGCGCCACTGAAATCTGGAATTGATATTGAGATTTTCTATTCTATTGTTGTACTGAACAAAGGTCGTCCAGAATAATTTTTTTGAAAAGGTTAATTCTAGTCTTGGTCCTACGAGCCATAGGTTCGCAACATCAAAACCCGCTCCCAAGTCTATATGGTTGTAATTGTAAGCCAAAGATAAGGAGCCAAAGGGCTGGAAGCGGTATGAAAACTCCCCATTTACGCCACTTTGCAGACCACCATAGAAACTCCCTAAGACAGGATTTATTTCATAGTAGAAGGTACGCCTACGATCAGATCTGTAAGAGATTCCGAATATCGTATTTCTGTGTTCAGAACCCGCAGCAAGAAAGGTGTCATCATCCTGTATTCTTGTAGGGTCAAAATCATTAAGCAAAATAAATTGTGCATAATCAGCACTGAAATTAAATCTATGGTTGTTAGAAAAACTGATATTGAAGTCAAAATCTACATTGGTTTCTTCATGCCCAAAGTCCTCTAATATTACACTTTCATCCTTGCCTAGTTTATAGAAAAACCTCGAGTCTATAGCAAAGGTCATTTGTCCTATTTTATCTGTCTTAGGAAAAATTCTGTAATCTGCTTCTGGACTAAAAAGGATATAATCTCGTCTAGGTACAAAACCTACCTCTGCGTCATAACCTTCCCCAACTACAAGTGTATTCATCTCGAGACGGTATTTTTCCTGATTGTATTCTATTACTCCAAATGAGCTAAACTTCATTTCCCCATCATTAGGTGTGAAGGCTTGCATATGGGAAAATTTCCCAGTCCAGAAATTATCTTTAGAATTGAGTCTGTATTCTATACCTGCTATACGATCATAGTCATCTACCGTCCCTCCGAAGTCTCCTGTGTTGATACCTTGTTTATTGACAAAAAGGAAACCGATGTTGGACCTATCAAAGACTTGTTGTTCTGCTGCAGCGACCAGATAATTGAAACTAGGAAGGTCATTTTCTTTCTGTGCAGCCGTCTGCATATTGAGTACGCCTATCCTAAGATTCTCATTTATTTTACCACTGAGTCTGGCACCACCAAAGATGGTATTCTGGATATTGTTCTCTGTCACCGTATCTATCGATACACCTATACGTCTGGAGAAAAATGGTCTGGCTCTTTGGATCCCAAACTGACTGAACAGATCTGCATTTTCAAGGAAAAATTGTCTCCGCTCTGGAAGAAATATTTCGAACCTGTCCAGATTAGCTACTTGCTGATCGACTTCTACTTGGGAGAAGTCAGGATTCAAAGTAAGATCTAGGTTAAGGCTGGAAGAAACGCTTATTTTGGCGTCTCCACCGACATTGGAACTGAATCGTGACTCTGTTTCATTTGCATCTTCAAAGTCTCTGGCCACTCCAGCAATGACATAGGGAATGACTGATATATTTTGACTGGGCTTACTGAGTGGTTCCTCCCAATTGAGATCTGCCATGAAATTGAGATTCATGAGTATGTTTTCTCTGGGGATATTTATAAAACAAGTAATTTCGTTTGTCTGAGCATCATTTCTATAACTATTAAATCGCCACTTGGTGGTACCTTCCTTGTATCTTAGGGAACTAAAGGGAATAGCCAATTCGCAGATCCAGTAATTATCATACATCTTAGAATCTCCATCCCACTTGTTATCCCAGGATGGATCGAAAGAATTAAAGGTTTTCCCACCATTAGAAATGAGCGCTTCTCTTCTGGCACCTACTGGATTCATACCGAATAGGAATGCATTTGTAATGTCATTATACGTATCAAAAAGAAAACTGATGTTGTCGTTACCTCCAAAACCATAATCTCTTTTGAGTGATTCTACTCTGAAGTCATCTTCCGGCGTATAACACTTGGCTGCGATATAGAAATTATTCTCATCGTAGCTCATATATATTTCGGTATCTCCTATAGCACTTAGTGAATCTGTGGGGAAGTACTGGGTGAAGTTTTTGCTGACCTGTGCGATCTTCCAGGTCTCTTCATTCAGCTCACCATCAAGAACAATTTCGTCTATTTTTTTTCTAAGATTGATTTGCGGAGCTTCTGAGTCCTCCAGGACATAATTTCCTGATTGAGCTAGTGCTGAGGTGCACAGAATTAATAGAATAGTTGTATTAAAAAGCCAAAATCTCATATAACCGCAAATTTAATATATCACAGCAATATAATTTTCTATTTAGCATTTGGATAATCATGACTCATAAGTGATATATGCAAGTGGTCAGCAGTGCCGGTATGCCTCAATGTCCTGAATCCCATAAGCCTAAAGTAATTTTGGACAAGGAAATTTTTCCAGACAGTCCGGCCTTTAGTTCGCATATCTAAGGCGTGACTGTACCCAGTAGATTGCTCGTAATGCAAGGATTGTCTGACCGTTTTGAGGCCAAATTTCTTGTAATCTTCAGGCGCACGATCAGCGTCGGTGATAAGCAGTTCCTTATCCATGATGATCAGTGTACTCACTGCCAAACGCAATACTGGATGGACTTGTCGGAGCTCTGTAGAAAGTTCTGAGTATTTCAGATTGGAACCAGATACATAAAAGATGCCATTGACTACATAGATAAGGACCACCAAGATTGATATAGAGAGTCTGATCTTCATAGAAAGCACATTACCACCCGTAACAAACAATTGATGACCAAAGGAAAGATAGACAAAAACCAAACTTATGGCTAGAATAGCCCCACCGAGGATACAAACCCAAGGCAAATAGTTATAACTGGTATGGAGATAGACGGCTCCTCTTATCAGTAGGATAAATGGTACTACTATAATAAGGATTGTTTTGACCAGATATGAGAGTAGTTTGTATACCATTTAGTTACTTGAAAGTACTGTTTTTGCTCAGTAAAAGATAACGGATGAAATACATATTAGAAAAATATATTATTTGTAATTGT
>CAZKXO010000241.1:0-5876 GCA_964556525.1 uncultured Saprospiraceae bacterium
TTCACCTAGCGAGGACGGAGCTGTCTCGGCAAGCTTCGACATGATAATTGTTTCAATAAAAGCGAAAGAAGAATCGAGAAAACCCCGATATCAATCGGGGCTAGGAGAGAGTTCGATTGAAATTCAACCTCTGTCACTTAAGGTTTTCTATAAAAAACTATCTTATTCACATAGCGAGGACGGAGCTGTCTCGGCAAGCTTCGACATGAAAATTAATTACAGCGGACAAAGAGACTAAATGTCTCTCTTGAAGGAGAGAACCCCGATATGAATAGATAAGAGATTATGCTTAAACAGAAGGTGAGCTATTTGTCTATCTTTAATCTATGACCTCTAGACTAGCAGTTATCCTTATCAGTTTTGTTGCTTTTGCCTTTTTGAGTTGTCAAGTATCGGAAAAAGAACAAAATGAAAATTCTTTTTATCCGACGACCAAACCTTGTACAAGATGGTGGTGGTTTGCCACAGAAATAAAGAAGGCTGATATAAAGCATCAACTAGATTGGCTAAAGAAAAATAATTTTGGTGGGGTAGAGATAGCCTGGGTCTATCCGCTCTATCGTTATCAGCGTATGTATCAGCGTAACTATAATCGACACTATCCTAAAGACACAACTGCGCAAGAATGGCTCAGCCCAGAATGGACGGAGATGGTAAGCTATGCAAAATCCTATGCAGATTCATTGGATTTGATTTGCGACTTTACTTTCGGCAGTGCCTGGCCCGTAGCTGGGTTGGATATGAAAAAGGAACATACGACTCAGGTGTATGGTGATACGAGTTTTCAGCAACTGCTCACTTTTGCATGGACCTGGCCAGATACAATGGATGTTATCAATCATCTCGACGAGGAAGCTTTCCAAGCTTTTGCTGCACCTATAGAAGAAGCGATAAAGCCGGCACTAGCAGGATCTAAATCTGCTTTATTTACAGACTCCTGGGAAATCAAGATGAATGATAAGTATAAAGTCTGGACAGCTGGTTTTGAGAAAGAATTTATAAAGGCTTTTGATTATGATATCATTCCCTATATGGAACAGGGTATAGATTCTTTCCCTGATGTCCGATACGATTATATGTTGCTTATAGATAAGTATGTGACGGAAGGATTCTATAAGCCCTATGTGGCAAAATGTAAGGAGTTGGGTGCTTGGTCACGAGTACAATGTTTGGCTTCACCGACAGACATTATGAACACTTATGCACTGGTAGATATTCCAGAGTCAGAGGCCATGCTGAACAATCCCAGCTTTTCCAAAATTGTAAGTTCATCTGCTTGCTTGGCAGCTAAGCCTATGGTGTCTTCAGAAAGTTTTACCTGCATGTATGGTTTTCCATCGACTTATCTGAGAGAAGAGCAGACGGCGGATCTAAAAATGGTTGCTGATGCTTTATTTGCCAATGGAGTCAATCAGCATTTTTACCATGGCACACCATATAATCCGATTGGGTCAGATACTATTGAGTTTTTTGCGACAACGTATTTTGGTCCTGGTGGTAGTCTGGAACCTGAACTGCCTGCATTTAATAGTTATATGGAGAAAGTATCAGGACTCCTGCAGCGTGGTAAGACTTATTCTGATGTAGCTGTCTATATTCCGTATGAAGATGCTGTAATGAAAGGGGCATTGCCAAAAGAGAGACAACGCGTATGGGTATGGGGAGAGTATGAGTTGAGGTATCTCTCCATGCCTGAAGAAATAAAAGGCTACCATCCTTTGTGGATAAATCGTGATTTTCTTCGTAAAGCAGAATATAATAATGGTCGCTTATCTGTAGGTGATGCAAGTTTTTCATTGCTTTACTTAGATGTAGTTTATCTAGATGAGAGAGCACTAGACCGAGTTATAGCTTTGGCCCAAGCAGGACTACCTGTAATTATCAAAAAACCACCCCAACAACCAGGTAAAAGCAAGTCAGCAGATTATGAACAGAAATTAGCAGATTTGAAAAACATGGCAAATGTATCTGAAAACCTAAATGAGTTGGTAAAGCATCAGCCACTCATCTCAGGAGAGCTGTTGCCTGACTACTGGAGTAGGGTAGAATCCGATGGGACACAATATATTTTCTTGGCCCAACCCTTAGCTAAGGACTTAGTCTACCCAGTCTATTCTGGCCAGTCTTTTATGGATAGCCCAATAGATCTGCCACTTACTTTGAATGTAGGGAAACATAGAATATCTCAGACCTTCACTTTCCAACCATACCAATCTTTATTGCTTAAGATTTCCCCTGATGGCACTTTAGAAGAATTAGACATAAATTATGTGCCTAATGATCCTGTGGTCAAACCAAGGGAGAAGCAGAAAATGTATTTTTAACTATATGGAAATGAAAAATTGCCTGCTCACACTTTACTGTATTCTTATAGCTGTGACATCCTATGGAAAGGATTTTAAGGTGACAGATTATGGTGCTGTTGGAGATGGTGTAACATTGAATACAATTGCAATACAATTTGCCATCGACAATGCGCATAAGCAAGGAAAAGGCAGAGTCATTATACCCAAAGGTGTATTCCTGACTGGAAGTATACATCTGTTGTCAGGTGTAGAACTCCATATAGCCGAAGGAGGCGTTTTGCTGGGATCTATCTTGCATGAACATCATGATATAGCGAAGAAATCCTACATGCGTGGGATCATTCTGGCTACAGAGCAAAGAGATATTTCTATTACGGGCACTGGCACCATTGACGGTCAGGGTAGAGAGAACGGTATTCTCCTAGATAGTATGTATCATGCCGGACTTCTAGATAGTATAAGATACAATCATGTCGAAAAAAGACCCAGGTTTTATATGCGGTCCATGCTTGTCGTTTTTGTGCAGTGTAGCGGAATTCATATCCAAGATATAACTATGAAGGATGCCGCCAGTTGGGTGCAGCATTATGATAGATGTGAGAATCTTGTTATAGACAATATTACCGTGGATAGTGATGCCTTCTGGAACAATGATGGTATAGATATTTCGGATTGTAAAAATGTACGTGTTACCAATTGTGATATCAATAGTGCCGACGATGGCATCTGTCTAAAATCACATTTCACTGATTATATAATGGACAGTGTTTATATCGCTAATTGTAAAGTGAGGTCTAGTGCTAGTGCAGTGAAATTTGGCACCAAATCAGAAGGCGGTTTTAGAAATGTACTTATAAAGAATATAGAAGTCTATGACACTTACCGTTCTGCTATTGCTATAGAGTCTGTAGATGGTGGCATCTTAGAGAATATCTACATAGATAGTATAGAAGCCAGAAATACTGGGAATGCTATTTTTATAAAATTAGGACATCGGGAAGAAGAAAGAGCAGTTGGTACTTTGAAGAATGTTGTTCTAAAAAATATTACTGTCGAGGTACCATGGGGAAGACCAGATTTGGATTATGATATGCGGGGGCCAGCATTGCCATTTTTTCATAATACTTTTCCCGCTTCGATTACAGGTATGCCTGGCTATCCTATAGAAAATATTGTACTAGAGAATATTACTATTTCTTATCCTGGCCGTGGCCATAAAGCGATGGCAAATGCGCCAGTGGATCGTCTTGATGCAATACCTGAGAATAGTTCGCATTATCCTGAGTTTAGTATGTATGGAGAGTTACCCGCCTGGGGTTTCTATTTAAGGCATGTAGATGGACTCGTAATGAAGAATATAAAGCTAAGCATAAATGAATCCGACTATCGTCCTGCGATGGTTTTGGATGATGTGCACAATTCTTCTTTCTCTAATTTCAAGATAAAGGACACAACTGATAAGGTCCACTTTTATCATATCCGAAGTGGAGAATTGATGATAGAAGAGAACATAGATTTCAAGAAACTAGACTAGTTGTTATAGATGCCTAGGTTGATACTTTTAATGATGTTTTTTTATGCTTGCACTGGTCCAATCGAACAAGCTCCAGAAGCAAAGAAAATAGGATGTATAGGTGGGCCATTGTTATTAGGTACAGCATATAGTTCATTTGATGAATTTAAGAATTGTGTCGATTTGGTATATGAAAACAATTCGGTTGCACTTTTTCATTATGGACTAGGTGGAGTGACTTCTTGTAGCTTATCTGATGGCGTTACGGAGCATGAAATAAAAGAAGCAAATGAAGGTGGATTCATGACAAAATTAAAATTGCTTGCAAGAGCTCCAATGCTAGCGATAGATAGAGAAGATATCCAACGTTCATTTTTATTGTCAAGGCGGAAGCCTATACTCTTTGGAGAAGGGGACATAGCCTTTTATGATTTAGCACATGAAATGATGTACAACATCGAAAGGAGCTATGCTGCTAAAGAGTACAATGATCATTTTACTGAAAAAGGTTTTGTCAATACCTTTAATCACTTCTTGAGTCAAGCAGTTATTACCGCTCTTTTTTCTGAAAGGTTGGCCGATTTTATTGCAGACTCGCATGAGTTGGCAAGAATTCCTGAACTGGTCGATGGCAATTTTTCAAAAGAACAATTAAAGGACTTAGATAATGGTGTAGTAGATAATTATGTGGACCTACTGAATAATGAATATGGTCAAGAGTTTGGCAAGAAAATGAAAGCTAAGTACGAATTAGATCGCCATACAAATTGGGATTATTCACTGATGGCCACTTTTCTCAATGAAGCTCAAAGTTATGCTGCTGCAGCATTTAAAATTTCTTTTGAACCGTTTCTGCCTTCCGAGACTGAGATTGTTAGATTTACAGATAAAGTAAATGCAGTCATGTCAGATCTCAGTTCTTATTAATGGGCTTAATTTTGTGGACAAGAAAATAGTCCGCAACAGTTTTGTGTTGTGTCAAAATGTATTGTTCTTGTAAGTCTTTGCTGCCTTTTACGGAAAGTTCTTCCATTTGTGATAACCAATTTTTACCAGCTACGGTAATGGAGTCGATGGTCACACCTGTAAGGTCCATCCGATCAATTTCAGCTCTTTGTAGAAACGTATTTGTGAATTTTGCTTTCACGGCTTTAGCATCTTTTAGAATTGTGTGACGAAAGTTTGTACTATTTAGAGTACAGTTGTCTAAAACCGCATTGCTTAGATTAGCTCCAAAAAAATTGCTTTTAGTCAGATTTGAATTATTAAGAAATGTAGTGGACAAATTTGCTGCAGTACAGTTAGCATTGCTCAAGTCTGTATTTCTAAGTGTTGAATTACTGAGATTAGCACTACCAAAGTTTGCGGTCCCCATTTTACTAGAGTCTAATTTTGCCCAAGCCAAGTTTGCTCTATTAAGATTCGCACTATCTAATCTGACATGGCTTAGTTGACTTCCCCATAGTTGACTGTTTTGTAGTTTAGCATGTGCAAGATTACAATTACTAAGAATGGCTTCGGTCAGATGAGCGCCTTCCAAATTGATATAGGCTAAGTCTAAACCTGACAAATTTTCTTTATCTAGCTTGGCATAACTGAAATCCGCAGATCGAATGATTTTTCTTTGTGTTGTAGCGTCTAGTCTCAGTCCTATAATTGATTTTAATAGAAATCCGCGTTCAGGACTCTCTAGTTGTGGAATGCTATCAGAAGATTCTAGGAAATAGGGTTTGAAATTCTTACTTAGGTCGGCAATCTGAGTAAGGCTTTCTTTGCTGAGGACTCTATTGGGAGAAGCGCTTGCTTCATTGGTAATTCTTGTTAAGAGTTCTGTATGGTGCTTAGTTAGCTCTGAGTTTTGTTCCGCTAATAACTTATTATTTGTCAGAGATAGTAGAAGTTCATTCTGTGCTTTACTCTTACTTTCTTTTTGGAAACTTCTGTTAGCGAAAAATAAAAAGAGAAATGAATTCAAAAGTAAAATCGGAAAAACTATAGCGCTGCTGCCAGCTCTTCTTTTTTTAGAATTCATGAATCTAAGAATTATATAAACTAGC
>CAZKXO010000242.1:0-5835 GCA_964556525.1 uncultured Saprospiraceae bacterium
AGCAAATATTTACATACTCGCAGTTTTTAATCGTAACTTGGCTAGTTCTATCGTACAAAGCAAATGATACTCCGTAATGGTTTCCGGAATTATAAACAGTAGGAGAATTATAAAACCCGCATCGTATCGGCGTTATAGCATTTCCTGTGAGAAAAACTTCGTCTATAAAAACTCTACAATCGTTAAATTCTAATTCTGAATTAGAAAATTTACAGCCCAAAAAACGGATAGTAGAACTGTTACAAATAACCGGAGCATCTATAAATCTTACAAACTCTAGATTTACTTCACTAAAACCAATGTTGTTAAGTGTGGCTTCCATTCCAAGATTACAATCTCTAATGGCAACATCAATAAATTTAAAAATACGTGCCTCTGTATTAATTCCAATATCAGCATTTGAGATTCGAACTCCGTTAAACTGCCCAGTGACATCTCTTCCCAAAGTTATTCCATTCCATCTGCCACCACAAGAACGAAATTCTGCGTCTTGGACATTTATATTACCACTCGTGACTTCTAACGAAGAGCCAGATTCCATAAAAACTATACCACTCAAATCTAAGTCACCAATGACCTCCACTGCTCCGGTGATAAAATAGGGACCATCATTATATGTGCCAGATAACGGAGATGTTAACGGAATTGGGTCCGGAAAATCATCCGAAATTTGAGATTCAATAAAATCAGAATGGAATGCAACGTCTGCAAAAATAGATGGGTTCAGTTCTCGAGGATGACATCCGAAGCTAGAGATTCCAACTAATAGAGGTTCATTATTCTGAAAAATTACAGCAGGTCCCCCACTATCGTTAAATCCAGAGGCAATCCCAGAACCTGCTTCAAATAATGACAAATAAAAATCCTTTTCAAGATCTATATCTTCACTACAATTAGAACTAGAATCAGGATAATATGTTGTAGCTACTGCATTATCAATTATTGGCAGTGTTGCACCTCTTAATTGGTTTGCCGAAGTACCATTTCCTGAATCTCCCCATCCTGTGATAAATGCAGGCTCATCTACAAAATTACCTGATTCTGCATATGATATGGCCCTGGTGGTTACACCGTTCAGACAAAGCGGCTCAGCTAATTTTATAACTGCCACATCATAGCCATCTTCTGCATCACCAGTAAACCTTGGGTCCACCTCTACACTTAATACTTCAATTAATTGTCCTTGTAATATATCTTCGGCATCTGTAGAGCCAGCATGGATATGTGTAAGTCTTTCTCCAACACAATGCGCAGCAGTTACAATAATCTCATCACTAATAATTACACCTCCACAAAAATGTTGATAATCTAACCCTTCAAGCTGCCCAATAGACACTTGCCATGGTGCATCAGTAATATCGATTTCAGCACCTCCTATTATACCATTATTCTGTGCCAATAAGTTTAAAGGAAAAATCAGAGAGAGAGAGAGAGAGAGACTGTTATTAATCTAAGTTGTTTCATGATTAGATTGTATTAATTCTAAAATAAATTATAGTTTATGCTTATCATATATGAGTATTAAGCTATTCTAAGTTAGAAAAAAAATATGATTCTGGAATTTTTTTTCTACATATACAAGTAATTACTGTTTGTAGACCTGAATTTCACGAGCTAGTAAACAACTAACAAGCACAAAAAAAGGAGTACCCTGAATGGATACTCCCTTAGTTTTTATTGACTTTGCATAAGTCTTATCTCGCTACAGCAGTCGCTCTTTTTTCTCTGATGACAGTCACCTTTACTTGACCTGGATACTGCATCTCTGTTTCTATCTTTTGTGAGATCATGAAGGCCAGATCATCAGCAAACTGGTCGCTGACTTTTTCGCTTTCTACGATTACTCTGAGCTCTCTACCTGCTTGGATGGCATAGGCTTTCTGTACGCCTTCGTAGCCTAGGGCCAGATCTTCTAGCTCTCCGATACGCTTAAGGTAACTTTCTAGTATCTCTCTTCTCGCACCTGGTCGTGCACCTGAGATGGCATCACAAGCCTGTACCAGTGGTGAGATGATATTGTTCATTTCTATCTCATCGTGGTGGGCACCGACGGCATTGAGTATGACAGGGTGCTCGTTTACTTTTTTGAGCATTTCCATACCTAGTAGTGCATGAGGCAGTTCTGACTCTTCGTCAGCTACTTTTCCTATATCGTGTAGAAGGCCAGCTCTTTTGGCCATTTTTACTTGTTTGTTACTCATGCCCAGCTCCGCAGCCATGATACCACAAAGATTGGCGGTTTCTATGGAGTGCTTCAGGAGGTTCTGTCCGTAAGAAGAACGGAAACGCATACGTCCTACCATCCTTACGATACTGGCTTTCAGACCGTGGATGTCTAGGTCTATCACCGTTCTCTCTCCGATTTCTTTGATCTGATCTTCTAGTTGTTTTCTGACCTTTTCTACTGTCTCCTCTATTTTGGCAGGGTGGATACGACCATCGGCGACCAGTCTCTTAAGTGAGAGTCTACAGATCTCTCTTCTTATCGGGTCGAAAGAAGAGATGATGATGGCTTCTGGTGTATCATCGACTATGATCTCTGCTCCAGTAGCTGCTTCTAGTGCTCGGATGTTACGACCTTCTCTACCTATAATCTGACCTTTGATATCGTCGCTGTCTAGATTAAATACTGAGACGGTGTTCTCTATTGTGTATTCGGCACCCATACGCTGGATGGTCTGGATGATAATCTTCTTTGCTTCTTTAGCTGCAGTAGCCTTTGCTTCGTTTATCGTTTCCTTCTCTATGGCCAGTGCTTCTGTCTGGGCTTTATCTTTCACAGCTTCCAGCAATTTGTCTTTGGCTTCTGACTCAGACATCTTTGCGATGGTTTCCAGTTGTTTGATTCTGGCTTCGTTGGCCGTATCTAGCTCTTGCTTTTTCTTAGTTACTATCTTGATCTGTTTTTCTAGATTTTCCTTGATAGCAGCAACTTCAGATTCTCTTTGTTCTATGCTCTCGATTTCGCTCTTGAGAGAGTCTTTCTTGGTCTTGAGATCTTTTTCCATGGAGACGACTTGCATCTCTCTTTCTTTCATCTCGACTTTGTGGTCAGCTTTGTAGCTCTGATAGTCGGATTTCAGTTTAGAGTACTTATCCTTAGCTTCTTGGATTTTCTTCTGCTTAATAGATTCGTTTTTACTCTCAGCCTTCGAGACCAGCTTGTCTGCTTTTGACTCAGCTTCTGAGATTTTTCGATTAGCAGTCAGTTCTGCTTCCTTAATGGTTAGGTCCGCTTTTTGGTTGGCTTCTTCTATCTTGCCCTGAGTGGCTCTTTTGAGACCCAGATTGGCAATGATAAAGCCTATAACAGCTCCTACAACCAGGCCTCCTATGGCCATGATTCCAATTTCCATACTTCAACATTTATTTTGATTTATAAAATGAGCAGAAGTAGGTATTCCTTAGTGTCTCCGAAAATGGGTAGTTTATCTAGGTGTAACAGCAATTAGGGTGGATTCTTATCCACGTAGACTAAATGATTTGTACAAGTTATTTTCCTATCGCTCTGATACTATTTGGTATTACTATATATATGTAGTGCTTGTGCACTGTGTATAAACTTAAAATTTTCTCGGAAACGGCAGACTTGCTGTCTTCACGCCATCTAAGCTCTGTATTAGCTCTTTGCGATGGTCTGGAAATGCCTATATCTTGCCCGTTCATTATAGCTTCACTTGACTTAGGGCTCACTTTTGAACCATATCAAGATCAACTGTCACAAAGATAGATTTTTTTTAGCAGTAGATTCTACGAAATCGATTCTAGGAGATTAAGATCTGATTTCTGCCCCTAGCTTTGTCTCAAAGTTGCTTATAAGCGCAGACATAACCTTGTCCACTTCCTTGTCCTTAAGGGTCTTGCTGGCATCCTGAAAAAGGAATTTCACAGCATAGGATTTCTTGCCTTCACCCAGTTGTTCCTCATTCTTATAGACATCAAAGAGGGAAATCTCCTTAATCAGCTTCTTCTCAGTCTTGTTAGAGATTCTGAGTATATCCTCAAACTTTACTTGCTGATCTACTACCAGTGCCAAATCCCTAGAGGTGGATGGATATTTGCTGATCTCGGTGACTTGCAAAGTGGCTTTCCCTGCTGCTCTTGCCACAGCCTTGTAATTGAATTCAGCATAATATACAGGAACAGCTATATCCAGTTTCTTCAGTACTGATCTATCCAAGGTTCCAAATTTGACGATGGTGGTTGGGCCTCTGTGATACTCCAGTCCTACCAGGAAATTGGGGTCTTCTACTTCTTTGGATTGATAGCCTTTAATGCTCGCTTTAGCCAGAATTTGATTGACCCAAAGCTTGATACTATAGAAGTCTGAGCTCGAAGTAGTATTATTCCATGATGCGACACCATTCTCGCCCGTTATAAAGAGGCTGAGGAAATCTGTTTCTTTAAATCCCTCTCCTTCTTCTTTGTAAAACCTACCAAATTCGTAGAGTTTTACCTTGGACTGCTGATGATTAAGATTATGTGCGACGCTTTTCAGTCCTGTAATCAGAGAGTCAGGTCGCATGATATTCAGATGAATGTTGCTGGTATTATTAATAAATACTTGGCCTTGGACATCTCCATAGTATTTCTCTGATTCTATCAGTGAGAGACCCATCATCTCATTGAAGCCATTATCAGACAACATATTAGAAATGGCATTCTGTATCTGTCGCTTGGTCGGATAGTTTTGGTAGCTTATGGCGGTCTTCAGTTGGGTCGGGATAGGCACTTTATTGAAGCCATAGATTCTCAGTATTTCTTCTATGACATCTATTTCTCTGAGCACGTCCGCTTTATTGGTTGGAACTTTGACGATAAGGGTATTTTCGTCTACGGGCTTGAGTTCCATTTCCATGGCTCTTAGTATATCATGAATCTCTTCCTTTTCCAGTTGGTAGCCGATAACTTGATTTACTCTGGCGTAACTAACAGCAATTTCGAGTGGTGTAATCTCCTCCGGATATTCATCTACGATTTCTGAAGAGATAGTAGCTCCGGCATGTTCTTTAAGCAAGAGGGCTGCCCTTCTGATAGCATAGGCAGTAAGATTGGGATCAGAGCCTTTCTCAAAAACCTTGGCAGCATCGGTTCTTAATAAATGTTTGGTGCTGGTACGTCTGACAGAACCTGCAGAAAAATGAGCAGCTTCCAGAAATATCTCAGAGGTAGAATCTGTAACCCCAGAATTCAATCCTCCGAAGACGCCTGCTATACACATAGGTTTGTCTTGTCCATCACAGATCATCAGGTCTTCTGCCAGAAGACTTCTCTCTCGCTCGTCCAGAGATAAAAACGGTGTATCGGCTGGAAGGTTCTTGACACGTATTTCTCGGTTGCTCACTTTGGCGGCATCAAAAGCATGTAGCGGCTGACCCAACTCATGTAAGATAAAGTTGGTGATATCTACAACATTACTTATGGGTCTGACACCGACAGCTTTTAGTAAATCTTGCATCCACTTAGGAGACTCTCCTTGCTGTATATTGCTGAGACTGATTCCTGTGTAACGCGGGCAAGCTTTTTCGTTTTCTACTTTGACAGTAAGTGCGGGATTGTTTTGTTCTACTTCGAAGGCTGCGACCTCTGGCACTTTTACGTCGCCATCCCAGTCCTTATTTATCTTAAGATAGGCGGCTAGATCTTTGGCAACACCTAGATGCGAAGTAGCATCGGATCTGTTAGGGGTCAATCCGATATCGAATACATAATCATCGTCTATCTTATAATAGTCTTTAGCCAAAGTACCTACAGGCACATCATCAGGCAAGACCATAATCCCATCATGACTGTTGCCGAGACCGACTTCATCTTCCGCACAGATCATTCCTTCAG
>CAZKXO010000243.1:0-5820 GCA_964556525.1 uncultured Saprospiraceae bacterium
AGATTAGCTATAAAAGACTATACTGAGACTGGGGTTGTTAGCAGTTAATATAACTTTTTTAGGCCAAAAAAAAACAAATTTATTTTTGCACATCTGCCGTCAAAATCACTTCTGAATTTCGTTATTACTTCAGAATAGTTGTATCTTTTACATCGGTTTTAGAGATGATTATTCTAAAACTAATCGTTTAAAACATCCATCCAATTACTCTTATTTATACCCTAAGAGTAGCCAATTTTTTATTGACAAAAATTTAAATAACCAGATCAATAATGTCTAATTAGAATGGAAGTTCAGGAGATAGGAACGAGCACTCAAGATTTGAAAGCTGCACTTAAAGAATTTTTCGGTTTTGACGACTTTAAGCTCGAACAAGAGAACATTATAAAAAGTATACTAAGAGGAAATGACACCTTTGTTATAATGCCAACTGGTGGAGGGAAATCTCTATGTTACCAGTTGCCAGCCTTAATGCAAGAAGGGACCGCATTAATCATTTCACCACTCATTGCACTGATGAAGAATCAAGTAGATTCTATCAGAGGATTTAGCGAAGACAGCTCTGTCGCACATTTTCTAAATTCTTCCCTCAATAAGACCCAAATGAAAGCGGTCAAGTCAGACATAGAATTAGGAAAGACCAAAATGGTATTTATCGCTCCTGAGACTTTGACTAAAGAGGAAAATATTCAGTTCTTTAAAAATGCCAATGTCTCTTTTATTGCAGTAGACGAAGCGCATTGTATTTCTGAATGGGGTCATGACTTCAGGCCAGAGTACAGAAATATAAGAAGAATGGTAAAAGGCATTTCAGAAGAAATTCCTGTTGTCGCCCTAACAGCGACTGCTACCCCAAAAGTCAGAACCGACATCGTCAAGAATCTCGAAATGAGGAACGAGAATACTTTCATCTCCTCATTTAATAGAGACAATCTATATTACGAAGTCAGACCAAAACTGAACAAAAACCAAGCTCAGAAAGAAATAGTACAGTTTATAAAAAGTAGAGAAGGAGACTCAGGTATAATATATGTACAATCCAGAAAATCTACTGAAGAGATTGCACAAGTCTTGCAGATAAATGGCATCAATGCCATGCCCTATCATGCCGGTCTTGATTCCAAAACAAGAAACAAAGTACAGGATCAGTTCTTAATGGAAGATCTGGATGTTATCGTTGCGACCATCGCCTTTGGAATGGGAATAGACAAGCCGGATGTAAGATTTGTAGTCCATTATGATATTCCTAAAAGTATAGAGAACTATTATCAGGAAACTGGACGAGGTGGTAGAGATGGATTACCTGGACATTGTCTTGCATTCTACTCGTATAAAGACATTCTTAAGCTAGAGAAGTTCTTGCGTGACAAAGGTGTTGCAGAGAAAGAATTGGCAGGTCAGCTGATGGAAGAGATTATTGCATATTCTGAAACAAGCTCTTGTAGACGTAAGTTCTTGTTACACTATTTCGGTGAGCAATATGAAGAAGAGAGATGTAATAAGAACTGTGACAACTGTAGACATCCTAAGAAGAAGCAAGTGGTGACAGATGAGATGCACCAAGCAATCTCTATCGTTCTCAATTTAAAGGAGAATTACGGTGTCAAAATGATCGTAGATTATGTTATCGGTCGCGCTTCTAAAGAAATAAAAACTGTCAATTTCCAAAACAAACCTGATTTCGGTGTCGGTAAGGAAAAGGGAGAACTGTTATGGCACTCTATTTTGAGACAAGCGATACTCCACAATCTCCTTTATAAGGAAATAGAGCAATATGGCCTACTGAAATTAACCGACAAGGGTAGAGAGTTTCTGAAAAAGCCATTCGAAATAGAAATTCCAATGAACAGGGATTATTCTCTGGCGGAAGGAGAAGCTATTATGACTGGCGCTTCTGGTGGTGCAGCGTTGGATAACACCTTGTTATCTATGCTGAAAGACCTGAGAAAAGCAGAAGGTAAGAGACTCGATCTTCAGCCATGGATAATCTTCTCTGAAGTGTCTTTGCAAGATATGGCAACTTATTATCCTATCAGCAAAGATGATATTCTAAAAATCAGTGGTGTAAGTCAAGGTAAAGCAAGCAAGTTCGGTAAGCCTTTCCTATCCATGATAAAGGACTATGTAGAACAACATGAAATAGAACGACCAGAAGATATAGTCGTAAAACAAGTTGCTAATAAATCCAAGGCCAAGGTTACTGTTATCCAAGGTATAGATAGAAAATTATCACTGGAAGATATCGCTCAAAGCTTGGACCTTTCATTGGCTGAGTTGCTGCATGAAATGAACATCATAGTTACCTCGGGTACCAAACTGGATATCTCTTATTATCTCAATGATAATCTGGACGAAGGTGTAGTAGAGGATATTTTTGACTATTTCTCTGAGGCGAATTCTGATTCTCCAGATGATGCACTGAAAGAACTAGCGGAAGACGATATCACTATGGAAGAAATTCTAATGGTCAGAATTAAGTTTATGTCAGAAATGGCAAACTAGAGTTCGCTGATCTTTGGATGTTCTTATACTTAATGGTCCCAATCTAAATCTTCTCGGCACGAGAGAACCAGAAATCTATGGTAGCCAAACAATGGATGAGGTCATCGGAGAATTGAAAGAAAAATTCTACCAACTTCAGTTACATCATTACCAAACAAATCACGAAGGCGCTATCATAGATAAGTTGCACGAAGTCGGCTTTAGTTACGTCGGTATCATACTTAATGCAGGTGGATATACGCATACGTCTATAGCAATAGGTGATGCGGTTGCTGCAATCACTACACCTGTTATAGAAGTACACATTTCCGATATACATAACAGAGAAGACTTTAGGAAACATTCTTACATTAGGGCCTATGCTGTACATCAGATAATAGGCAAAGGCGTTGCAGGCTACGATGAGGCTATCCAATGGATCTTATCCAAAAGTTAATCGCTAGCCCCCTAAGGCGTTTGAATATTGGGTGAAGGGAAGCGGACATCCATTATCCTCAGGCGGTAGAATTTCTCCATTGGGTATTTCTTTTTGGCAAATACTTTTCTGAAAAGCCAACCTATTCCGGCAGCCACCGCGCCAATGATTACATCTACAGTGCTCATCTTGAATCCCGGAGCTAATAGAGTAGAGCGAATACCTATGGCAAACCATCCTACAGCAAAAGTTGTGAAGGTTACACCAAGAGCAATGGCCCCAGTGTTTTTCCTCTCCATTGCGAAAATATCATCAGGACTCAGAAAATCAGATTTGAAAAATATCTGATTGTTTTCTGGGTCTATTCTCATTATCTTCTCAGTCCTCCAGGCATCGGGATATTCTTTGGTGGTAAACCTTATTTTGTCTCCAGGGTAGTATCTGATTAGCTCTAAAGAATTGATTTCTTCCAACTGCAAAAAGACGGGTTGCTGTGACCAGCCGGCTACAGAAATGAGAAGGAGTATAACTGTTCTAAGTAGGAATGACATCGTTCAGTTTCTTAAGTAGTTTCAAAACGGATTTCTCGATGACCTTGTATTCCTTGATATCGTTTTCTATATATATTAACATTATAGCCAACCTGTGGGTGCCAGCTTGCAAAAGCTCTCCTTGTAGATCAAGTTTGTGTAGCCTATAAGCTTCTCTTATTCTGCGTTTGATCAAGTTTCTGTCTACAGCCGACTTGATCTTTTTTCTAGGGACTGATACGCTGAATAGCAATGGCCAAGTATCTGGAACTACCTCTGGTAAAGGGTCTATCTGATAGACGAGCTTGATAGGGTACGCAAAAGATGACTTGCCTGACTGGAAGAGTTTGTCTAAGAGTATTTTGCTCTTGAGACGTTCGTGCTTTTTTAAAGAGAATTTCTGGGTCATGCTAACTGTCATAGACTGTAGTCAGACCCAAGATAACTTAACTGTAGTAAAGAATAAGAAATAGATGGGTATATAGGCTACTTAGAGTACATTTCGTCAGAAACTGTAAGTTTCGCTCTACCTTTAGCTCTTCTGTTAGCAAGAACCTTACGTCCATTCTTGGAAGCCATTCTAGCTCTGAATCCGTGCTTGTTAGCTCTTTTTCTTTTTGATGGTTGGAAAGTACGCTTCATCGTAATTAAATTTAGTAAGGTCTGTAGTTCTTATTTTCTTATTCCTTTTGGAAATTTTCCAAAAGGATTGCAAATGTAGGGTATTTTTATAGAATTGACAATGCTAACGAACAATTTGTCAGATTTGGCCCACAATGATCAAAATGCTGACTATCAAGTGCTTATTAGCCATTCATGGTGACCAAGAACTCCTCATTGGTCATTGTTCCGATCATATTCTGTCTTAGGAAGCTCATAGCTTCATCTGGTTTCATGTCAGCCAAATGCTTTCTCAGCATTCTCATTCTGGTAATGATACCATCTTCTAGGAGTAAATCTTCCCTTCTTGTGCTCGACTTTGTAAGGTCAATGGCTGGATACATTCGCTTATTAGCCAATGTTCTGTCCAGCTGTAATTCCATATTACCAGTACCCTTGAACTCTTCGAAGATGACCTCGTCCATTTTGGAACCAGTCTCTGTCAAAGCTGTTGCTAGGATAGTTAATGAACCA
Organism: uncultured Saprospiraceae bacterium; assembly: GCA_964556525.1. Classification (GTDB taxonomy): domain Bacteria; phylum Bacteroidota; class Bacteroidia; order Chitinophagales; family Saprospiraceae; genus RFSX01. The sequence continues at coordinate 4,582 of CAZKXO010000243.1, forward strand.
CCACCTTCTATATTTCTTGCTGCACCGAAGAATTTCTTTGGCTTGGTAAGGGCATTGGCTTCTACACCACCCGAAAGAACTTTACCTGAAGATGGTGCCACTGTGTTGTAGGCACGTGCCAGTCTGGTAATAGAGTCCAAAAGGATGACAACATCATGACCACTTTCTGTCATTCTCTTGGCCTTTTCTATGACGATATTAGCTACTCTTACGTGATTGTCTGCAGTCTGGTCGAAAGTAGAAGCGATAACTTCCCCTTTGACTGATCTCTTCATATCTGTTACCTCTTCTGGTCTCTCATCTACTAGTAGAACTATCAGATAACAATCAGGATGATTCTTAGTGATACCTTCGGCTATGTCTTTCAGCAAGAAAGTCTTACCCGTTTTAGGTTGTGCAACTATTAGTCCTCTTTGTCCTTTTCCTATTGGCGAAAACAAGTCTATCATTCTATTACCGAGGTCCTTTCCTTGAGGATGCACAGTCAGTTTGAATTTCTCATCTGGGAACAATGGTGTCAGATACTCGAAAGGTATTCTTTCTCTTGTCTTTTCCGGGTCCAGACCATTGATCTTGGACACCTTTAGAAGAGCGAAGTATTTCTCGCCCTCTTTGGGTGGTCTAACAGCACCGACGACTGTATCTCCTGTCTTTAACCCAAATAGTTTGATCTGGGAAGGAGACACATAGACATCATCAGGACTGGTCAGGTAGTTGTAGTCTGCAGATCTTAGAAAACCGTAACCGTCAGACATCATTTCTAGGATTCCTGTACCTTCTATGACACCATCCATGTCTACATTGAACTTCTTGACATCTTCCTTAGGTGCTTCTTTTTTGTCACCATTTCTGTTGTCTTTTCTGTCTTTTCTATGGTCTCTTTTTTCTCTTGGTTCTCTCTTCTGCCTAGGCTTGCGTTCTTCCTTCTGAGGCGCTTCTGTTTCTTCAGTTTGAGCTTCTACAGTTGTTTCTGTTTCTTCAGTTTCCTCAGTCTTTTTATCTTTTTTCTTAGTGGCTCTTGGCTCTCGCGGTTTTCTTGGAGCTCGAGCCTTCTTAGCAGGGGCTTTTTTCTTTTCTACTTCTTCACTTGCTGAAGAATCACCTCCGACTACTGCTTGGTGGTCTAGTATTTTATAGATAAGGTCTTGTTTACTCAGTCGTTTATAGCCTTTGAGTTCTAGGCTTTCAGCTACTTCTTTTAGCTCTGGAACGAGCATTTCGTTTAATTGGAGAATGTCA
>CAZKXO010000244.1:0-5785 GCA_964556525.1 uncultured Saprospiraceae bacterium
GTATGTCCTACAACGATGTAGGACTATAGTTTAGTAATGTATATAAAGTAATGTTTTTAAATATGAGTATAGTAGATGTAATATCCCAACCTTGGCATTGGTCAGTTTCTGGAATTATGATTGTTTTTGTAATGTTTTTGTTACTGTGGTTTGGTGGAAGCTTTGGTGCCTCTTCTAATCTTAGAACCTTGTGTGCCATAGGAGGTGCAGGTAGCCATGTCGAGTTTTTTAAGTTTGATTGGAAAAAACAAATTTGGAATTTGGTGTTTATTTTTAGTGCTATCGTAGGAGGCTATATAGCAGCAACTTATCTGACCAGCCCAGAGCCAGTACAGATATCTGCCAGTACCCAAAGTCACTTGAGTAAGCTGGGTATCACAATGCCGCAAGAAATATCTGACGGACTGGGTTATGTGCCTTCAGAAATTTACTCTTTGGGAAGCGGCTCTATGTTAAGAAATCTTTTCTTGCTTGTGGGTGGTGGCTTTCTTGTTGGATTTGGTACTAGATATGCAGGTGGTTGTACTTCAGGCCATGCCATCAGTGGCTTGTCTAATCTTCAGTTGCCTTCCCTGATAGCTGTAATGGGATTTTTCATAGGAGGCTTGACGATGACCTGGTTCATCCTGCCTCAATTATTAACCCTCTAAGAATTAGCGATGAAGTATTTAAAGTATAGTTTGACAGGAATATTATTTGGTATAGTAATGACCAAGTCTGAAGCTGTGAGTTGGTACCGGATTCAAGAGATGTTTAGATTTGAAAGCTTTCATATGTATGGCATTATAGGTACAGCTGTTATTATTGGTGCATTTCTTACAGCAACTATTAAAAGAATGAAAGTCAAAACTGTTGCTGGAGACAAAATCGAATTTAAAGATAAGAACAACGGCATTGCACGATACCTTATAGGTGGCACTTTGTTTGGACTAGGTTGGGCAATGACTGGGGCGTGCCCAGGCCCTATGTTTACAATCGTTGGCCATGGTGTATGGTCTATGATACTGGTGATTTTTAGTGCAGTTATGGGCACCTATGTATATGGTTTACTCAGAAATAAATTACCACACTAGAGAGTTATGCAACAGCTACTGACAGGATTTGTAATTTGTTGTTGTGCCTTGATGGCCTGTAAGTTGGAGGTGGAGTTAAAAGAAGCGTATTCGACTGACAAAGCCGAGTATTCATCTGACAAAGCGGATATCACTGCCACAAATTTATTGACAGTTAAGCAAGCACATAAGTTACTGACTACAGAGTCGGAACAGTATATTCCCGTTCAAGTATCAAAGGAAAAAGTATTTGAAAAAGGACATTTGCCTTTGGCTATAAGTATCTGGAGACCAGATTATGCTTCTGACAAGACTGAACCATATGGAGGCTTGATTCCTGAGAGAGAGAAGTTGGAAGACTTATTACAATCGTTTGGTTTTATTACTGGCAAGACACTTCTGCTTTATGATGCCAAGGCCAATGTAGATGCATTAAGATTTGCTTGGGTCCTGGACCTATATGGTTTTTCTGATTATAAAATTATCAATGGGGGATTAGAGTATTGGAAACAAAACGGATTACCCATTATGACTGGAGACGCAAAAGATAGAGAAAAAAGTGACTACAAACTATCAACCAATTTTAATGAGAGGATAATTGCTACCTATGAAGATGTTAGAGCAGCCATCTCAGATTCTACTACTCTACTTGTAGATACCAGAGAAGATTATGAATTCAGGGGTACACCTTTTACTAAGGATGGAAAATTCTTTGCTTATAAAAAGGGTGCTTTTGACAGAGGATCTATACCAACTGCTGTACATCAGAACTGGTCTATACTTGCTGATCTCAAAGGCGACCACCGGATTAAATCTGAACAAGATCTGCGACACGACTTAGAATCCAAGGGTATAACTGATGACAAGAATATAATTCTCTATTGCCACAGTGGCTCGCGAACTTCCCATAGTTATTATGTGCTGAAAAAAGTACTAGGCTATAAGAATGTAAAGAACTACGACGGTTCTTGGATAGAGTGGACTTATAGACGTACTCAGGATGGGACAGTACCCCTGCAAAAATTATGCAGTGAAAGTGAGTTTAAAATTATTGAAGACTCTTTAAAACTTAGTTTGATACAATGACTAAATACATAGACATATTTTTAAATGGTTATGCAGGTTATGCTGGCTATCTTTGGAATGAAATAACCCACCCTTCATTCAAGAATTATTTCTACTGGTTAATTGCTGTTTCATTGTTTTTCTTCATGCTAGAAGTAGTGGTGCCATGGAGAAAAAAGCAAGCAATTTTGAGAAAGGATTTTTGGTTGGATGGGTTTTATATGTTTTTCAATTTTTTCATTTTTTCTCTCATAATTTATAATGCCGCATCTGACGTAGTAGTCAATTTATTTAATGATGGCATAAAGTTCATAGCTGGAGGTTTTGATTTGCAAGCCATGAATCCTATGAATACCTGGCCCGTTTGGTTGATTTTGTTGACTGGCTTTATCGTTCGGGATTTCGTACAATGGTGGGTACACAGGTTGTTACACAAGTCTGATTGGTTGTGGCAATTTCATCAAGTGCATCATTCAGTAGAGCAGATGGGTTTTGCTGCGCATTTGAGGTATCACTGGATGGAAAATATTGTGTACCGAACTTTGGAGTATATACCATTAGCACTTTTAGGCATAGGTCTTCATGACTTTTTCATCATACATATCTTTACTTTAGCGTGGGGTCATTATAATCATTCCAATATATCTATAGACCACCGCATCACAGGAGGACTAGTCCTTGGATTGATAGGAGTAATAGTCAGTCAGAATTTGCTTGGTTTCGCTCTTGTTGCTAGTCCTGCCTTACTGAGTTCAGTTTTAATTATAGGAGGCGCAGCTCTTATAGGATATTTTATCATAGGCCCAGTAATGAAGTATATTTTTAATAGCCCTGAGATGCACATTTGGCACCATTCTTATGAGTTGCCTGAAGAAAGACGATACGGAGTAAATTTTGCTTTGACACTGTCCCTATGGGATTATCTTTTTAATACAGCATACATTCCACATAATGGAAGAGAAATCAGATTAGGTTTTCCAGGTGTGGAGGATTTTCCCGATAACTTTACTGAGCAGATAACTTTAGGTGTCTTACCAAAGAAAAGCTACAAAGCGGGCGATTACAATAGAGTCAATTAACAATATGTCCAATCGAAGAAAATTTTTACAAAATGCACTGGTCTTTTCTGCTGTCTCCGCTTTAGGCTCTAGGGTAGTGTTTGCAAAAAACTTGCCTGTAGGAATTAGCTTAATAGGCTTAGATTCTGAGCAGCCCTTTCCCGGCAAGAGTCCACAGATGGTCGTCTTAAATGATAGACCGATTAATATGGAAGCTCCAGCTCATTTACTGAATGAGGTGCTAACACCTAATGATTTTTTCTTTGTAAGAAATAACGGTATACCACCCACTGATATTAATGTGACAAACTGGCAACTGACCATAGAAGGAGAATCGGCTCGAACTAAGAAGTCTTATTCTATCAGTGAGTTGAAATCCAAATTCGAAACTGTTAGTTATAACCTAACTTTAGAATGCGGTGGTAATGGAAGAAAAGAATTTAATCCGCCAGCCAAAGGCAATCAATGGTCTACAGGAGCAGTAGGTTGTGCTAAGTGGACAGGTGTAAGATTAAAGGATGTCTTAGAAGATGTAGGTGTAAAATCTAATGCTGTCTATCTTGGCTATTACGGAGCGGATACACATCTCTCTGGAGCACCGGACAAGGATACTATAAGTCGCGGTGTACCTATAGAGAAGGCACTGGAGCCAGAGAGCTTGATTGCTTGGTCTATGAATGACCAAGACTTGCCTTTGCTCAATGGGTTTCCTCTCCGACTGGTCTTCGGTGGCTATCCAGCTTCTTGCTCAGGAAAATGGCTGGAAAGAATTGTAATAAGAAATAAAGTACACGACGGTCAGAAGATGAAGGGCTCATCTTATCGTGTGCCTTGCAAGCCAGTTATGCCCGGTGCCAAAGTTGATGATGCTGACATGTGCATCATTGAGAATATGCCCGTTAAGTCACTGATTACTTTTCCCAAAACAGGAGCAACTATAAAAGCAAGCCAAAGCTTACCTATCAAAGGACAGGCGTGGACTTCATCATCTGCAATATCAAAAGTAGAGTACTCTATAGATTTTGGGAAGAGCTGGGCAGAATGCAATATTTCAGAATCAGCAAACAGATATGCCTGGCAACAATTCGAAGCCAAGATAAAATTCCCTGAAACTGGCTACTACGAAGTGTGGGCAAGAGCTACAGATGTCGATAATCAAACCCAGCCTATGCTATTACCAGGCTGGAATCCAAAAGGTTATTTGAATAACGCCTGTCATCGAATCGCCATAAAAGTAGTCTGATGCATATTCCAGATAATCATGATACTTCTGGCATGTGGAGTGCATTAGTACTGTTACTAAATTTTTTGGCAGTTGCCGCAATTTTAGGATTGGCTTATTTGGTACTAGGCCCTACAATACAATCGTATCTTAATAAACCTGAGTACACAGATGAGCAGCTAATAGCCTTGGGAAATAAAAGAGCACAGCTTATACAGCAAGAAAAAGCTGATGATTGGGATCTGATAGAAAATGGAATCCATGTAAAAACTGGTCTCAAGGATGATGAAAATCTCAAACTCGTAATCGGTGCTTGTACCTCTTGTCATTCCTCAAAGCTTATTATTCAGAATAGAGCTAACAGGCAAGGCTGGAAAAACATGATTGTATGGATGCAGGAAACACAAGGACTCCATGACTTAGGTATCAATGAATCAAAGATTTTGGATTATCTCGCTAAGCACTATGCACCACAAGAAATAGGAAGAAGGAAAAATTTAGATTATGAAGAGTTGGAATGGTATGTCTTAGACTTGGGTTCAGAATCAAACTAGTGTAGAAAGCGCTACTCTATGACGCTAAACCCTATGTGTAAATTGCCAGTTTCCTTGTCTACATAGAGCTTTCTGTCTTCTACTGTGCCATTGCAAGTTTTTTCTGAGCAAAAAAGAGAACCACCAGCGATTCTCACATTTATACCTTCAGTTGTATCAGTGATATCCCATACGTTGCCGACTATATTAACTGCATCTACCGCAGAGATGGGTTCGAGGTTATCTGCAACTATAGGTCGATTGTCATTTTCTACAAGCTTCCAATATTCATCATAAGTAGGTAATCTTGTGTCAGACCATTTGCAATAGGCCCTTGCATCATTATAACTCACTTGGGTAACTGGTAGCTTTTTATTGTCTATAGTATTGATACCATCTGGTTTTCTCCATGTTGCTTCCTCAGCAGTTATAAAGTCAAAGACATTTTGCTGAACTATTGACCATCCATATCTTTCTGCATCCGTAACATAGTCAGTAGCATCTACAAATGATTCGAACTCACCAAAGGTCACTGGCCTGAGAGTAGCAGAGTTGTTGCAACCTAAGCAGATAGTGATTAGTGAAGCAAAATGAACATATAGAGATTTAAATTTATTCAATTGTTAGTTTTTCTATTTTACTACTTACTACTGGCCTAAAGTTATAAATCTCTTCTTATAAATGATATTACTTTGATTTTATCCAAATAATGCATCGTAGAATTGTGTTGGGATGCAAGGGTATCTGCAAAGCCTATGCACGTGAAATGCCAAGTGCTGGAGTCAAAAGATCTAAAGCCATTTTTTAAAGACCATATTTCAATAGATATCAGTATCAAAACGGATGGTTGGCGTT
>CAZKXO010000245.1:0-5777 GCA_964556525.1 uncultured Saprospiraceae bacterium
CCCAAGCGTACCTTTAACTTCGATGTGTATCAAGGCGGCTATAGTGACCATTTGCCAGTAGTAGCCTATTTCCTTAAACAAATTTGATTCTTTGTTAGGGAAAGAACCTATAAGACTTAATGAGGAGTTTTCGGCTATTCTTGATCTAATAGAGAATCATCACGAGAATGTATTTATCACGGGTAGAGCGGGTACTGGTAAGTCTACTCTACTGAATCTTCTGAAGCATACTACCAAAAAGAATGCAGCTGTGCTGGCACCAACTGGCATTGCAGCTCTCAATGTAGGTGGCCAAACCATACATTCCTTTTTTAAGTTTCCACCCAAAATGATCGATCCCTATGAGCTAACAAAGAGGAAGAACCATAGATTCTATAAAAAACTCAAGTTGCTTATTATAGATGAGATCTCTATGGTAAGAGCCGATATGGTAGATTGCATAGATATCTTCTTAAGGATGAATATAGAAAGGAATGAGCCTTTTGGTGGCGTACAACTTGTTGTCTTTGGTGATTTGTTTCAACTCCCTCCTGTTGTGGCAAGTCAGTTTGAAAGAAAACTGCTTAAGGAAAAGTATGGCAGTCCTTACTTCTTCGCAGCTAAGGTTTTTGAAGAAATAAACCTTCGAATGATAGAATTGCTTACGGTGTACAGACAGACTGAGCGCCATTTTATTCAGCTGCTAGACAATATTAGGACCAGACAGTTTGATTACGATGATATGGAAGAAATCAATTCTCGCCATCAAGACTCTCAGGATGATGATGACTTAGCTATTACTTTATGTAGTACCAACGCTACAGTAAATAGTATCAATACTGACAGACTAAAGAACTTGGACGGTGATAGTTATGAATATAAAGCTAAGTTGTCCGGTGAGTTCAATCCTAAAGTAAGTCCTGCAGATGTATTTCTAGTACTAAAACAAGATGCTCAGGTCATGTTTGTCAAGAATCATCCTGAAGGAGACTATGTCAATGGAACCATAGGCAGAGTAGTAGACCTGAATTACAATTCCATCACAGTAGCCATTGAAAAAAATGGTGAACTTAAAAACTTAGAAGTAGAGCAAGTAGAATGGGAACTACTCAAGTACGAAGTGGATTCTGAAAATTTAGATCGGTTTAAAACAAGGATTGCAGGTACCTTTATACAGTATCCTCTCAAGTTGGCCTGGGCTATAACTATACATAAGTCACAAGGGAAAACCTTTGATAAAGTTGTCATAGATTTGGGACGTGGTGCTTTCGATCATGGCCAGACCTATGTTGCACTAAGTAGATGTAGAACCTTGAATGGTATTAGATTAAAAAAAGCTTTACGACCAAGAGATATTTTGGTAGATGAGACTATTATAGAATATTACGAACACAAAAAGCGCTATTAACTTATTTTTGTTGTCAGACAAGCTTATTCTTTATCAGATTTAGTTTGACTTTGCTATATTAGTCACTATAAAATAGGAAAATGGCAAAAGGTAGAAGATCTAGAAAGTCTCTTAAAAAGCAAAAAGAAGAGGCAGTAAATCAAAGACAAGAGAAAAAGTTTTATTCTATTTTAATAGGTGTAACCTTATGTCTCTTGGTCTTATTATACGTCATCTTTATGTGGAATAGCTAACATCTACTTTCTTACTAGATATGAAACTTAATTTAGATCTTGCTTCAGACAGCAAGCAAGAATGGTTGGATGCTGTTATGCAAGATTTTGATAAGTTTTTGCAAGATCACGCAGATTGTGAACGAAAGGCCTCATCTATGGCTATGAGTTTTGTAGCGAAGTATCCAAATAGAACAGAAATACTTCCAGAACTTATAGAAACTGGTATTGAGGAATTAGAGCATTTCCAGCAAGTATACCAACTCATGGCTGCTCGAGGCATTCCTCTCAATCACTCCATTCCGGAAGACCTTTATGTAAAAGGGTTGATAAGTCTCTGTCATTCTGGAAAAACAGAGAGATTTATGGATAGGTTACTAGTGGCTTCTGTGGTAGAAACGAGAGGAGCTGAAAGATTCAGATTAGTTGCAGAAGCATTAGAGGAACGCGAACTAAAAAGATTTTATAAGACTTTATGGGCTTCAGAGGCCAAGCATGGCCACATTTTTGTGAAAATGGCACTTAATTATTTCCCAGAGGATGAAGTCTACAGTAGGTTAAAGTGGTGGACTGATCAGGAAGCTGAAATTTTGGATAGCTTAGAAATAAAGCCGGCCCTCCATTGATTATAATAATCAGCAGTTAAGTCAAGTTTTCTCATCATCTCTAAGTAGGATAAATTATCTGAAAGTATTTCCGAATTTGACAGTTTTGAATAATGCTGACAAGCAGTGAGTAAGTCTATGTCATCCATTCCCTTTGTTCTACTATAATGCAAGTATTTCATCAGCCTGAAGGCATCGAACCATTCATAGAATTTTTTTGCTCTGGCCCACCCTACTTTGGTATTAAGAATTTGAGTAGCCATGATCTCTCGATAGTCTGAGACTTCAAGATAGTTAGCCAAAATCTCATCTTTAGCTTGTGGTGTTACCTTCATAGAAGGGTTAATTAGAATCTCTCTCATCTGAAGTAGCCAATCTTGCAGTGCCATAAAACTCCTAGGGTCATAGGTGCAGTACTCTTGTACATCTGAGTTAATAAAATCATAGACGGCTTTTCCAGTTCCAAAAGGTACACGATCAGAAGATCGATTGGATGGAGTGACTATAGTGGAATTAATTTCGCCTAAAAGAAAATTCTTACTGAATTTATGTAAGAAATAGAAATCTTCACCTGCTTGCTTTAGAACCATACCACCTTCCTTTGCATAGCTATCACTCCTTACGACCATTGCACTTCCTATAGTTTGGAAAGCAAAAGGAAGCTCTAGCCACCTTTGCATATTAATAAAATATCGAAGGTGCAGTTCGTAGTTTAGAATGGCTGTTGACTCAGGAGAAGTAGGTTTGGTAATTATATGCTCAAATGCTATGCTAGCAGCTTCTACATCTGGATAAATTTTAAAATACTCATTAATGGATGGAAGGTAATCTGGTGCAACTACTGTATCAGCATCTAAGTTTATTATGAGACCATCTTTTGACTCTTTTTGAAATCTTAGAAAGGCACAATCCATGAGAAGTTTTCTAGCTAAACCTACCCCACTTTTTTTGTGCGACAATTCAGAGATAAATACTTGAAGCGGAAAATTGTAGCTGCCAGAAGTCTTTGCTTTCAAAAGGACCTCATATAATTCCTTTGAAGATTTTTTGATACTGAGGTCGTCAGAAGCCTTATAGTTGATAAGTAACATAACTTCCAGCTCAGCTAGTTTGGTTGCAGTGTTAAGAGACTTTAGACATTGATTTACAACATCAAATGATTCTTTGTAGCAAGGAATGACAACTATATTGTTCGCTGAAAGACTGCGCTCAGTTAATTGTAGGAAGAGCTCATCCAAACATTGTCTTTCCTTATAAACTTGTAGGTACTTATTTTTCACTAACTTATCTTAGTGGAAATTGATTGTAAAATTGAACAAAGATAAAGCTATACTTCCGATCAGCTATTTTGGGCCATTGGAATATTATGCCATCCTTCTCAGCCATGATACAATTATCGAATGTCATGAGAACTATCAGAAGCGTAGTGTACGGAATCGATCAAAGATCTTAAGTGCAAATGGTGTATTGACGCTTTCAGTTCCTTTGAAAAAAGGAAAAACCTTGAAGCCAATTAAGGCAGTTGAAATTTCTTACGAAGTAGAGTGGCAAAAGCAACATGCACGAGCAATTCGATCTGCGTACGAATCAGCGCCCTATTTTGATCATTATTGGGGCCGAATTTTACAAATCATAAATCAAAAATGGACCTACTTATACGATCTTAATCTTGAAATTTTGTCTTGGTTACAAAAATCTGGATTCATCAATGCCTATAGACTCTCAGATTCCTATAATAGAATAGGCTACAAAATTGATAAGCGAGCTACAGATGTTTCTTGGGAGAAAGCTTTTCCTCCTTATAATCAGGTTTTCGAATCCAAATTTGGCTACTTGAATAACCTGAGTATTCTAGATGGAATATTCAATCTTGGACCAGAGCTTAGATTTATTCTAGAGCACGAATAATTACTTTTATTCATATTTGCTGTCTAAACAAGGCAAGATAAATACATGAAGAACTTAATAGATCATAGCATAGAAGGATTGAAATCGCGCCTTGAACTGGCTGTAGGCTCCTTACATGATATTACCAAGACTATCGGTCACAAGGAACTAGAAGCTACAGTCAAGGATATCCATGACAGAATAGATGATCCATATATGTTTGTCATTGTTGGTGAAGTCAAAGCTGGCAAGAGTAGTTTTATAAATGCTCTTCTTGAATCTAAAAAGGAAATCTGCAAAGTGGCCGCTTCTCCTATGACGGATACTATACAGCAGATTGTATATGGGGAAAAAGAATCTATAGTAGATATAAATCAGTATCTGAAACGTATTACTCAGCCCGTAGAGATTCTAAAGGATATTGCTATTGTGGATACTCCAGGTACAAATACTATTGTGGATCACCATCAGGAAATAACTGAAAAATTTATTCCAGCTACCGATTTGATTGTCTTTGTTTTCGAATCTAAGAATCCTTATCGCCAGTCAGCGTGGGACTTTTTTGATTATATAAAAGATGAATGGAAAAAGAAAATCATCTTTATCCTACAACAGAAAGATCTCATGCAGCCTGATGATCTGGTTACTAATATTGATGGTGTAAGAAAATATGCTATACAGAAAGGAATACCCGAACCGAAAGTTTTTCCAGTTTCTGCACTACAAGAGCAAAACGGCGAGTTGGATGAAAGTGGCTTCAAACCAGTAAGGACTTATATATATGACAATATAACAGGAGGAAAGGCACCATATCTTAAATTGGTTAATAATGCGAACACTGCTCTCAATATCAATGATAAAATTTACAAGGGAGTATTGATAAGAAAAGAGCAGTATGAATCTGACCTAAGATTTAGAAACGATATCAGAGAAACGCTGGATCATCAAGAAATAAAGACTCAGCGTCAGGTTAATGTACTTGTAGAAAACCTTCTGGCTAGTTATGACAAAGCTACTAGTAGCAAAAGGGCTGAACTCAAAGGAGGTACAGGTGTATTCAGTATGCTGAAAAGATCAGTAACTTCTAAATTCGGAAATACCCAATCACCTAAAGATTGGCTAGAAGGTATAGCTGCTAGTTTGGAAACAGACCTCAATACTTCTTTCAAGGATAAATTACAACTTGGTGTCGTAGACATTGCAGACAGTATCCAAGATATGGGAAAGCTTATAGATGCAAAAATCAAGAATAGCGAGACAATACTCAAAGACAATCATGAAATCTTTTCTGATATCGCAGAACGAAGAGCAAATGTGCTTAAAGAATTGCAAGAAACTTTTTCAGGATTCTTAAAGAGTTCAGAAAACTTCTATGAAAGAGAACTCATAAGTGATGCAGGTCAAATTGCTCCTAATCTTGCAAAGGGAGGGGGAATTGCTATAGTAGGCATGATACTCGCCGGATTGACCAATACTATGGTCTTAGATGTAACTGGAGGAATACTTACTGCTATAGGTTTTGTCTTTGCTGGAGTAACTGTAGGCCTCAATCGTGGGAAAATCCTAAAGGGCTATGATATAGAAGTCGCTAAAGGAAGACTTAAAATCCAGGAAGAAATCTCAGAGAAACTCAATGCCTATACTGCCAGAATAAAAAATAAGATTGATGATAACTTCTATCAGTTT
>CAZKXO010000246.1:0-5749 GCA_964556525.1 uncultured Saprospiraceae bacterium
GACCATTCATACGCAGCTGGGTATAATTGCAAGTCTGACAATCGGTCTCTACTCTGAGGCCTGGTTGGAATTTCAGTCCTTCAGATAGGTTACAGGCCTGTACCTTATCCAAAGTTTTACTGTCTACCACATTGACAATAACTGGTGAGGAGGACTGTCTTTTGAAAGTCTTAGTGCCCGTAACCACCACTTCGTCTATTTGAAATTTTTGGGGCTTTAGGTCGATGGAAAAGTTAGCACTGGGACTATTTTCACTTACGCTTATTTTTATAGTCTGATCCTCGTAGCCAAGATAACTGGCCGTGAGATCATAGCTGCCGTAAGGAATATCAGCCAGGGTATAGTAGCCTGCTGCATCCGTAGTTGTACCCACATTTAGGACAGCTATATATAGCTGGGCATAGGCTATGGGCTGATCTTCTCCCGTCAGATGGCCTGAAACTGTGCCAGTTTGGGCATGGGCAACCCCAGCTGCAAATGATAATATTGTAAAGAGTAACTTGATTCTAAGACGCATTTATTCCTTTTCGATTCCCAAAATACTAAAGTTAGACATATCTAACAATAGAATTAGACAATTCTATATATCTTTAGCGGGAAATGGACAAACTGCATACCCAAACCAAGGAGAATTACATCAAAGCCCTGTATTTCCTGCACCTCCAGAATGAAGATATTTCCTTGTCTGATCTCGGCAGAGCCCTTAATGTCAGCAAGCCTACAGCCAATGACATGATCAAGAAGCTGCAAGCCAACGGCATCGTGATTTCAGAGAAGTACAAGCCGATAAGAATCACGGAGAAGGGTAAAAGGAACGCGGCATCCATTATCAGAAAACACAGATTGTCTGAGATGTTTTTATCCCAGATCATGGAATTTGGCTGGGAAGAAGTGCATGAAATCGCAGAAGAGTTAGAACATATAAAGACAGAAAAATTCTTTGATAGAATGGATGAGCTATTGGGTTTTCCATCTACAGACCCGCACGGCTCACCTATACCCGACAAAGAAGGCAATTTCGACAGGCCTAACTACTTACCACTATCCGATGTTCCGGTGGAGTCGACAGTCATTGTCAAGGCCCTTCAGAAGAGCTCTACCGATTTTCTTTTGTTTCTCAATAAGAAGTCCATCCAACTGGGTACGCAGATTAAGGTATTGCATATCGAAAGTTATGATAGCAGCTGTACCGTTTCTTATGATGAATTTGCTGAAGTTGTCCTGAGCCAATCGGTATGCGAGAAGTTATTGGTAGAGATAGTTTGATGTGGATGTTCTTTCAGGTTTCAATCCTTTTTTCTGCGTTCCCCAAGGTCCTTTTCGGATACCAATATTAGAAGGAGAGATATTATGTGATTATTACTATAACATAGTAAATCTCTATGGTTACGATTCAAAGGAGTATAAACTTATGATGGTTACTCTTCAACGATACGGTCAGAAAAGAGTCAATTATGATTTACCCGATTGTATCACAACTGATCCATGCTTTAGTGGGACATGTTGTGTAGATTCTATAGTAAGAGTAGAAAGTTTGATTCTGTCATATACTGAGAATAGTGAAGATCAATCGTTGGAGAGACTTTCAGAGGCAGGCATAACGCTAAAAGCTGAAATGGAAAATGGCGACAGAGAGCAGATTCTATCAGATTATAGTGATTTGTTGAGCACCGTAGTTGATAATGATAGATCGCAGTTAGAAAACTACGCAAGAGCATTGACAGAGGCTAGTGAAACTTTAGCAAGGATAGAATGTCAAGACATAATTACAGAAACAAGTAAAGAAATCTTGCAGGAATATGTGGGTTATTTACTCACTGAGGAGCAATCTCAATTTGATTATTCTAAGACAATAGATTATAGTAAATATTGCTCTGATGATTATGGGCCCTATATACATTTGGCAAGAGGCTTGGCTCAGAATGCTACTGACGAAATTTTTGAAGCTTATGATATCTGTAGAGATGAGGCAGTGGAACAAAGATCAACAGAGTCGAAGCCTATAGGGACAACGACTCTTTATCCTAGTCCTAGTACAGGTAAGTTTACTTTGAATTTCGGGCAGGAAAGAACTGGGGTTGTCCATATAACTAATAGTATAGGTGACATGGTAAAGCAAGTACCAATTAATAAACAGAGCTTCCTTAATCTAGATCTTACAGGCTCTAGTGGCTTATTTTTCATAAATTGTCAGTATGAAGATAGTACTAAAGAAACGCTAAAGACTATGATTATTTTTGAATAACTTTAAGAGGTATGCAGGCCTGAGTCTGTGTACCTCTTATTTAATTAATTTCTAAGTATGAAAAAAACTTCCTTTTGCTTATTGTTTTTGATTGCTTCACAATTATCTGCTCAAAAACAAGATTATAACTGGATTATGGGATTTGATCATGCTGGTGATGCTGGTGCTCAGCTATGGCTTATGGACTGGAAAAATGATACTCTGGAAAGGGAGCAGGTAACCTTACCTTATAGTTATTTTCATAACAATGCCAGCATCTCAGATGCGGATGGCAATTTGTTGATTGCATCCAATGGATGTGCTGTTTTCAATAGAAATTATGAGATCATGCCCAATGGTGATAGTCTGAATTGGGATCAGACTTATAGAGAATTATTGCGTCGTGAAGACTGTAATGTCGGCTACCCAGGAGCTCAGCAACTGAGTATCTTGCCAGATCCTAAAAATGAAAATGGATATTATATTATACATAAGACGTTTGTAGTCGCCAATGGATCTCGACAAATTACTTCAGAACTGAGGAGTAGTTATGTGGATATGGAACTGGACGACGGCTACGGTGATTTGACTTATAAGGATGAACCCCTATTTGTAGACGAGCCTTCTGAGCAACATTTACAAGCAATGCGGCACAGCAATGGCAAAGATTGGTGGATACTGCAACCAGTTGATCATGATTCTACTCTGCTCACCATGTTGATAGACGAGCAAGGAATAACTGTCCAGCCACAGCAAGATTTGGGATTTTTTATGGAAGATTCTAGGTTTGGATCAGGGACTTCCAGATTTAGTCCTGATGGCAACTACTATGCACTTTTTGATTATTTCTATAACCTTCATCTATATGATTTTGACAGAGCTACAGGAAAGATCAGTAATCATCAGTATATAAAACTGTTCGAATCTGAAAATTTACCTGATCCAGATTTCAAGTTCGGTAGTGTAGAGTGGTCGTCTAATAGCCGCTTTGTCTATGTTGCAGTAATTGATTCTCTGATGCAGGTAGATACTTGGGAGGAAAACGTCCAGGATGGTGTTAGACTTATAGATACATACATTCCACCTGTTCCAGGATTTCCGAATTCGTTTTATATTATGGCTCTCGCGCCAGATTGCAAAATATATTTATGCAGCGGTAGCTCCAGTACAGCGGTTCATGTGATCCATGAACCAAATAATCTGGGAGAGGATTGCAATTTTGTCCAGGAAGGATTAAGGTTTTCGGATTATGTGGGTGGTGTTTTTCCTTTACATCCTCGTTTTCGTGTGGATGAAGAAGAGAAGTGTAATCCCAATATTACTTCAGTTTTTGGAGAGCTGGTTTATTGGCGAAGAGACTTGACTATATATCCAAATCCTGCATCAGAAATTGTGACTGTACAAATACCAGAAAGCTTACAGGGCTATCTAGTTGTCATGGACATGAATGGACAGATAGTCTATCACAAAGATAAGGTAAGACAAGATCAAAGCTTAGATGTTTCATTTTTGGAATCAGGAGTCTATTCTGTAGAGTATGTACCTGATCAGAACAAGGATAGAATTATATACACGACCAAGATGATCGTAATAGATTAAGCTATGCGCGCTAGCCCAGCACAACAACTTTTCGATGAGCTAGGACCAGCCATCTCTGGTAACGAGCAAAAATCTATGTTCGGCAAACCTTGTTACAACTATGGCCGCAAGCCGTTTATTATGTTCTATGATGACGAACTGGTCTGTAAGCTTTTCGACGAGATCCGAGAAGAAGCCATCCAGCTCAAAGGAACTTCCTTGTTTGACCCTAGCGGGAAAGGGAAGCCGATGAAAAACTGGATACAATTACCTTTTACACATAAAAAGCGGTGGGAACATTTTGCAAAAAAGGCTTTTTCTTTTGTAAAAGCAGAAAGTGAGGCCAAATAGGGGGTAGCGTCTAGACCATAGTCTTCAGTTTCTGAAGGTGCTTGCGTTTATACTTTTCTCTATACTGCTGACAGAACTTTGTGTGGTATCTGTGCAAACCTAGAAAGGAAATCTGGATATTATTCCATTTTTGCTTTGTCATTTTTTTATCCTGATAAGACAATTCTTCAAAGAGCAGATCACCTATATTCCAAAAATCTTTTGTGCCTAGATATTCTAAATCTGCGTCAGCAAGAATATTTTCCATAGCATTTTTAGGTTGCTGGGGTATCTTGGTTGCCATAATCATCCCACAGATTTTTGCAATATCTTCCTTGCTATATCCATCCTTTTTCAGATGCCTCTTGGCTATTTTGCAGGATTCCTCTTCATGATTTTTACTTCCTTTTATAAAGCCTATGTCATGGTAGAGGGCTGCAATTTTAAGAAGATTCGTATTTGACCTACTTAAATTTTCTTTTTTACTGATAAGTATACACTTGTCCAGCACATATAAAGTATGACTGACGCTATGGTATTTGAGGTGTTCTGGCAATTGTTTGGCAAGTATCTCTAATACCCTTTCCTTTATATTTGAGAATTTATTCAATCTTTTCTACTGGTTTTAAGCTATTCTACAGAAAAATCCGTTCCAAAGTTAATTTGAGTATTAACATCCTGCAATTAAATTGTATTTATTTCTATATCCAATGATTGTTGCTCGCTATTTTTTCTACTTTCTACCTTCTTTTTCTGCGATTACACCGGGATTTTAAGGTTCTAAATCATGAATGTTGTCCGTTCACATGTTTTTCTGTAAACTACTAAAAGAGACCACGGCAGCAAGCGCGGTCTCTTTTTTAATAATTGTTTAGTTATGATATAAGTTTACAAAGGGACTTAGTTTATATCTCCTTACTTATTCTTTTAGTAGCACCATTTACAGCCTGTACCTGAGTCTCTAATTGGGCACCCAATTCTCTGATTTTAGTCGATACTTCCCGAGGCAGAACGTCATTGTCTGCATCATCATTTGTAGGCTTAGTTCGAGTAGTATTAGACCTACTTGTTTCCTCGTCTTCGTCACCTTTGTAATTTACATCTGCACCTGTTTCGAGAGGCTTTGTTCTTTGGGTTGGTGCAGATGAGACAAGTGATACACGACCTGCAGCAGCGGCTACCACACCTAAAGGGTATTTGTCTTCAAAAGCTACAAATTCAGTATCTATGCCTTGGATCTCTGTCATCCTAGTCTTCATGGCTTGAATTTCTGTTTGTAATACTGTTACGCCACTTTTAGAGATTTCTTCTTCTTGTTCTAACTCATCCATCATTTCATCCAGCTTAGTATGAATTCCATACGATCTTGTTATATCGCTTTGTAAGCCCTCTGCATCGGCACATAATTGCTTGCACTGCTTCATGATTTCAGTCATTTTATTCTTAGTACCATCGCTTTCTGTTTTTTGTGCATTTACTGATCCTAACATTGCTGCGATAAAAAATAATGCAATTAAGTTTTGAATAATTTTCATGGTTAAAATTTTTTAGGTTTAGAATGAACATTTTAAATATTCAATTGATTTTTTGTGTCACATATATATTGCTGTTATAAGG
>CAZKXO010000247.1:0-5746 GCA_964556525.1 uncultured Saprospiraceae bacterium
AGTCTTCATTTATTTTTGAAAAGGTTAGAAGATCATCTATCATAGAAGTCAGTCTTCTAGCGTTGTCTGATACGAAAGCAAGCATTTCTGCATCTTTCTCCTCAAACTTGTCTTTGTTTCTCATAAGTAATAGCTGAGAATATGAAGCCATTGTTCTAAGAGGAGATTTGAGATCATGTGCCGCTACAGAGGTGAAGTTATTGAGTTTGGTATTTGCATTTTCCAAATCCTTATTCACCTTGTTCAGCTCATCATTTGACTTCTTTATAATAACTGTTTTCTCTTTGATTCTTGCAGTATATTTTTTATTGGACATAAAGATGAAGCCCAATAAAGCAAAACCTAGCAGTGATAAAGTACTTAACAGTGCAAATACTTTAGTGTTATTCTTTTCTTCTCTTAGTAGAGCTTCATTAAGTAAGTTCTTTTGTTCTAGAACAGCCTTTTCCTTTTGGTAATTTGTTTCCTTTTCCAAAATCGCAAATTTGTCAGCATCATTGATCACCTTTAGTGAATCACTGACAGTAATGTATTCCTTTTGGTATTCGAAAGCTTCTTTGTATATCTTTAGAGAATTGGCAGTTTTAGTAATACAGTCTAAAGCAATCTTTTGAATTTTCAATGTTTGCGTATTCTTACTTATTTCATAGCATTCCTTACATGCATTATGTGCTTGGCTGTAGTTGCTTAATGCTAATAATATTTCAGATTTTTTGACCAGCCCTCTGGCTATTTGATCTACATTGTTCATTTCCTTTACTATAACCAAAGAATTATTTATAGCATCTAGAGCTTCATAATTTCTTCCGAGTTTGTTTTTTGCAGAAGCTATTTCATAATAAAAAATGGCTTTGCTGTACTGAGATTCTATTTCCTCAGATAACAGGAGACCTTTGTCCAGATAGCCTAAGGCAATATTATACTCACTGTTTGCTGTATAGCAACTTGCTATGTTAGCCAATACCTGTGTTGAAATAAATTTATTCTCAGTCTTCTCTGCATAGGCCAAAGCTTTTTGGAAATAATGTAGCGCTTCGGCATTCTTGTGTAGATCTATGTGTACTAGGCCTATATTGTTGCACAACTTTCCTAGTTCGTCTTCGAAACCTATTTTTTCATAGTATTCTAGTACTTCTTGGTAAGATGCCAACCCTGCTACTTTTTCACCTTTCATGATATTAGTCGTCCCGAGATGCATGGCACATTGTGCTGCCATTAGGGAATCTGGAATTTCTAGAAAGATATCTTTTGCTTTTTCAAAACTTGTTTTCGCATCTGAAATTTTACCTTGATAACCATAGGCAATCCCTAATTCTAGTTGTGCTTTTGCTGTCTTTTCTTGGCTATCTACAGACTTATAGCATTCCATAGCTCTGAGCGCTTGCTCCTGGTATAGGATTAGATTGTGTTGCTTCTTGTAAATAGAACTGAGTAGACTGAAGTAGTTACATTCTGTGATTGGATTTTCTGTATCAATGAATTCTTTTCTGTAGATATCAGAATAATAAAGCGCACTGTCTATGTTGATCTCTGTATATGATTCAATGATGTTTCTGAGTAATTGCTCTTTTTCATTCACATCCGAAGCCACTTGGAACTTCTTTTTAATATTAACTACCTTAATGTCATACGCTTCCAGATTAGTTGCTATGCATATTAAGATGAGAGTGATCAATGTAGACAATCTATAAGTCATGATATATGTCTAATAATTTTTTACGGATTATTCCAGACTAATCCATGCAATTACTGTGACAGATGCCAAGATAAAATGTAAACTAGGTTGCCAACTTGGAGAATTAGTTAAGGATCTACATTAATAGTAACTCTGACTGATTTGTTGTTATCCATTGTTTTTAATTCATCAGCAGTATTTTTAATCAGAGCTTTCACTGCAGTAATGACTTGCTTGTTTTTCTCCATTTTTACCATAATGTCCTGAATGTAAAATCCGCGTAACCTTGAGATTCCAGGTGCAGATGGGCCTATTACTCTGTTCTTAAGTTGCTCTTTAAGCTTCTGAGCAAACAGTTGTGCTGCCTGCTCCGCAACATCTGCTTTCTTGTGTCTGATTGTAACTCTGATCATACGAAAGTAGGGAGGATAGGCAAATTGTTTTCTTTCCTTCAGTTCTCTCTTATAGAAGGAGCCATGATCATGATTTCTTGTCTCTGTAATGACAGGATGTAAGGGATTGAAAGTTTGGATGATTACTCGGCCTTGTTTTTTCCTCCTCCCTGCACGACCTGCTACCTGTGTAAATAATTGAAAGGCTCTTTCATTTGATTTGAAATCAGGAAAGAATAAGATTTTATCTGCAGCTAGTACGCCTACAACTGAGATGTTGTCAAAATCGAGACCTTTGGTAACCATTTGAGTGCCGACCAAGATGTCTATCTCATGCTGCCGAAAATCATGCAATATTCTTTGATATGCATTTTTTGTTTTAGCCGTATCAAAATCCATTCTTGCAACCTTTGCCTTAGGGAAGATGCGCTTGAGTTCATCTTCTATTTTCTCTGTTCCAAATCCTAGTTTGTTTAGTTCTGGATTACCACATTTTGGACAATCTTTTGGCAACTTGTGCTTGTAGCCGCAGTAGTGACATCTCAGTTCATGGAAGTAATGATGCACTGTCAGGCTTACATCACAGTTGGGACAGCCTGCTTTAAAATCACAGATTGTACATTGTAAGGTAGGCGAGTAGCCTCGGCGATTCTGAAAGATGAGTACTTGTTCCTTTTTAGAAAGAGCTAAATCAATAGCGTCTTTCATGTCTTTGGATAACATCGCTTGCATTAAGCCCTTCTTATATTGCTCCCTGAGATCTATGATATCTATTTTAGGTAACTGGGATTCACCATGGCGTTCTAGTAATTTCACCAAGCCATATTTGCCATTTTTGGTATTTAGGAAAGTTTCTAGAGCTGGGGTAGCTGTACCCATGAGTATTTTGCAGTTATGCAGACTGGATAGATACATCGCTGTATCTCTGGCATTATACCGTGGTGCTGGGTCCATTTGCTTAAATGAAGGATCATGTTCTTCATCGACTATTATGAGACCTAGATCAGTAAAAGGAAGAAAGATACTAGACCTTGCACCGAGTATCAGGCTCTTACCTTGCATAGTCGCCAACCATAACTCTACACGTTGACTATTACTCATTTTACTATGATATACACCTATTTCTTTTGCAAACACAGACATGAGTCTGTCTACTATTTGGGTAGTCAAGGCAATTTCTGGAAGAAGATACAGTACCTGCTTTCCAGAGGCGATAGTTTCCTTTATTTGCTCTATATATATTCTTGTTTTTCCGCTGCCCGTAATACCAAACAGTAATACTTTCTTCTGAGTCTCGAATAAGGCATTGATTTCTTTAAGAGCTTGTTCTTGGTGGTTGTTAAGTGGAGGGGGGTCTATCTGAGTAACCAATTCATGTGATAACCTACTGACTTCTTTACTTTCTATTTCGACTATTCCCTTTTTTTCTAGAGCCTTGATTATAGTGGAATCTACTTCTGCATGATTCCTGATTTTCTTTTTGGCAACCCATTCTTCTTTTTGTGATAGTTGTGCATAACTGAGTATTGCCCTAGTTTGTTTTTCACTTTTGGTTGTCAAGTCTAATGCTGAAGTTAGTGCTGAGCCTTTGAAATTCTCGGTGGCTCTGACAAAATCCTCCATTTTTGACTTGAAGCCCTCCTTAAGTTCTTCCTTAATTAGGATAATCCCTTTGTCTAACAATGACTTGATGTAGGGGTAGACGGTTTTTTGATCTAGAATTTCTTGGACTTGGTTGATGGTTAGTTCATTCTGGATGGATATAGCTTCAGCAAGCATATATTCTTTGTCTGAAAGCTCGTAGGGACTTTCGTCTACATGGGCTCTTGCGATGAGCTTTGTCTCACTACTTAGTTTGAGACCACTTGGTAAGGCAACATTCATTACTTCGCCAACAGAACACAGGTAGTATTTAGCCATCCATTTCCATAAGCTATATTGTTCTTTGGTAATAACAGGTTTGGCATCTATAATCGATCTGACAAATCTAAGTTTGTATATAACAGCTTCAGGAAGGTCATCTTCTTCTATTATGATTCCAGAGTATAACTTGTTCCTTAAAGGCACCTCTACTCTTATCCCAAATTCTATAGAATCCCAGTGTGCCTTCTCTATCTTATAATTGTAAATCTTGGGGATAGCGAGAGGAAGAAGAACTTTGACTACTTTATACTCTATTTTCAATATTTCAGATTCTTATTGGAATGAATGTGCAAGTTTCGAGGTTGTCTACTTGCACGAAACTAAAAATAAATAGATTGAGCCATTCTGTAAGTATTGGCATGGGCCTCTATGATATCAGTAATTTTTTGAGAATAACCTCCGCCCATAGATACAACTATGGGGATGTTATTGAGTTTAGCCTGATGAAATACAAAACGGTCTCGCTCTTTGCATCCTTCAAGGCTTACAGCTAGTCGGCCTAGCTTGTCCGTTTCCAATATGTCAACCCCAGCCTGATAAAAGATAAGTTCTGGTTGTTCTTTTTGGATGAGTCGAGGTAAGGTATCTTTTAAAATTGTAAGATATGCTTTGTCTTCTATTTTATCTGGCACTCCTATATCCAAATCTGATACTTCTTTTCTGAGTGGATAGTTGTTTTGTCCATGCATACTGAAGGTGAATACCTTCGGATTATTTCTGAAGATATGTGCATTGCCATTGCCTTGATGTACATCTAAGTCCACAAATAGAATCTTAGTGACCAATCCGGCATTCAAAATCAGATTAGAGGCTATTGCCATATCATTATAGATACAGAAGCCTTCGCCATGATCGGCAAAAGCATGATGAGTGCCTCCAGCTATGTTCATAGAGACTCCATACTTCATTGCGTATAGAGCACATTCATAAGTACCATGTGAAATATACTTACCTCTTTCTATCAAATCCTTTCTCACAGGAAATCCAATATTTCGAATTTCTTTTTTAGTTAACTCTAAGGACTCAAGTTTGTTTAAATATTTTGGGTCATGAGTGAGTAGAAGTTGTTCATTGTTCAACTGCTTAGGAGTAAAGAAATTTTCCATCTCCAAAGTGCCTTCATACAAGAGCTGCTCTGGTAGTAGCTCATATTTGATCATAGGAAATCGGTGCCCATCTGGAAGGTCGTAACTGTATATATCTGAGAAAGCAATCTTTAACATAGGGAAGAAACTAATCTAAAGTTTTTTTGGTCATATGTTGCGAATTTGCGAAAACTTATGTAAGAAATTATAATTCTGACGTAGGGGCAAAGCATTCGAATGATTGTCCTAGTTGTACTCTCACCCTTCTTTTGTTAAAGAATCTTACCAAATTTTACACTTTTAAACGATGAAACATCTACTAACAGTAGTTGCACTTCTGTGTATGACTACATCTACTATTTTTTCCCAAGTTTGTGATGGCCCCATGACCGTCACAGTAGAAGGGTCAACCTCTTTGGATCCTTTAAATGTGAGTTGTGCAGAGCAACATCCCACATGTAATGTTCTTAGTGGCACCTTAAATGGAGGTGTTGATGTAACGATAACTGGAGGATCACCCAGCTTTTCTTATGTATGGGAGATGGATGGGACAGCTCTAACCGATGTGACCGAGGATCTTTCTGGTTTGGGGGCTGGAACCTATTCTGTTACAGTTACCGATAATAATAATTGTACTGGAGAATGTTCAGTAACACTAACAGAACCTACAC
>CAZKXO010000248.1:0-5740 GCA_964556525.1 uncultured Saprospiraceae bacterium
AGAAAGAAACCGTTGTTCTTGGAGAAAAAGACAAGTATGAGCCCCGCTGCAGAATCTGCTATGAGATGGGTCATATACTGGATTTTAGAAGATAAAGTCCTTCTCGAGGGCTGTCTGTGTTAATTCTAAACATATCTTGATAACTTCTTATATGTCTGTTTCACTCTCAAGACTAAAAAACATACATTCGCCAGCACTTTAAGCAGACATAACAAATGGCAACTAAGAAGATAAAGTCGGCACTCATTTCCGTGTATGACAAAGGAGGACTAGATAATATTATAGCTTCCCTAAAAAAGTCCAAAATCAAAATCTATTCTACAGGAGGAACTTACAGACACCTGGAAGAACATGGACTAAAGCCCAAGAAGGTTGAGGATCTGACTTCTTATCCTTCCATTTTAGATGGCAGAGTAAAAACGTTGCACCCTAAGATATTTGGAGGCATCTTGGCTAGAAGAGAAGAAGAGCACCTCAGTCAACTGACCAATTACGAAATTCCTGAAATAGACCTCGTTGTAGTGGACTTGTACCCATTTGAAGAAACTGTAAAGTCGACAGATGACGAAGCACAGATCATAGAGAAAATAGATATAGGTGGTATCGCACTGATCAGAGCTGCCGCCAAGAATTTTAATGACGTCGTCATCATACCATCCAAAAACCAGTACAAAGACTTGGAACGTATACTAGGAGAACAGGATGCCAGTACTTCTATCGACGAGCGGAAGCGACTAGCTGCGGAATCCTTCGCCATCTCTTCACATTATGATACGGCTATTTTCAGCTATTTCAATAAAGACATGGCACTCGAAGAACGCTTTAAGCACAGCCACATGTCAGGCAGCCCACTGCGTTATGGAGAGAATCCACATCAGGAGGCCAAGTTCTACGGTGACTTAGATGAAGTATTTACCAAGCTCTCAGGCAAGGAATTATCCTTTAATAATCTGGTAGATGTAGACGCAGCAGTCCAACTGATGGCAGAATTCGAACATGATGATCCCACTTTTGCAGTACTGAAGCATACCAATGCCTGTGGACTAGCAACCAGGTCTAATGTCTATGATGCCTGGGTGGCAGCGCTAGCAGGTGATCCTGTATCAGCCTTTGGTGGTATCTTAATATCTAATGCCAAGATAGACCTAAAGACAGCCGAAGAAATAAACAAGCTCTTCTATGAGGTGCTGATTGCTCCTGATTTTGATGAGGATGCCAAAGCTCTTTTGACCCAGAAAAAGAAGCGAGTTCTACTCAAGATAGATCAGTTCTTCAGACAAGATAAAGCCTACAAAAGTTTGCTCAATGGTGTCATCCAGCAAGATATGGATGTGAAAGTGGAAGCATCCGAGGAGCTTAAAATAGCTACAACAGAAGCACCTTCAGTAGATCAAATTTCCGACCTACTTTTCGCTAATAAATTAGTAAAGCATCTTAAGTCTAATACCATTGTCCTCGCTAAAGACAAACAACTGCTTGGTATGGGTTGCGGACAAACATCTAGAGTAGATGCTTGTAATCAAGCGATTGCCAAAGCTGAGAAATTTGGTTTTGACATTGCAGGGGCAGCTATGGCCTCCGATGCCTTCTTTCCATTTCCAGATTGTGTGGAGTTAGGTCACAAAGCAGGTGTAGCAGCCATCATACAGCCGGGAGGTTCTATAAAAGATCAGCTTAGCATAGATTACTGCAATGCCAATAACTTGCCTATGGTCTTTACTGGCATTAGACACTTTAAGCACTAGGGTATTTTTACTCTTGATTAATGAATTCGATCTTGCTATAGCACTTCTTACAGGCAGAATGATCAGTTGCTGGTTTCCCAAATTCAGCAAAAGAATGACAACAGCTACTAGCTTAGTCTAGGTTTTTTTCAACTCATCACTAGACTGCTGTTGAAAGAAAAGGAGTCATGTATTTCATCCCCCTAACTCACTTTTAAGAGAGGTCAGATTCCTGAATAAGGAATCTGGGTGAGTTTTACAACTTTATTTCTAATAATTTACTATCTTTAATAACCATTCCATTCTATTAGTTATCTACCATCCATCTATCCGACCTATGATGGTAAGATTATAAAACAAATCAGCTTTGTCATGAAACAACTGCTATTAACAGTGCTATTTCTGTTCAGTACTATTTCCTTGTTGACTTCTCAGTCTTTTGTATCTAAGGATAATAAATGGATATTATCCTTTTCTATGTGGAACCCTGGAAACGGTACTACTGCAGGATAATGGACAGAGCCCATCTATTTTTTCTATTGGTTTAAAGACGGTGAGACAATTAATGGGAACGAATACTTACAACTCAACTCCTTGAGAATAGGTGTCCCAGGTTCTTCAATATCTGAAGAGCTGTTATATCGAGAAACAGATGATGGGAAGGTATATGTGCTTGATAGCTCAGAAGAAATATTGATTTATGATTTTGACTTAAATGTAGGAGATACACTTAGCCTGGCATCCAAAAACGAATTCTTTGATGTAAATGAAATAGATACCATTCAATTAATAGATGGCTTAGATAGAAGAGTATTGAAATCTGAGTTCCAAAGGGAAATAATCGAAGGGATAGGTAGAAGTTATGCACCATTTTATGAAGTGTTGGGTATAGTAGATGCTGGTTATACTCCAGTTTGCTTCTATGTAGATGACCTATTGACCTATGATTATGGTGCTAATTCTAGAGGTGATTTTTCTTGTTCTGATTTTGGGCTGACTTCGATAGATGAGGTAATAGAGCAGAATAGAATTTCATTGAGTTTATCTGATAGTAAGATTTTTACCCCTGGCTTAGATGCTGTAGGTTACAACCTAGTCTTGTATAATGCAATAGGACAAGAACTAACGAGGTTGGATTACAGTTCAGGATTTTTTGATTTGTCTAAGTCAAATTTGCCTGCTGGTATGTATGTGGGTCAGTTGCAGAAAGATGCTCAGGTAAAGCATACGCAGGTTTTATTTTTACCCTAAGCTAAAAATCAATTATGACAAGACAACTACTTTTCATTCTTTCCTTAATGCTTTCTTTCAGTTTAACTGTCAGCTCACAAGGATTTGTATCTAAGGATAATAAATGGGTAATCGCAGAATCTACTTCGTATGGATGGGAATGGGTAGTCCAGTACCGACTTTATTGGTTTAAAGATGAAGTAGAAATAGATGGAACAGAGTATTTACACCTCTATACCGCGAAATTAGGTGATCCTGCCTTTGAGGCTACCGGAATCTACTTCAGGGAACAAAATTCTGGAGTATTTAGATACAACAGCAATAATGGAGATTTAGATTTGATCTATAATTTTAATGATGAAAAAGGAGACAGTTTCTTTATAGAAAACTCTATACATGGCAAGGGCAAAGGAGAAATCATCAGGACCAAGTCACTTGCACTTCTTGATAGGTCTTGTGTTACTTCTCAAGAAATAAATTTAACTTTTGATTCTCAGAGGCCCTATGAGGATACGTTTGTTGAAAGAATGGGGTCCTTGACAGCGCCTTTTAAACCAGGAACTTTTTATCCATCTTATAAACATTATACGGAAAAAATCGCCTGTTTCATTAGTGATGATACATTACTATACTCTCTAGATCCAGATCTTTCTTTTTGCAGTCAATTTGCCATAATTCCACCTGAAGTAAACTTAGCTACTCCTCGATTCGTCATGACTGATAATTTGTGGGTCTTGAATGAGGTCAATGATGAAAATGGCACAGTTAGTAGCAAGTATTTTGAGTATTGGTTCGATAATCATACGACAATTAATGGAGTAAAGTATCTGGAGCTAATTAAAAGCGAAATCAATGACTTGAATGAAATACCTACTGGGCAATTTTATCGAGAAAATAATAATAAAGTCTACCATTATAATGGGATCGAAGAGTCATTAGTTTATGACTTTGATCTGTCTATTGGAGATACATTACGCCTAGGCGATACTGGTAGTGTAATAGATAGTATTGAAAACTTAGAACTTCTTAGGGGTGAGGAAAGGACCTTGCTAAGAACCAGTTCTGACAAATTCCATTTGATAGATGCTATAGGAACGAACTTAAATACTTTTAACCCTAAAGAGTTTGATGAAAGTAGTTACACTGAACTTTCTTGTTTCTTTAAGTACAATAGTGCTAACTGGTCACTTATATATTCAGCTAGTACAGATTTTATCTGCTCAGAACTATATGATCATCAAGAGAAATTCACTTCTTCTGAAAACAAGTGGGAAATCGTTTCAAAAGATATCGAAACCTCCTTGCCCATAGACACTTTTATTGTATCGTTTGGGCCTGAAAAAATAATTGATGGTAAACTGTATCGACCTGCTATATGGCGCGACTATGATACTGGAGAACTCACACAGGACGAACCTATTTATTATCGCCAAGACTTATCTAGTGTTTTCCTATTGGAAAACAATATAGAAACGAAAATCTATAGCTCAGCAACAAATGTTGGATCTGTAATTAAACTTCAATCTGATAATAGTCAAGAAAGTTTAGAAGTCGTTTGTGAAAATCACGCCAAGGCAGAAAATGGTGATCAATTCTTATATTCTACTTTTGAAAAATCTTGGGCAGCAGCTAATAGCTATAACTACGTAATTGCAAATATTGGAATGGATGAATCCACTTTCGATCCGCTTGCCGCTTCCAAGGATAGGGATAATTATTTGTCCAAATTTTATAGGAATGACACCTTGGTTTTTGATCGTAATACCTTTGTTCCTTGCAAGTTTGAAATCCTAGCTTCTGGTAATAGATGGATAGTAGAAGAAAGATTTTTTGATGAAGAATTGGATTCTGAGATATCACAGCTGGCAATTTATCTTTTTGAAGATAATAGTCCTATCGTATTAGGTGAAGAAAGAAAGATAATGGTCAGGCGTCCTCAGGTTCCAAGTCAAGATGTATTGAATTTTGGTCTTGAGCTGGACTATTCAGGACAAGTAGAGACAAACTTTTATCCAAGTGGATATCGAAATAGGATTCTATATTTTTTTGAATATGACCTAGGAGATATAATTTCCTTTGACAATGGACTGAATAATTTAGTAGTAGATAACATAGTACCAGTTACCTTAGAAAATGGTTACCAAGTAAACTCTTTTTCATTATACCACGAAGCTAATCCTAGTGATGACAAGTTTAAAATTATCGATGGTATAGGCATGAATAGTTTTCCTTTGTTTCCGCACAGATTTGCAAATACTGATACTACAGAAACACTAATTTGTTTTTATCAAGGCGACGAACTTATCTACAGATCCCCAGAATTTATTGATTGCAGAGGGACAAGAAATACAACTAGCGTAGCTACAGAGATTGAAGAAATGAAGCCTTCACTTCATTTTGATGGGCACAATATTATTGTCTCTAATGTCGCAGGCCTAGACTTATCCTTATCCCTTTATGATGTCACAGGACGCTTAGTCGATGAAGTAGAGTCTATGAATGGTATATTTCAAACACCTGAAGTCCCCACAGGTCTCTATATCTGTGTACTCAAGAAATCAAATGAACTAGTCCATACCCAAACGCTGTTCATTAATTAAAGCAAAAGCTTCCCAAATCATTATAAGCATTCCCTACCTTTGCACCCTTAATCACAACTGGTGCACCTAATAATAGACATAGGAAATTCTTTCATTAAGCTGGCTATCTTAGATCAGGCAAATGAGGTCCACTATTATAAGCGCTATGACAAGGTCTTAGTTACTGACCTTAAACAACTATATAAG
>CAZKXO010000249.1:0-5726 GCA_964556525.1 uncultured Saprospiraceae bacterium
GGACCTCTAGCTCGCAATTATCTAATTATGTTTTGGTATAGAGTAGAAATGAGACTATGGAGTAGACTCACTTCATAGAATATAAGGGGCCTTTACTTCTCTTTGATTTTCAGCATCGCCAGGATCTTAGGAGCATGCTTTGTGTCAGCAGGAGTGATTTCTACTTTGAATTCTTTGTAACTGCCTGTCAACTTGACCTTTATGTCTTCACGAATCTTGAGCTTTTGTACTCTGGTGATCTTTTTCTTTAGCTGGCCTTGTATATCAGAACTTTTTACGAATTCCTTATCTATGGCTCCAGCAGACTTTCTTAAGAAGGCAACCTTGTTTGTGACTTTGATCATTGTTATTGTATTAAACGACGGGACGAAAATAACTTTTATATCTATTATTTGTCCAAATCTTTGGTCAAGTCATCTACATTCTTGATGGCAGAGAATTTTCTTTTTATTTCGAATCTGGTAAATTCTTGGTCTGCCTTGAATCCGTGGCCGAGTGAAGTGTCTCCTCTGGATGGTTGAGATATTTTTACAGTTCGACTGGTATAGATTTCCTTGATGCCTTCATCCCAGACGAGTGCCTCAGTTTCCAGTTTATCATTATTCTTATTATACAACTGTACATTGGATTCCATGTAGATCTTTTGTTCGCGGTCCTTTCTTACTGCATAATCAGCTTCTAGCCAACTTTTTACCCTTTGATTGTCATCCATAAATTCCACAAGCAAACCATCAGGAAATTCATCATAGGTTTCGCCTTTGACAGTATATCTTTTTAGTGTAGGACTTTTTATTCGGACTTTTACCACTGCAGAATCACTGTATAGGATTTCTACGTCTCTGGCAATTTCAGAAAGAGATGCTCTATTTGTGCTGATGTTATTTACATCCTTGATATCATTTGTACAAGATATAATTATAGAAAGACCGAGTAGCGCCAGAAATATGCGCACCTTATCTGATGACTGTTATGTCACCAGCAAAGGTCAGAGTGACACCATTTATAAATAATACTTCCGCGTACCAGACAAAAACCCCTGGAACGACTTCGTCATTGTTGTTGGTAGATCCACCAAATCTACCATTCCATCCATTTTCCATTTCATTGTTTTGATCAAGAAAAATATTGTTTCCTAGATATACTTGGTTACCCCACCTGTCAAAGATGCAGAAGGTAGAAACTGTCTCTACTTGCCCTCTTCCAAAACCTAATCGGAAGACACTTTCATCATCTCTACTGTCAGGCGTGATGGCTGTGGGTGCATATATACGAGGGTCAAAGATGGTTGTAACAATGACTTGATCTGTGGCTGTACATCCAGCCTCATCGGTTATTGTAACCGTGTAAGTAGTGTTTCCTGGAGAAACCACGAGAGGATTAGGACAATCTACAAAGTCTGAGCCTTCGCATTCCAAGCCATCTTCTGGATTCCACATATAGGTTACGTTATTTCCAATAGGTTCTATAGTAGCATCCAGGGTGCCTTGAAGACCTAATTCTATTTCGAGATCGTCACCTGCATTTACATCTATGAAGTTGCCAGATTCTAGAGTAGCAACAGTTCCACTCATGCAGCCCTTAGTATCCACGATATCTACGATGTATTCTCCAGGTGGCAAAGAGGTAATGTTATTGCTAGGCTCGAAAGGTCCTCCATTTATACTATAGTTATATTCTGGAGAACCACTGATGCCGAATAACTGTAAGTTGCCATTGTTATCTCCTGCGCATGATTCAGGAAACTCTTCTACTCTCAATCCAAGCGTACTTGTATCTTGGCAACATGGTTCTACAAAAATATCTAGGATTTCGGTTACTCGACAGCCACTTTCGCTTTCTACAGTAAGTGCAACCGATTTAGGGCCAAAAGAGACATAGGTCGTCTCATGCGGCCCTTGCCCAGTTTCTCTCTGTGGAAAAGCCCCGGCACCAAAATTCCATGACCAGTCTACTATGGGGTCAGGCCCTGGGGAAGATCGGTCTATGTATTCTACAGATTTATCGCATTCTATAAAGTTTCCAAGGATTTCTGTAAAGTCTGGTTCAGGGCCTAAAAAGGTGCCCGTCCCGCCGAAATCTATAGAGAAGCCCTTGCCAGAACGATTAAAGTTCATAACCACTAAAGCATATGAGGCGCCGGATTGCATCATTATAGGTGAGATGAAGTTGTCATCATCTCCTCCACCACATCTATTGCAACCTGCATCTTCTGAGATATCAGTACTAGAATCTCTAAGACCAGTAGGTCCATTACAAATCATCCATGTTCCAAAATCACAATTACCCGTTTCTCCACTGGCCATACATCGTATGAGTTGTTTATTGTCACAATCATCTATTCCTCCTGGTAGTTCGAATAAGGCAAAATCCAAATCGTCACTTTCTAGTCCAGGAACAAAGTCATTAGGTGTCAGGGTGAAACTAAGGCTACCTGCTATATCACAAGTCCATTTATACCAAGAGGAAGCAAACTCAGAGTTGAGACAAGCGTCTACTAGATTGTCGAGTTCATTAGGGTCGTCTCCGGCAGTAGATAACGTTTCTACTTGGAAACTTTCTTTATCACAAAGGACTACACCATCTGAACAGTCCGATTGCGGAGAAGGAGGGGCTATAAAATCGTTTATGCATACTTGGAAAGTCCCTTGAAAGTCAGGATCTGATTCCGTATATAAGTAGTAACGCTGGCCTACAGTAAGATCCGTGACAGTGAGTTCTGCAAAGTTGGCATTTCCTGGGCTGCAATCTACATAAGTAAGTCCTGTTGTACAACTTCCAGTATAGAGCACAGCTTTGATTCTAGATGCAGTTCCAAGAGGCTGACCAGAATTTACACTGATAAGTACTGCAGGCTCTCTTGGTGAAAATGTAAACCATACACCACTCTCAAAATTTATAGAAATACAAGCATCTATTGCTTCTTGCGTTATAGCATCTGGGGTGGCTCCTACATTATTGAATTGCATAGGATCAGAACAGAAATTATCTGTAGATCTTATGCTGATCGCATCTATACAGTCATCATTGCTGGGCTGAGCTAAAAGCTGAAGGCTTCCGACTAGTATGATGAAAGTAGTAATGAAAATGCGCATCAGTATAATAGATTAATGAGGTAGTAAATATAATATCCTTTAGACAGACTTAAAGTTGCTAGCTTATAAAAAGAATACAACGTATTGTGTTTAGAAAATTGGATAAAATAAGGCATTGACGTCAATTTTATGAGATATTTAATGCTTTGTACCTTTTTTCTGACCTTAAGTAAGGCATGCTATATCTTGTTCCCACACCGATAGGTAATTTAGAAGACATAACGATAAGAGCCATAAATGTGCTCAAATCAGTAAATACTATTCTCGCAGAAGATACGCGTACCAGTAAGAAATTACTCGATAGATATGATGTTTCTGCCCGTCTGGAGTCTTTTCATGCCCATAACGAGCATAAAAGGATAGAAAGTCTCTTGGAAAGGCTGGGCTCAGGAGAAGAAATGGCACTAATCTCTGATGCTGGAACCCCAGGGATCTCCGATCCAGGCTTTCTTTTAGTACGAGCAGCAGTAGAAGCAGATATTACTATTTCTTGTCTTCCTGGTCCGACCGCTATGATTCCAGCTATGGTTATGTCAGGAATTCCATGTGATAGATTCCATTATGAAGGCTTCTTGCCTCAGAAAAAAGGCAAGTTGACCAGAATAAAGTACCTCATCAGCTTACCCAATCCTTTTGTGCTTTATGAATCTCCTTTTAGAGTTGTAAAGACACTGAAGAAAATACAGGAGTTAGCTGAGTCAGAACGCAAAGTCTGTGTATCCAGAGAGATCTCAAAAATGCATGAAGAAAATATCAGAGGAACCTTAGCTGAAGTTATCTCAGAATTAGAATCAAGATCGGCTATCAAAGGCGAAATTGTAATTATCGTAGATGGCTTCCCAAAAAAGAAAAAGTAAATTCAGACTTATGTCCAGAACATATAAAAGTTACAGAGACTCCCAAGTATCCATTACCCAACTCATGTTGCCTGCCCATTCCAATTTTAGTGGGAGGGTCCACGGCGGACACATCCTCAATCTTATGGACCAGATTGCTTTTGCCTGTGCCTCTAAGCATTCCTCTAATTACTGCGTTACCGCCTCAGTCAATAAAGTAGATTTTCTCAATCCTATAGACGTAGGAGACTTAGTAACTCTAAAAGCTTCAGTTAACTATACAGGAAATACCTCTATGGTAGTTGGGCTTAGAGTAGAGGCAGAAAACATCCAGCAAGGACATGTGAAGCATTGTAACTCTTCATACTTCACCATGGTCGCCAAGAATGAAGACGGCAAAAGTGTGCCTGTGCCAGGCCTCATACTGGATTCTGTAGAGAGTATAAGACGCTTTGTTAGGTCTATCAGAAGAATAGAGCAAGGGAAGGTACGCGTAAAGCGTTTTAAAGATTCTGAGTTTCGAGTCTCAGAGCATCTTCATTTTTTGGAAGGGAAGAATGCGAAGTTGGTGTATGAAGGGTAGATATCTGTTAATCAGTCAATTGATATATTTGGCTGAAGTCTGATTTCTTTTTAGATTGGTTCCCAGTCAGGTAAACGATTTTGTGAAGAGGAAGGAACTTGGTTTAATGAAAATGAATTGAGTCCCGTTTCACATTTTGAAGATGCAGAGGGGCTTGTGAAAGCTTTGTCTAATGATGACTTAGCTGCGCTTAATGCAATTCTAAAGCCAGCTGAAAATCCAAAGCAAAATCATCATGCTAAGATTACACTTTATGACGCAAAAAGTGGTGATAATTTCGTCACTATAGAAAATCAGATTGCGAAAGTAGATGATAAGAATGAGGTGAAATTTGAGGCGGTACAACTGACTCGATATTTGAAAATATCTCAATCTGTTGCAGATACATTAAAAAGCTCGCACTAATACCTTAGTATCCATTCTGCAACATCTAAGTATAAAGACATTCCAAAATATTAGAGAAATAAATGAATAAACTTATCGACCCCCAACTACTACCTGCTCCACTGACCGCTTGCCACTGCTATACATCACTTCTACAAAATAAACCCCTGTCACCAGCTCACTAACATCTACAGTTGACTCCTTTCTTGGGTCCATACTCGTAGTCCCTATAACCTTACCCATCAGATCATATATACGTATCTGTTGTATCTTCTGAGTAGGATGCTGGACAGTGATCGTACTACTCGCTGGATTAGGCCATACACTGAGCTTACCTAGCTGCTTTGCTCTCACTTCTTCTGCCGCAATTGTGATGCCATTAGCGATATGAAAGTGGCCTGACTCTGCACCTACTATCATCTCGCCTCGTGAGTTGTAGTATAACCATTCTACCCAAGGAAGATCTGCTGGACTTACTTCTAATTCCTCATAGGGCTGAGCTGTATCATAACGAACAAAGAACTTA
Source organism: uncultured Saprospiraceae bacterium (assembly GCA_964556525.1). Classification (GTDB taxonomy): domain Bacteria; phylum Bacteroidota; class Bacteroidia; order Chitinophagales; family Saprospiraceae; genus RFSX01. The sequence continues at coordinate 5,422 of CAZKXO010000249.1, forward strand.
GCGGTCAGTGCGCCCTCATCAGTAGAGGTGTTTTGCACCACCATAGTGCCCAGACTATCAGGTGTGGGATAGATGCGACCCCAAGGTACCCCAGGCGTCTCTATCCACGTCTCTCCAAAGTCCGTGGAATGATAACCAATATCACTCAGAGAATTAACTGGATTCATATGGAATGTTTCTTCAGGGCTGACATAAAAATAAACTTGCTCCCCTCCCAGCTGATTGCTGGATTGTGGCACAAAGGGTAAGGAAGGATCGGGCTCTATCATTACCACTTCTCCAAGATTTCTATCATAATACCCAAA
>CAZKXO010000250.1:0-5690 GCA_964556525.1 uncultured Saprospiraceae bacterium
AAAACATAACTTTAGACATAATATTCTATCTAGTTTCTTCTTTAGCTGAATAAATTCTACCATATTTGGCTCTCCAAGATCAGAAGTGCTGAAGAAGTAAACGCCTCCCACTTTCCTGAAAACTGAATATTATTTTTTTAGTGGAGATTGACTCCATTCTAACAACTGCAAACGATGACGGAAACCTATACCACTTTATGGGATAATTGCCTGACTATTATAAAGAAAAATGTTAACGAAAAAAGTTTTAATACCTGGTTCAAACCAATCAAACCGATAAAACATGAAAGTGGAGTACTAACTATCCAAGTTCCAAATAAATTTTTCTATGACTGGATAGAAGAACACTATCTCAACATTTTAAAAAAATCGATCTACCAAGTCTTGGGTCCCACTGGTCAGCTAGAATACAAAATTGTAATAGACAAACCAATCAAGATTAAACAACCTAATCATCTTGACACCAAGGCCATAAAAAATCCCTTTGTTTACCCAGGACTTAAAAAATCTAAAGTTCATTCTAATCTAATTCAGAAATACACTTTTCAGAATTATATAGAAGGAGATTGTAATAGATTAGGAAAGTCTGCAGGACATGCTATTTCTAAAAAACCTGGAGGCACAGCATTTAACCCTCTAGTGATCTATGGAGGTGTTGGACTTGGAAAGACACATCTAGCACATGCAATCGGTAATGAGATAAAAGCGTATGACCCTGATCATAACGTACTCTATCTTACCACAGAGTCATTCACAACACAAATCGTCAATGCTATTAAAAATGGCACCATAGATGATCTGATCAATTATTTCCAGCTAATAGATACCTTAATTGTAGATGACATACAATTCTTGGCAGGAAGAGATAAGACGCAAGATATTTTCTTCAATATCTTCAACCAACTACAGCAGACTAACAAACAAATCATCCTTACTTCTGATAAGCCGCCTAAGGATCTGCAAGGTGTCTCAGATAGATTGATCAATAGATTTAAATGGGGACTTACGGCAGATGTCAAGTCGCCTGCCTATGAAACCCGTATGGCAATCTTAGAACATAAGATTGGAAAGGACATACATAAGATACCTAAGAAAGTACTAGAGTACATTTGTTTTAATATTAAGAACAATATCAGAGAATTAGAAGGTGTACTTATATCACTTATGGCGCATTCTAATCTTAATGACAAAGAAATAGATCTTAATCTTGCCAAAGAAGTCATACAGAAGTTCATAACACAGGAGAACAAGACTATATCTGTGCAGAATATAGCCAAGTTGGTTGCCGATCATTTTGATGTACCAATGGATAAGTTGAATAGCAAAACAAGAAAAAGAAACATTGTTATCGCCAGACAACTTTCTATGTATCTGGCTAAAAACTATACTAAGAGTTCTCTAAAGACAATAGGACACAACTTTGGAGGCAAAGACCATAGTACGGTCATCTACTCCATAAAGACGGTTCAGAACCTTATAGATACTGATTCTCTCTTTAAAGATACTGTGGAGGAATTGGAAAAAAAGGTGGAAATGAGCCTTCTACACTGATAAAGCATTACTCAAACAAAGCAAAAGCCAACCTTCTAGAAGAGGGTTGGCTTTTTTTTAGTCACCTAATATTTATTTTAATTACTCGGGCACGTTTGTAGGGTCTAGAAGGTCGTAAAACTGATCTAATTTTGGAAGTATAATGATTCTTGTACGTCTATTGACAGCTCTTCCTTCAGCAGTAGAATTATCAGCCAGCGTATTGTATTCGCCTCTTCCAGCTGCTATCAGTCTGTTTGGATCTATTGCATAGTCTTTCTGTAGAGTTCTTACGACTGAGGTAGCTCTTTTTACACTTAGGTCCCAGTTATCCTCGATACAAGAGTTCCTCATAGGTACGTTGTCTGTGTACCCTTCGACCATTACTTCTAGATTAGGTCTGGATTCTATAATCTTAGAAATTTTACCTAAGACTTCTTTAGCCCTTGGAGTAATATTGGAGCTTCCTGTATAGTACAGCATCTTGTCTGATAGATTGATGTATACAACGGTTTTATCTACTTTGATGTCAACATCTCTGTCAGCAATACCATCAGACAATATACCTTTTAGGTTTACTGCAAGAGCCAAGTTTATAGAATCTGCTTTACTTTTAGCAGCCTGTAACAGGTGGATATACTCATCTCTCTGTTCTAACTGATCTAATGTTTCTTTGATGTTCTCATTGGCTGACTGAGAAAGAACTGTTAGATCACCTACCTGATCCATCTGCTTATCTCTTTGTGCTTTGATGTCAGCAAGCTGATCTTTGAGATCTTGTATCTGCTCCTGTCGTACAGTGGATGAGCCTGACAAGCTCTCTTTTTCGATCTGGCATTGCTTCAACCTCTCCATATAGTTATTAAGATCCTCACCACAGAGTCCTAATTGTTTGTTGGCTAAGGCTAAATCAGATTGGTATCTGGTTTCTAATTCTGCAAGCTTCTTCTTGCTTACACATGAACTCATCGTTAATGCGTAAAGAACTACTACTATAGGTAATAGAATGTTGTATTTTTTCATATATGGATTTTCACTTATATGTATAACAAGTACAATACCAAAAACGCTGGTATGTATGTATAAATTGAACGAAACTTTCTTAGTAATTATTTACTGGTAAATACAGGAAATAAAAAAAGCCAGGTCGTTAGACCTGGCTCCATTTGTTATATCTGTTCAGTTATAAGGGCATATAATCTAGTTGGAAGAATCCGATGCCGGCATATCTGAAATATGCGTTTTTGTAACGTGCTGTGTTGCTTTGAAAGCTTTCAATACTCTTTGATTTGCCTCAAATTCTTCATGTATCAGTTTTCTTTGCTCATCTGCAAAGTCATCTAGCTCTTTTGATTTCATCTTTTGTATAGGTCTAGGCAATTGGCGCATCTCAGAACTCAATTCATTATGAAACTTCTGGATGGTCGCTTTCTTATCTCTTATAAGGTTGAAAGTCAATGCATTTGCTCTACTGTTGACATTTTGTTTCTCGTTAGATATCATTCTTTCCTCTCCTTTTGTCATAATATCTTGAAACTTCTCTACCAATTTGGTAACCTCGGCAGCATATTCTTCACTTTGTTCTGAAAGCGCTTCCTGTAACGCAGTTTGCTCTTCAGCATAAGCTGCATCGTATTCATCCACCTTTTCCTGGTCTTCTTCTCCGATAGTAAGATTTACAGGATCTACTTGCATGATTCCAGCAATTAATGACTCCTGTGCATTGGATGGCAAAAACGCCAAACAAATAAATATCAATGATAATAGATTCTTCATTTTAAACAATTTAAGATCAGTAACAAGATGATTACGAGAATCAGTAAAACATAGTTACTAACGCTTATTTTTTTAACTAATTTTTAAAACTGCATGGTTTCTTGCGAATTTATAGACTTTCTGCAAACCATGATTAAAAAACATGCAATTATTTGAAGTCAAGCCCCAATATTTTGCATAATCAATCAAAATTCGTGTAGTTCATCATCTCCCAAATTTTATCCTTCAGTTCAGAGATACCTTCTTGAGTAATAGAAGAGAAAAATTGGTAGTCTACGTTAAATTCAAACTCTTGGCTCAAAAGTTCTCTTAATTCCTCATCCAAGAGGTCAGATTTGCTAATACCGATTAGTTTTGGCTTATCTATGAGCTCAGGATTGTAGTTTTTAAGCTCATTGAGCAGGATTCTGAATTCTTGACTGATGTTCTTACTGTCTCCTGGTATGACAAAGAGTAAAAGTGCATTGCGTTCTATATGTCTCAAAAATCTGATTCCCAGCCCTTTACCTTCATGTGCCCCTTCTATTATTCCTGGGATATCTGCCATCACAAATGATCTTGCATCTCTATATTTGACTATTCCAAGATTAGGAACAAGGGTCGTAAATGCATAATTGGCAATTTTAGGCTTGGCAGCACTGACAACGGACAGCAAGGTAGATTTTCCGGCATTGGGAAATCCCACCAAACCAACATCAGCAAGTAACTTTAACTCTAATATTTTCCACTCTTCCTTTCCAGGCTCTCCTGGTTGCGCATATTGTGGTGCCTGATTAGTAGATGACTTAAAAAAACTGTTTCCCATTCCGCCTTGACCGCCAGCGACCAAAATTACTTCCTCATCTTGCTCTGTTATCTCAAACTCTACTTTACCAGTTTCAGCATCTCTTGCAACCGTTCCTATAGGTACTTCCAGAATTATATCTTCACCTTGAGCACCAGTTTTATTACTTCCTCTTCCAGGCTCTCCTTTTCCAGCAATAACATGCTTTCTGTATTTAAGCGGTAATAAAGTCCAGAGTTGGGCATTCCCTTTTACGATGATATGACCACCTCTGCCACCATCACCGCCATCAGGACCACCTTTAGCTGTGATCTTATCTCTGTAAAAATGAGCCGAACCAGCACCACCTGCCCCTGATCTGCCACAAATTCTAACATAATCGACAAAATTCTGCTGCGCCATATCTTGGAAATAGGATACAAAGTTAGACCTTTAGGTCAAATAAAAACGACTAATGGATAAAACTAGTCAGGGCTATGTAACTACAAACGTAGATAATCAGATAGCAACGATCGAATTCTTTCACCCATCTCACAATTCATTACCTTCTAATCTACTAAAACAATTAGCCGAAGCAATTTCTATGGCTTCTGAAAATCAAGCTGTCATACTCATCTTGGTCCAGAGTGCTGGTGATAGAACTTTCTGTGCTGGGGCAAGCTTTGATGAACTGGTCGCCATAGAAGATGAAGCAGCTGGTCTTTCTTTCTTTAGTGGCTTTGCCAATGTCATCAATGCAATCAGAACAGCTAAAAAATTAGTTATAGGTAGAGTCCAAGGCAAGGCAGTAGGAGGTGGTGTAGGCTTGGCCGCATCTTTTGATTATTGTATTGCAACCAAATATTCTTCTGTCAAGCTGAGTGAACTAGCTGTAGGCATAGGTCCCTTTGTCATTGGTCCTGCGGTAGAGCGGAAAGTAGGAGTCGCACATTTCAGCAACATGGCCATCAATGCTAAGGAATGGTATAAAGCAGAATGGGCAAAAGAAGCTGGACTTTATCAGGAAGTTCTTGGCAGTGCGGAGGAGATGGATGAATACCTATCCTCTTTTCTGGCAAATCTTAAAACCATGAACCCAGAAGCGATGAGTTTGCTGAAGAAAGTATTTTGGGAAGGCACAGACCATTGGTCGGATCTACTAAAAGAAAGAGCTGCTATAAGTGGAAGATTGGTCTTATCTAAATTTTCAAAGAAGACAATTAAGTCCTTTCTTAAGTCCTAAAGTCTTAGTCGTATTCCTCCAAAAACATTGAAACCAGGTGCCGGCTCATAGTGACGATTTGCAAATCCATTGATTCTAATATTATCAAAGTATTGTGAATTCAATAGATTTTGTAGTCCTACAAAGGGCTGAAAACTATAGTCCTTAAGCTTGAGATCATAGCTACCATAGAAGTCACTCAGGAGGTAACTATCTACCTGTATGTCGTTGGAATCAGAAGTATATAGCTTGCCTACAAAACGATTATTTAGGTTTAATTTCAGTCCCATTGGATGTGTATATCCTATTCTAAGAAAGGCATTGTGATCAGGAATACCCGGAAGGCGATTACCCGAAAAGTCATCATCTTTAATGATAAAATTCTCATGCTTATAAGAA
>CAZKXO010000251.1:0-5684 GCA_964556525.1 uncultured Saprospiraceae bacterium
GAAGGATTTAATTTTGTGAAGGTCCGGTATTAGAAAGAGAAAAGAGAAATAGATATATTTCTGAATAACACTAGGACAAGTGATAAGCTGAGAAACAAATAGAACGGTAATCTTGTTAAATAGACCTAACAATTAAGAAGTAATCTAGAGATGAACAGAAAGAAATTTTTGAAAAACAGCATCATAAGCGCTGCAGGATTAGCAGCTGCCAAAGGCTTAGCAACTAATTCTGAAAAAGCTGAAGCATCTACCTACGACCAACTCATGGAGCAAGTAGGCTTTAATCATCTTCCTAATAACGAAACCAAAACAATGAAATCTGTTTTGCATAAAGCCAATACTAGAGGCCATGCCAATCATGGCTGGCTAGATACACATCACACTTTTAGCTTTGCAAATTACCGTAATCCAGAAAGAATGAGTTTTGGTGTACTGAGAGTACTCAATGATGATGTCGTCGCCGGTGGTCGTGGATTCAGAACCCATCCACATGACAACATGGAGATTATTTCTATTCCCCTTGAAGGCGCCCTGCAACACGAAGACAGCATGGGTAATGTGGCTGTAATAGAGCAAGGAGATGTACAAGTCATGAGTGCCGGTACAGGTATCTACCACAGCGAAAAAAATAAAAGCACTGAGGCAGAAGTAAAGTTCTTGCAGATCTGGATGTTTCCCAATAAAAAGAACGTCACACCTAGATACGATCAAATAACTTTAGAACAAGCTAAATTCAGAAACAAGTTTTTCCAAATCCTCTCCCCCTCAGAAAAAGACGATGGTGTATGGGCACATCAAAATGCCTGGTTCCACATAGGCAATCTAGATGAAGGGCATACAGCCACTTACAAAATTAAAGACAGCGCGAATGGCGTCTATGCATTTATTCTGGATGGTTCCGTAACTATCGAGAATCAAGCATTAGAAACAAGAGACGGCTACGGCTTATGGGATACTGAAGAAATAAAAATAACTGCAGACAGTAATGCACGTGTATTGCTGATGGATGTGCCGATGCAGCTGGGGTAGTGCCTCGCTATCCTCTGACTCTCTGAAGGTAGGACCATCACTCTCGCCATATGATTAATATTAATTGTGTAGTTACCACATGCGGACAGATTCCCCTTAAGGCGATAAAGGGGCGAGTCGAGTAATGACCGACAAGAAAAGCAATTCTATACCCGCACTTATTCCTTCTCAATTTAGAGCTATTTAGATCAGGTGATCCAAATTTGTTTGGGTCGGATGAGTTTTTATAACCACATCCTGAGCACCCCCAACTCCTAAAAATCCCGATTCCTAAAGAAAATTGTAATCATAAAATAAGAAACATATATTTATGTATAATATCTATAAGACTTATGCACAGATGGTTAGCTTGTACAATGTTGATGACGCTAGTAGGTATTCCTGATGACGCGTATACTCAGAAGGAAGACCATCAGTGGATATTTAATTGGACAAGCGCAGATGATCTGACAGATTGGCCTGAGCTAGGAGCAAGTGTATTGGATTTCAATACACTTCCTCCACGGGCTTATAGGGCAGAAGAAATCACGCTGGATATGGGACCTACTAATGCCAGTATCTGTGATGCCCAGGGTGCGCTAATGTATTATTCTAATGGTATGGCCGTACATAGTGGGAGACATCAGCCGGTGATAGCTGGAGATACTATCGCCTATGTGAGTGGCTGGCACACCTTGGTCTGGCCCAATGAGCATGGTGAGCCACGTTCCGCTGGACATAATTACATACAGTCAGTAGGCTTTGTGCCCAAGCCAGATGATCCTGACTCAGTATATGTGATCTATGAGAACTATACAAGCAAATGGACGACAGGGTATTCTGATCTGCAGTACGGAACCTTGGTAGTGAATGCCGATGGAGATTACGAGTTGCTGGACAAAGATGCAAGTATCAATGATAAGGTACAAGACTCAGGCAATATCCACGCTTGCCGGCATGCCAATGGCCGCGACTGGTGGATGCTACAGTTTTCTAGAGACACCGTCTATACTTATCTGATAGACCCAAGAGGAATTAGGCTGAGCCATTTGCAGTTTCTGCCCTTTGAGCTCAGGAGAGGCAATGGCCAGAGCAAATTTAGTTCACATGGGAATTATTTTGCGCTTTATCACAGGTTTCAAAATGAGCATCCTACAGGCATGGACCTCATGGTTTCAGAATTTGATAGATGTACAGGACATCTTTTTAATTCTACTATGGAGCAGAATTCTAGCTTCAATGTAGGTATTGATACAGGTATAGAATTTTCACCAGATGAAAATCTGCTATATGTTGCAAAGCCTTTAGAAGTCTTCCAATATGATTTAAAGGCTCATAATATTTTTGCTTCAAGAATAAGGGTAGCCTTGCATGATGAAGATAATTCTGTGGATTCATTGGGATGTAATACATGGTTTGGTCAGTTGCAACTAGCACCAGATAACAAAGTATACGTAGGTAGAGCTGCCCAATGTTTCAATATTCATGTAATAAACTTTCCGAATCGACGCGGAGAAGCTTGTGATGTACAACAAAGTGTGATTCAGTTACCTACATTTGCTTTTGGTGCTCTACCCAATTTCAATACCTACCGTCTCGGCCCACTGGATGGCAGTGGCTGTGATACCCTAGGACTGGATAATAATCCAGTTTCCAGATATTGGTACGAGCAAGACAGCATGGATTTTCTGACGACACAGTTCTGGGATGTCTCTTACTATAGGCCAGAGTCATGGCACTGGGACTTCGGAGATGGCAGCAGTTCTACAGCAAGGCATCCTGTACACAAGTACAGCTCCGCAGGTGTCTATGAGGTCTGCCTGACCGTCAGTAATGAGCACAGTAGTAATACCTCTTGCCAGACCCTGCAGCTAGGTACGGTGTCTACTTCAGAGAGTACAGTAGAGCTAGATGTGTCTCTTTTTCCTAATCCTACAGAAGGTTTTATAAGAATTACCCTGCATGACTACCTGCCAAGGGAGGGTAGGATTCTACTTTATGATTTATCAGCTAAGCTGGTGCTTACAGAAAAAATAATAGGTGGGGCTAATGGGATAGACTTGTCTTTGCTGCCTGCAGGGACTTATGTGTATGAGCTCGTAGATGGTCAGCGGGTACTGAAGACGGGTAAGCTAGTGAAACAGTAGTTGAGTAGTTGCAGTGAGCGGGCAGATTGCCCTTAAGGCGATAAAGGGGCCAGTAGAGCAATGACACCTACAATTAAAGAATAATATCTAAATCTGCACCCATCTACCCATAAGGACAATGCCGACATCCATTACCACAGCAACTCCCCCTTCTCAGCAGATACCACTTTGTCATGACGAGTAGACCTCGGTCCATATAATAGTCCTTGCCTTGTTCAGCAGGGTTAGGAATACCGAGATGGGCAATTTGTGCTTTTTGATGAGCGGTGAGCTGTAGGATTTCCGTATTTATCTTAGTTGCGATAGCGTCTAGCAGGCAGTTGGGGCAGAGACAGCTTTCTGTAGGGTTAGGACTGAGAATGTTTGGTAACTGCGTACACCAGCAGGATTTGTCTGCGGAGCAAGACAAGTTTTTATTACAGATAGAGCAGGACTGAGCTGTTGCCATTATTTTATCTTGTAGAGATAGCCAGATTGGTAACCAGTAACAGGAAAGGACTTGACGGGAGGGATGGTATCTTTTCCGATAATCTCATCACCAGTAGTCGTGTAACTGCTGGCTCGAGAAGAGTAGACTTGTATGGCAATGCCATCTGTCTTTTTCTCGTAGTGAAAGTTAAGGTGATTACCTACTACTTCAAAGTCTGTAATCAGATGATTGCTCCTTAGATAGGCATCCAGTTTTATACCGTTGTGCTCATCTATGCGATAGTGTCCCTTGGTAGCATCTACGACTTCGAGACCATAATATCTGACATCTTTTTCGTCATACTTGAGGACCCAAGGGTAGAGACCCATTGCATCAGGATGGTCTATGATAAGCTCCATTATCACAGATATCGTATCATTTTGTGCACCTAGAATATTGAGGTCGCCTTTGTAATGGCCTATCCAGTCTATAGGAAAGATATATTGTGGGTTGGTATTACTTTGTGTAGGTGTCAGCTTGGTAGTGGTCTTGCACGATAGAGCAATTACAGTTATTATCAGTATTAAGAATCCTTGTTTGGTCATAAATGGCTAATATTGTAGTCTATGTATTATAAAAATATATAATATGATGTCTCGTGTCTTTTTGCTATGTTTTTTGATTTGTAGTCTTGGAACTGCTGTATCTGCTCAGGATTATTTCCAACAACAAACTAACTACAAAATTAATGCGACACTAGATACTTTAGAGAAAACTTTGGCTTTAGATCTTGTTCTGACTTATACCAATAATTCTCCAGACGCCTTATCAGAAATATACTTTCATCTGTGGTGGAATTGTTTTTCTGATAAGACTTCTGCTTTTGCTGATCAGCGTCTAGCTATGGGCATGATGGATCACTATTTTGCTGATGAGGCCATGCTAGGTGGGTATAGTTCTGTCAGTTTTTATCAGAATGCTGACTTATTAACACCAACAAATTATCTGGACGAGAAGAATAAGCGCCATACTGATATAGTCGTTGTACCCTTACATAAGGCTATCGCAGCTGGCGAAACAACACAGTTACATATAGAGGCGGTGGTACAGATTCCTGCTTTCTTTAGCCGGGGGGGCTGGCAGGAGGATCTTTATAGATTTACTCAATGGTATCCGAAACCAGCAGTATATGATCATGAAGGCTGGCATCCGATGCCCTATCTTGATGCTGGAGAATTCTATTCTGAGTACGGGTCTTACGAGTTGATTTATACAGTGCCGCGCAATCATAATATTGCTACTTCAGGCCTGGTGCAGTCAGAAGAATTTGTAGGAGACTCTAAAGTGATAACCGTAAGAGCTGACAATGTAGCTGATATTGCTTGGGCGAGTTCCAGAAGCTTTGTAACGAAGGAACGAATAATAAATATCGATGGTCATTCGGTGCCTATTTCTCTATTTACAAATTATCAGAGTGGCTATGATACCTTGCTAACCTATATAGAAGATGCGCTGAGGTTCTATTCCGAACAAGTGGGTTTGTATCCTTATCCACAATACAGTTTGGTCCTTACTAACAATGCAGATAGAGGAGGCATGGAGTATCCTATGCTGAGTATCATCGACCTGGACTATCTTGGTCAGAGCATGGACAATCTTATCGCACATGAAGTTGGTCATAATTGGTTTCAAAGTGCTATCGGCAGTAATGAACGTCGCTATCCTTGGATAGACGAGGGCTTTAATTCTTTTGTGGAGCGGAAATATAATGACTCCAAGTATGACGAGCCTAATTATAATTATGTCATGCCTGATTTTTATAAATCTAAGAACCCTGAATACTCTGTCATGCAAGCTGGCATTTGTCACCTGCATTGTTGTGGTAAGTTGGGAAAGATAGATCAGGAATCTGCTTCAGTGGATATAATGACCTATGGCTCTAATAGCTATGAACGTATGGCCTTTGCCTTGCGATATCTAGAAAGTTATCTGGGGGTCTCGACCTTTAGAGCTGCTACCCATGAGTTCTTTGCTGAGTGGAAACACAGACATCCGGGACCGGAAGAAATAAAACAGGTATACGAAGGTGTCAGCGGAAAGAATCTGTCTTGGTTCTTCCA
>CAZKXO010000252.1:0-5679 GCA_964556525.1 uncultured Saprospiraceae bacterium
CGTTAGTTCCCGGTTCTCCTGTAGGCTCTGTATCTGCTTGTAATGTGAATACATTTGATGTAATCAATCCATCTGTCAGACCATCACCGTCAGTATCTTGCTGAGTACCGTTATCATTACCATCTACCTGATCATCAGCATCAAAATCTGTCGTAGATGATACTGGAGCAGTATCTGGTGCTTCAAATTGTATAAAGTAATCTCCTGGAAGTAGATTATCAAATAAGTAAGATCCATTGGTAGTTGTTGTAGTTGTAGCTACAACTTGACCTGTGGCCGCATCAACTAATTCTAATGTGACAGTTTTACCTTTTGAATCTAGTCCATCTTCACCTGCATCTTGGATACCATTATTGTTATCATCTAAGAATACTGTAGATCCTACAGAAACTAGAGGTACAAGACCAAAGTCAATTGTCATATCTCCATTATCATCAGCTGCACTTCCTTTTCCTGCATTGACTCCTGGTTCATTTGTTGGCTCAGTTCCAGGCATGATAGATATCACTGGTGAAGTAATAACTCCATCAGTCAATCCATCTCCATCAGTATCCTGTTGGATACCGTTATCATCATCATCTTGTTGATTATCATTAGTATCAGTAGGACCTGAAGAAACAGGGAGAGAAGCTGGAGGAGTGAAAGTTACTACGTAATCACCAGGTAACAATTGATCAAAAACATAGCTTCCGTTTGCATCTGTAGTAGTTGTAGCGACAACATTCCCATTTGAATCAAGCAATGTAATTTCAATATTTTTACCTTTTTGCCCAAGAGTTTCTTCTCCTGGATCTAACTGACCATTATTATTATCATCTGAGAATACTGTAGATCCGATAGCACTTAGTTGTACTAAACCAAAATCAACCGTATTATCCCCAAAATCATTTGGAAAACTTTCAATACCTGGATCATTTGTAGGTTCAGCAAATGGTGCCAAATTGATAACTGGAGACTGTATAAGTCCATTCGTCAATCCATCTCCATTAGTATCTTGCTGAGAACCATTGTCATCTCCATCAGTTTGATCATCTGCATTATTAGTTGTGGTAGATGATACTGGACTACTTGAAGGAGGCATAAATTGAACAACATAATCGCCTGGCACTAGTCCTTCGAAGACATATTCTCCATTTGTTGTTGAAGTTGTTGTTGCAATCACTTGACCAGAATCTGCATCAACTAACTCAAGAGTCACTGTTTTCCCTTTACTTCCTAATGTCTCTTCACCAGCATCTTGAATTCCATTGTTGTTATCATCAATAAAGATTACGGATCCAATAGACTGACATCCTTCTACTACAATATCTATAACATTAGATACATCTTCGTCACAATCTGGACCATCACAATTATAGAATGCTCTATACTGGAAAGTACCTGGCTCAGAAAGGAATCCTGTACCTGCTGTCACAGACATCTGTCCGTCTGCTACATCTAACCAAGTCCCACCTGCCGGTCTTCTTTGCCATTGGATCGCACAAGTTCCATTACCTCCACTTGTAGCTGCAGTAAGATCAACGGTCTCACCTATACATACTTGTAATTCAGTAGCTTCAATTGTTATTTCTGGATCAGCGAATACTTCAATTGTAACAACATTAGATATATCCTCATCACAGTCTGCACCATCACAATTATAAATTGCTCGATATTGGAAACTTCCAGGTGCCGACAAAAACCCTGCATCAGCAGTACCATTATTCGTCTCGATCCATGCTCCGCTTGTTCCTACTCTTCTTTCCCACTGGATAGCACAAGAACCAGTTCCTCCTGAAACAGTAGGCGTGATATCCACTATCTCTCCTATACATACTTCTAAGTCATCTGCTTCTATTGTAATTTCTGGATCTTCAAATACCTCAATGTCTATTACTTCCGATACATCTTCATCACAGTCAGCTCCATCACAGTTATAGAAGGCTCTATATTGGAATACACCTGCTGCATTTAAGAAGCCTGTTCCAGCAGTAACAGTTGTTTGGCCGTTTGCAACATCTGCCCACGTACCTCCTTGCGGTCTTCTTTGCCACTGGATTGCGCATGATCCTGTTCCGCCGCTTACTGTTGCGGTAAGGTCTACTGTCTCACCTAGACATACTTCGATGTCGTCAGCTACTATTGTTATTTCTGGATCTTCAAATACCTCTATGTTTATTACATCTGATACATCTTCATCACAGTCAGGTCCATCACAATTATAGAATGCTCTATATTGGAATACACCAACTGCATTTAAGAAGTCTGTTCCAGCAGTAATTGTTGTTTGACCATTTGCAACATCTGTCCATGTACCTCCTTGTGGTCTTCTTTGCCACTGGATAGCACAAGAACCAGTTCCTCCACTTACTGTTGAAGTAAGGTCGACTGACTCACCTAGACATACTTCGACATCATCAGCTTCTATAGTTATTTCAGGGTCTTCAAATACTTCTATGTTTATTACATTGGATACATCTTCATCACAGTCTGCTCCATCACAATCATAGAAGGCTCTATATTGGAATACACCTGCTGCATTAAGGAAGCCTGTTCCTGCAGTGACAGTTGTTTGACCGTTTGCAACATCTGCCCATGTACCTCCTTGTGGTCTTCTTTGCCACTGGATAGCACAAGATCCTGTTCCTCCACTTACTGTTGCAGTAAGGTCGACTGTCTCACCTAAACATATTTCTAAATCATCAGCCTCGATTGTAATCTCTGGATCTTCGACCACTACTATGGTCACTACATTGGAAATATTTTCATCACAACTAGGACCATTACAATCATATATTGCACGGTACTGATAACTGCCTGGTGCCGACAAAAACCCTGTCTCAGCAGTACCATTATTTGTTTCTATCCATGCGCCACTTGTTCCTACTCTTCTTTCCCATTGGATAGCACAAGAGCCAGTTCCTCCAGTCACGGAAGGTGTTATGTCTACTACCTCGCCTAAGCATACCTCTAAATCATCAGCCTCAATTGTTATCTCTGGATCTTCTACTACTACAATTGTAACTACATTAGAAATATCTTCATCACAACTAGGACCATTACAATCATACAAAGCACGATATTGATAACTGCCTGGTGCTGACAAAAACCCTGCCTCAGCAGTACCATTATTTGTTTCTATCCATGCGCCACTTGTTCCTACTCTTCTCTCCCATTGGATATCACAAGAACCTGTTCCTCCTGTTACCGTAGGTGTTAAGTCTACTGTCTCACCCAAACAAACTTCTAAATCATCTGCCTCTATTGTTATCTCTGGATCTTCAAATACCTCAATGCTTATAACATCTGATATAACTTGTCCACAACCTTCACCAGTACAGTCATAAAGTGCTCTATACTGGAAAACACCTGCTTGTGACAAGAATCCTGTACCAGCCGTAATAGTTGTCTGACCATTTGCTGTATTAGTCCATGTACCACCCTGTGGTCTTCTCTGCCACTGGATATCACAATTTCCTACTCCCCCACCTACTGTGGCAGATAGGTTGACTGTTTCTCCAAGACATATTTCTACATTATCAGCTTCAATTGAAATCTCTGGGTCTTCAAAGACTTCTATATTTATAATATTAGATACATCTTCATCACATCCATCACCATTACAATCATACAAGGCTCTATACTGGAAAACACCAGGTGAGGATAAGAATCCAGTTCCAGCAGTTATAGTTGTCTGTCCATTTGCTGTATTAGACCATGTACCACCCTGTGGTCTTCTCTGCCACTGAATAGAACAATTTCCTGTACCTCCAGAAACTGATGCTGTTAAATCTACTGTGCCACCTAAGCACACTTCGTTGGTTTCTGCCGTCAAAGTAATTTCAGGATCAGAAACAACCTGAATTGTTACATTTTCAACATCATCACATCCACTAGAATCAGTAATTGTTACGGAAAAATTTCTATTCCCAGTCGCTAAATTATTAGCTGTTATAGTTCTTGATGTTGCACCTGTGCTCCATCTATATGAATAGTCACCACAACCTCCAGTACCAGTTGCTCTTAATGAAGGTGAATTCCCTTCACAAACAACACTTGGTGCTTCAATGCTTGCAGATATGTCATTTCTTATAGTAATTGTTTGTCTTCCTTCTCTAAAGTTCTGACAAGCATCCTCAACTCTCCACGTTCTTCTAATTACATAATCACACGGTGCAGTTCCAGAAATTATTTCTTCATTGAAGAAAGTTTCAAAAGCACAATTATCAGAAGCTGTAACATTTGTTGGAACTGCTGGAATATCATCCATACAATTTATTGTAATGTTGGAAGGGACATTTGAGAGAGTTGGTCTCTCTGTATCTCTAATTGTTATTCTCTGGTTACAAGTCTCGGTAAAGGTTACATTCTGACTGGTACTACCACAACAGCCGTAAACAGTAAATTCATCAAGCTCCCATATATTCTCATTATCATCAGATCTGTTCTCACGAGGATTATATCCCAATATCTCTATTTGGAAAGTAGTAGTGCCATTAGCATTGAAGTCAAAATCAGAATCATTGCTAAAGTCAATACATCTTTGGTTCCAAGAACTACTAGTAGAAAAACCATCTCTCAATAGTATCTGATTCCCATTTTTGGTGACCCTAATACCAAAATTTCTAGGTGGGAAATTTCTACCAAAGTTTTCGTTAGTATTTGAAGCTCTTTCATAGAAGCAGAATTCTGTAAGACTACCTTCATCTCCTGCTGGGAAACTAACTTCAAAAATTGTTGCATCATTATTATTTGCAACAAAACTATTTGTATCCTGACCACCTACACAGACTGCTTCGTTCCTATTACCAAAAGGTCCTCTTACACATGAGCTTCTTCGTTGCTTAGTAACTCTAGTAACAGAATGGTTACATAATTGTCTGTTTCTTTCAGTAACAGGAGCTCCTCTCTGCAATGGGTCACCTCCATTTACTGAACATAGAGTACGGCCATTATCTGTAAAGTCGTAGTATGCTAATCTCATCGGCACACATACTTGATTCTGTGTAGACTGAGAAGTTACTCTCCATGTTCTTGTGATTACACCTATGCTTGGACAAGCTGCATTATTAAAATCATCTACGAAGGTTACCATTGCTCCATTACATGTTGACCCAATGAGTCTTGGCTCTCCAGTAGCAGAAGGCTGCACTGACTGGTCGCACTCAACTGTCACATTTCCAGGACATCTGATTTCACAATTACTATCACAAAGATCAGTTCCAACAAACACCGAACCTACACCAAATGAATCACCATTACCAGTTGGAGAACAAATTCTAAGTCTAAAGTTGTCAGCTCGTGAAGGAACATTATCTAAAGCTATATTATATAATGAAGCCTCTTTACCTCTATTCTGGTTAGTGAAGGTTCTTGAAATTGTATTCAAGTTGGAGTTTCCATCTCTAACATCAACCTCTATTACTACCACTCTTCCGTCAGCAGATTTTTCATGAATTGGCACTGATAGCGTAAAATCTCTCGCAATAGAGCTAGCACCAATATTGAAGGTACGTTGGACACATCCATTGAGGTGAAATTCACTATCATAAGTTGCTTGGAAGGAAGAAGCTCCTGTGGCTTGTCGTTCAGTATAGATTGCAATACTGGTTGCATCTAGGCAACCATTTAAATTGCTAACACAAACTTGTCCATAATTACCTGGAACATATACACGATAGATATATTCAGTAATATTAG
>CAZKXO010000253.1:0-5670 GCA_964556525.1 uncultured Saprospiraceae bacterium
CCATGATAGGCTCTAGTAATACTGGCTTAGCTGTATTGGCTGCTGCCTTGAATCCTTCCTTTGCACACAATTCGAATGCAATAGGCTTGGAATCTACCGCGTGAGTAGCTCCATCATACAATTTTACTTTCATAGAGTCGATACCATATCCAGCAAGAACTCCGTTATCCATCATGGAATTGAACCCTTTGATAATAGATGGGAAAAATTCCTTTGGTATCTTACCACCTACAATCTTGTTGATGAATTGTAATCTTACTTTTCCATTTTTGAAATCATCTGATTCTAGGAATTCTTCATCTGCAGGTCCTAACTCAAATGACATCTGAGCGAATAAACCAGAACCACCTGACTGCTTTTTCAATCTCTCATTGTGATCTACAGTAGTCGTTAATGCTTCTTTATATGTAACCTGAGGCGCACCTTGATTACATTCTACTTTGAATTCTCTCTTAAGTCTATCGATAATGATTTCGAGATGTAACTCCCCCATACCACTAATAATGGTCTGATTAGTATCCTCATCATATCTTACTCTGAATGTAGGATCCTCTTCTGACAATTTCGCTAAAGCCATTCCTAGTTTATCAATATCTTTCTGTGTCTTAGGCTCAATAGCAACTCCAATTACTGGATCAGGGAATACCATACTCTCTAGTACAATAGGATGCCCTTCAGCACACAAAGTATCACCTGTTCTGATGTCTTTAAATCCAACACCTGCAGCAATATCCCCAGCTTCTACCTTAGGTATCGCATTCTGTTTGTTAGAGTGCATCTGATACAATCTTGAGATTCTCTCTTTGTTATCAGATCTTGAGTTATATATATATGACCCAGCATCTAGAGTACCAGAATAAACTCTAAAAAAGGCCAATCTACCTACGTAAGGATCTGTTGCAATTTTAAATGCCAAAGCTGTAAATGGCTCATCATTTGTAGGATTTCTTACAATTTCGTCATCAGTCTTAGGATTAGTACCTGTCACACCGCCAATATCCAAAGGAGAAGGTAAGAATGCACATACGGCATCCAATACAGCTTGCACTCCTTTATTTTTGAAGGCAGATCCTGCCATCATAGGTACAAACTTGTTATCTAGTACTGCGCCTCTAACTGCATCAATCATCTCTTGCTCAGTGATAGTTGCTGGATCATCGAAGAACTTTTCCATCAAAGTGTCATCATATTCAGCTACTGCTTCCAACAACTTCTCTCTCCACTCGGCTACGGTATCTACTAAATCTTCAGGAACAGGAATTTCTTCATAAGTCATCCCCATGTCATGCTCATTCCATACAATAGCCTTGCCTGTGATAAGGTCTACCACACCTTTGAAGTTCTCTTCAGCACCGATAGGCACCTGAAGAGGAATGGCTTCTGAGCCTAATTTTTCCTTAACATCCTTAACCACAGAGAAGAAATCTGCACCAGACCTGTCCATTTTATTGACAAAACCGATTCTAGGAACATTATAGTTATCTGCTAGTCTCCAGTTAGTTTCTGACTGAGGCTCTACACCTGATACTGCGCAGAATAGGAAAACTAGACCATCAAGTACTCTTAATGATCTATTTACTTCTACTGTAAAATCAACGTGTCCTGGAGTATCGATGATATTCATCGGGTAGTTTTGATCCTTCCATTTCCAGTTAGTTGCAGTTGCAGCAGAAGTGATTGTGATACCTCTTTCTTGCTCTTGCTCCATCCAATCCATGGTAGCTGCTCCATCGTGCACCTCACCTATCTTATGTGACATACCTGTATAGAACAATACTCTTTCGGTGGTGGTTGTTTTTCCTGCATCAATATGCGCAGCAATTCCAATGTTTCGTAGAAACTTTAAGTCTTTAGCCATTTTCTTTCTCTATCTAAAAATTGTAGGATAATAATCTACTATGTTCTGAAGTGCGCAAAGGCTCTGTTTGCTTCAGCCATCTTATGTGTATCTTCTCTTTTCTTAACTGCAGCACCTTCACCTTTAGCAGCAGCCATTATTTCATTGGCCAGTTTTTCTGCCATTCCTTTACCATTTCTGGCTCTAGAATATCTGATAAGCCACTTCATCCCTACAGAAATCTTTCTTGCAGGTCTTACTTCTATTGGTATCTGAAAAGTAGCACCACCGATTCTTTTAGATCGCACTTCTACACCTGGGGTGATGTTTTGAAGGGCCTTTTTCCACATTTCATGAGGATCTTCGCCAGTTTTTTCCTGAACTATATCCATAGCATCGTAAAACAGATTGTAAGCAGTTGTTTTCTTACCTGCCCACATCAGATTATTAACAAACTGTGTTACAGCTGTGTCATTGAATCTAGGATCTGGTTGTAGTATTCTCTTTTTAGGCTTTCTTTTACGCATGCTCTAATTATTTTTTAGGTCTCTTAGACCCATATTTTGATCTTGATTGTAATCTTCCTTCTACTCCAGCTGTATCTAAAGCCCCTCTTACTATAGTATATCTTACACCTGGCAAGTCTTTTACTCTACCACCTCTTAATAATACAATAGAGTGCTCTTGTAGGTTGTGACCTTCACCAGGGATGTATGCGATAACCTCTATACCGTTGGTCAATCTTACTTTAGCAACTTTTCTAAGAGCAGAGTTAGGCTTCTTAGGTGTTGTAGTATATACTCTTGTACATACCCCTCTTTTCTGGGGAGAACCCTCTAAAGCTCTAGACTTACTAGTCTCAACTTGCTTTTTTCTTCCCTTTCTTACCAACTGATTAATAGTAGGCATATATTAGTTTATTTACAGCTTTGAAAAATGAGGTGCAAAGGTACTATATATTTTTAGTATTGCAAAGATGTATTTTACGCTAAAAATCTATCTTAATAATGCTTGATGATATCCAAATAAGATTTGCGGAAGAAGCTGATTTGCAGGCAATTAGAGAGCTCGTGGTGGAATTAGCCATTTTTGAAAAAGAGCCAAATGCCGTCACAGCCACCTTAGAGGATTACAGGACAGCACATCAATCAGGGCTGATTAGCATGCTTACAGCTGTAAAAGCCGAGGAAATAGTTGGGATGACTTTGTTCTATGACACCTTTTCCACTTGGAAAGGCAAAATGCTGTATTTGGAAGATTTTGTAGTCAAAGAAGCTCATAGGAGTCAAGGTGTAGGAGATTTGCTTTTCGATGCAACTCTAGATGAAGCCATAAGAAGAGACTGCAAATTGATAAAATGGCAAGTTCTGGATTGGAACACTGGGGCATTAAAATTCTACCACCGAAAAAAAGCAATCATAGAAAAAGAGTGGTGGAATGGGAAGATCTTTTTTGACGTTTGACCAGCATTTGACCAGAAAATGAGATCGAAATACCATTAAGCATTCTTCACGATATGAATTAAATTTTTTATCCAGCAATCATAGCTTATTTTGTGACTGTATTGATTTTATTTATCATTTGAATTGGATAATTACACATAGTCTTTGCAAAAAGCAACAAATCAAATATAACCACTGTGTAACTATCTTATCCTCAACAAACTTAAGATATGAAGAAATTTTACTTTCAATGTTTATTCACTTTCATTGCGCTAATAGGCCTTACTCTGGAAGCAACCTCTCAATGTGACGCTGGAATTTTGACGACTACGACAGAGGTCACAGTCAACTCTGGAGAGACTTTCAATATAATGGCAATAAATGTCACTCAACCTGCAATGCCAGGAGGATATGGTTTCATCTTTGACAACAGCAACACGAATGGTACAGGTGGCTTAGGTATCGAGTTTATCCTGTCCGGCACCATGACTAACGAAAATTTTAATAGCACCCTTGGAGGATTGTTTACTCAAAATAATTTACCCCCATTCGAAGGTACATGGGTATTAAGAGGTGCCGCGTATACGGATATCTCTGATGCATTCGGGACAATTTGTTCCATTACAGAAGATTCGCTAGTTGTGAATTTTGTAACTGTTGTTTTACCTTGCGAAGCGGGTACCTTAGTTACTACAGGAACTGTAGAAGTAGGAGATGGAGATACCTTTGATCTTGATGTTGAGGGGGAGTCAATTCCTGTTTTGGGTACCTATGCTTGGGCATTCGACAATACAAATACAAATGGTACGGGAGGTATAGAAGCCCCACTGACTCTTATAAGTCAGAATGGTGAAGCAACTTTGGATAATGACCTAAGTGGTGTACTCTCTGCCAATAGTCTTCCACCACTAGAAGGTACTTGGATCGTAAGAGGGTTAGTATTTAGCGATAATGCCTTGAATGATCTTTGTTCTGTTACAGCAGATTCGCTTACAGTAATTTTTGGAGAACCGGATACTACTTGCTTTAGTGGTCAGTTGCTAACAATTGGAACTGAGACTCTTTGCGGAGTAGAATCTAATTTTACAGTTATGGTACAAGATGTCAATCCACCTTCTGGAGGAGGCTTTGGGTTTTTACTTGAGAATTCTAATACAGGCGGCAGAGGTGGACCGAATATAGATTTCGTACTTGCAAATGTTTCTGAAGCAGAAGATATAAATGCCAATCTTTCTGGACTACTTTCTTCTAACTCACTTCCTCCACTCGAAGGAG
This sequence comes from uncultured Saprospiraceae bacterium, assembly GCA_964556525.1. Taxonomy (GTDB): domain Bacteria; phylum Bacteroidota; class Bacteroidia; order Chitinophagales; family Saprospiraceae; genus RFSX01. The sequence goes on from CAZKXO010000253.1 coordinate 4,555, forward strand.
CATGGGTAATTAAATCAACTTCCTTCTCTGATGCAAATAATCCAGGTGCCTCTACCTGTAGTGTCTCAGCAGATTCCTTGATTCTTGTATTCAGTTCTGACATTGATCTCTCTTTAATAAATGAAGGAAATACTGAGATAGTACCCCAAATTATAGGTGGAATACAACCTTTTTCATATGATTGGTCAAATGGAGAAACAACACAAGTGGCTACTAATCTATCTGATGGTGACCTTACTCTTGTTATAACAGATGCTGTTGGCTGCATTTCCGAAAGCACAATCAACTTACTTAATACATCTGTGGAAGACATACCAGGATTATTAACCTACGAATTAGGACCAAACCCAACTTTCGATAGGACACAGCTTCAGCTTCAATTTGAAAAAGAGCAACAGCTTGTTATAAGCATTTTATCTTTAGATGGCCGCGTATCAGATGTACTTGTAAACGAAAAGTCTAATGGAGGTTCTTATGATTTAGATTTAACGGACTATAGTGCGGGAACTTACTTATTACACATCAGAACTGACCAAGGTCAGTATGGCTCTCGGGTTGTAAAACAATAATCTATTACTCCAAGTAATAAAAAAGAGGAGAGGTCTATGATCTTTCCTCTTTCTTTTTTCACATACCTTTTTAAGAGTTAATATCCGAACTAGCTTTCATTCCTTGCTTGAGTTGCTTCGTAGTTTGTCTAGAACCATCCTGACTACATCCAGGAGGTCCAAAAATATTTTTAATCTTCTTCTGCAGAAAAGTATTTATCCGCAGGTCGTTGGCAATAGCTGCCCATTCGTGGAAGGTAATTACTAAAGGATTATAGCTTGTTAGATTCTCTCTAATACCATAGTTGGGTCTGTCTTTTTCTTCTATGAAAGTTCCAAACATTCTGTCCCAAATGATAAAAACACCAGCATGATTCATATCCAAATAATTAATGTCACTGGAATGATGTACACGGTGGTGAGAAGGCGTATTGAAAACATATTCAAACCACTTAGGCATTTTGGTTATCAGTTCTGTATGTATCCAAAACTGGTAGATTAAGCTTGTTGCTTTAAGTGTAAAAATCATCAATGGGTGAAAGCCTATCAAGGGCATCCAAATCCAGAA
>CAZKXO010000254.1:0-5650 GCA_964556525.1 uncultured Saprospiraceae bacterium
CAACTCTAAGGGCTTGGATATTCTCTTCGCAATAGCAGGCAATTTTGATCTGACTAGCATTCCTATTATGATAGGTATAATAATAATGGTTGCAATGGTCTGAACTACCTCTAGCCAATCGAGACTTATTTCTTGCAGGATAGTTTGGGTAGGGCCATAAAGGGAGCCATAAAAATTAAAATTTAGAGGAGTAAAAATTATTGCCAATACCGATGTAACAGAAGTCAATGAGATAGACAATTCTACATTTCCCTTTGCCAATGAACTGATAAAATTCGAAATATTTCCTCCAGGACAAGAAGCAACTAGAATCATACCCAATGCAACAGAAGGAAGAGGCTCAAATATGCTTATCAGCAGGAAAGTGAAAAGAGGTAAGAGTATTAACTGAGATACTAGTCCTGCTATGAGTTTCTGCGGGGTTGTGAGTACTTGTTTAAATTTTTCTATGGAAAGGTCTAAGGCAATACCGAACATGATAAATGCAAGGGTTACATTGATTAGTGTAACACTAGATTTACTAAAATTCAGAACGATATCATCCACTTGGTTCCTTGTTATTGATAGCCAAAGCTAGCAATAAGATTCGAGTTTGAAGACCTATTTGATTAAGGTGATGGAACCAACTTCAGTTTTCGTTTCAAAAAATTCTCTGATTGTAAAATTGTAGATGTAGACACCTGGTAAGAAATCTCTGGATGACCAGCCTTGATTTTTATCATTTATGGATAGACCCTGACCATTGAATACAAGATTGCCCCATCTGTCTATCACTTGAAGGTCATAGTCTACAGAACGTAAAGCCGCAACGTTCGTTTGTAGATAAAGATTGGTATCCTCAGAACTTACACCATCCTGTATGAGGATATTTGGGAAATAGTATTTCTCTGGGACAAAGACAAAATTTATATCTATACTTTGTGATGTGGAGCATCCTGCTGAAGTACTTGCTATCACAATGTATGTTGTGTCTAAATCAGAGTTGATAGTTGGATTGGGACAATCTGAGCAACTAAGACCTATAGTTGGTTCCCAACTTATATTGTCAATTTCACCACTGATTTCAACTGGTAAAGCAAAGTCTTCAAATGATGGAACAATAACCGAAGACTCAGAGAACTCTACAAAAGGAAATTCCTCTACAGCTAGAATCAGATCATGTATTATGCTGTCACAGCCTGTTGTTATGGAAAGCGTACTATGACGAAATTCACCGGTTTGGTTATAACTAACGCCAAAGTATTCTACACTTTCACCTACGCATATAGTTGTATCAAGAAAGGTGAAAGTTTCTTCTGGGGCAATGCTAAGAGAAAGTGAGCGGCCTATGGAATCACAGCCAGTTTCTCTGAACTGCAAAATATCTTCATATTGTCCTGCGACTGTAATCCATTGACTATCGAACAAGATAGAATCACCAAAACATAGTGTTGTATCTATGCTAGCAACACCTGTTTCATCATGAGGGGGGTTATAGTTAATTTCTGTTACAAGTGTATCTGAACATCCAAGATTATTTGTACTAATAAGACTGATTGATTTGGGTCCACGATCGGCAAACTCATATTCAAAATCATCATCGCTTGATTCGAATTCGCCGTTTATATTCCAAAATATATCTGTGATATTGGTACCAGGCTCGGCCTCCGACATATTCTGAAAGCCAACAGGTCCTAAAAAACAACTGTCCTGTACAACCTCAAAAGCAGTATCTGTACCTCTCTTTCTGGATACTACAAAGAAAGCAGTGTCCTGACATTGGGAGCCATCATCTACTGCAACATAACCTGAGTAATCTCCTAAGTCTGGAAAGGAAAGGTCTAATTCTCCCAAGTCAGCGTTTGCGCCTTCAAAGAAGATCGAGCCATCTGGGCTCAGTATGAGCCATTCAAAATTTTCTACTGTAGCACCCAATCCACTACTAGCAAAATTGACATTATTGTCACCACAAGCGTTGAGAAAGCTGGTTACTTTACCATCTACCACACCTATACTATCAGCTGTAAGACTTGCAGAGATGGCTCTCTGACAGGGTACAACATTAAATTGGAAATCTCTGCGAAGCGTACTCAGAAGAACACCATTTCTAAATTCTTCCACGCAAATACCTACAACATATTGTCCTAGTATTTCAGGTATACCAGAAAGTATTCCATTATCACTTAATGTTATAGTAGGCCTACCTCCCATTGGAGCTGTAGCTGAAAAAGGAGCTGTAAAATCTACCTCTGAAAAAGGTGGCAAACAACCTTCTACCGTTGGCATTGGAAATAAGCAAGGATCATTTTGATTTCCCATCGTGCCTCCTGATTGCAATGGTGCACATAAGGAATATCTGAGTTGGTCACCTTCAGAATCTGTAGCGGATATGTTTTCTCTTATTGGAAAGTTAGAACAAATAAAAATAGGTGGGTACTCCAGAAAGACTGGGCTATTATTACCAAGTCTCTGAGCTTCAGACGTTATTATGACATCGAAAACACTGCCCACATTATCATTTAATATATTAGTAGAGGTCTTATTACGACAACACCTTTGAAAGGCAATCATATAATCTTGGTCTACTATATCCAGTGTGAAAAAGGTTTCATAGAAAGCAGATTCTACCCCTACTTGTGCACTCTCTTCCACACATGGATCATCTACAACCTCTATAGTCGCTATATTTTGAGGATTAGCTACAAAGCTATCATAGAACTCCCAAGAGCCATCAGCTTGTTGTTGGTAGGCTGCAAAAACCGCATCTTCATCATAACCTATCTGACTATTGACTTCATCTCTGTACATGTTAAATATTACCTTGAAGGTAACTTGTGTATTGTTCTGATTGAATGAAACGAATTCGTAAGTAACATCACCACCAACTATATGTCCAGCTTTGCTTGTGTCTGATATAAGCAGAGCATATAGTATAAGGACAGCTCTTATAAGAATACTAGATTTTTGCATTGATTAGATTCTGAACGATGGTAGTGCACTACTTTAAAACTGTAACTGTACCTGAAAATTGTCTACTCTCGAAAAACTCATGTACTTCTACTTTGTAGACATAAGGGCCTGGTAAGGTAGATCTAATGGACCAGCCTTGGATTCTATCGTTGATGCTTAGATTGGTTCCTGTAAATAATAAGCCACCCCATCTGTCAAAAACTTGCATGTCATAAGTCACTGTTTCGAAGGCATTGTCCTGTGTTTGCAAAAAGAAGAACTTGTCATCGTCATTAAATGAGCTATTACTAACTGATGTAGCAAAGTAATATCTATCTGGTACAACGACAAAATTGATACTAAACGCATCTTCTACTAGGCAGTCGTCATCAGTAAAGACTTCGACCTGATAGGTAGTATCTATTTCAGAATTTACTTGGGGTACTGGACAATCTGTGCAATCTAGACCAGTAGGTGGTGTCCAAAATACTTCATCAAAACTTCCAGAGATAGTTACAGGCAAATCTTGATTTCTGTTGGCTATTAATATTAGGTTACTTTCATCTACACTAACTATAGGCAGTTCTTCATATTCATATCTTATAAAATGTAGAATACTATCACACCCTGAAATAGAAGAACTAGTTACATGCATAAAGTCATTTTCACCGCTACTCAACTGTTGTTCATTATATATGACACCAAAGTAATCTACAAACTCACCAGGGCAAAGAACTGTATCCAACACAGTTCTTCCAGGTTCTTCTAAAATATTTAAGGTTAGGGCACTATAAAGTGAATCACAACCACTGGAGACTGATACTATAGTTTCTTCGTAGAATCCAGATTCATGGATCCAGGTGCCAAAATATTGTAGAGAGTCCCCAAAACATATATTGACTTCTGGTTGTGTAATGAGTAATGAATCTAAAGGAGGATTGTAGTTTACGGTTTGGACAAAGGTATCTATACACGTGTTGAGATCCATAGTTACTAGTCTTACCTGTTTTATCCCTCTAGTAAGAAATTCATAACTAGGATTCTGTTCTGTAGAACTTGCCTCTGATCCAAAATCCCAATTCCACTCCACCACTTGAGAAGCCTCAGCAACTGAAAGATCAGAATACTGAATTGGTGCACGATAGCAGGTGTCTGCAAACTCGAACTCAAACTCAGTCTTCAAGTCTGGTAACCGAACTACATTAAGAAAGGCAGTATCAGTACAGCCTTCAGTGTCCTCTACTGCTAGTATACCGCTATATTCTCCAAGTTCTGGAAAAAATACTTCTAGGCCTCTAACATTTCTTCCAGAGGTGTCAATTAAGGTTTCTCCAGTAGGCCCTTGAACATTCCATGAGTAATTTATAATAGTGTTATTTAGATCAAAGCCTTGAAAATTCACCAAACTGTCTCCACAAGCTTTGATAACATTAATGGGTCTACTGATACCCAAGGAGTTATCAATTACAACTTCATCTGCTTCTAGATTAGCCGACAGTTCCTTGATACAAGTAAGTGCATTAAATTGAAAATCCCTTCTTAATCGACTTAAGAGCACCCCATTCCTGAATTCTTCTACACATATTCCTAATAAGTATTGACCAGTCGTTTCTGGTACTCCTGTTATAAGTCCAGTGTTTGGATTTATTCTCACTATAGGATTTCCAGCCATGGGTCTGTCAACCGAAAAAGGGAATTCATAAGTTAACTCATTATAAGGAGGAATACACATGCTTTCATCGGGATTAGCACCTAACTCGCAGCTTGTGGCAGCTGGACCATTAGTACTAGGACCTCCAATCGCAAGTGGAGTACAGAAAGTGTATCTGATTTCATCACCTTCTGCATCAGTACACTTTTGAGAAACTTCCAGTGGAAACCCAGCACAGATAAAAATAGGTGGGAATTCATCAAAAGTTGGACTACTATTTCCAAGTCTTTGCGCTTCTGGAGTAATGATTAAGTCAAAAATAGAACCTTCATTATTTGCAGCCATATTGAAAATAGTGTTATTTCGGCAGCATCGCATATACACTATCTGATAGTTGTTATCGCTGATATCCAAGGTGACATCAAAGGTATATTGTCTTGTCTCCACACCAATTTGACTGGCAGGAGGTTCTTCTCTGCATGGTTCATCTATGGCAGGGATATCAAAAAGTCCATTACTTCCAGCCACTTCTACTCTTACAGACTCCCATACTCCGGGCGCTACTTCCTCAAAAACACCAAAGTCCTCCACAGCAGCTAGAGGTGCTCCATTATTTGAGTCTTTATATAGGCTGAAAGTCACCTCAAAGGTAACTCTAGTAGTGTCTGCGTTAAAATTTAAAAAAGTATATGTCGCATCACCCCCTACTAAATGGCTGGAATGACCTTGCTGAACAAAGAAAACTATACATGAAAGTAAAAGGATTACTTGTATTAGTAGCTGTCTCATCAATTTAAAAAAACTCGTTTTTAGGTTACAAATCAATCCTCTAATACAGGTTCCGATTCAAAAGTCTAATGTTATATCTAAAGTACCATTATATCTACTGATTCTGAATAGAGTTCATTCCTTTTTGTTCACTTATGTGTTTCTTTTTACATTATAGTGACGTTTCATGTCGTAGAACTACCTAAAATTCAGTTCTTTCTGCCTACCTACATTGATCCATATTACATCTTAAGCTGGTGGAATTACCTTAAGTTCTTACACATATGGTATCTTTAGCCAACC
>CAZKXO010000255.1:0-5639 GCA_964556525.1 uncultured Saprospiraceae bacterium
CAGGAACGATTACTGATTTCGATGGCTCATTTTCATTAGAAGTACCTAATGAAGTATCAGCCTTGATTATTAGTTTCACAGGTTATGAAACTCAAGAGATTGATATTACTAACCAATCTAATGTATCGATTTTATTGGAAGAAGGCCGTTTGCTGGATGAAGTAGTCGTTACAGGTTATCGTAACTCGACTAAGGTTAAATCAGCAGTTGCGACTCAGGCGGTAAGTGCTAAAACCATTACAAACCGACCTAATGTCTCAATCGTTCAGACGCTACAGGGGCAGGTAGCAGGATTGAATATAACTACAGCAAGTGGTCAACCTGGTGCAAACAGTAACATAAGTTTGAGGGGTGTTACTTCTATCAATGGTAACACTGAGCCTCTTTTTATATTGGATGGTGTACCTGTTGATGAGGATAATTTTAGAAGTCTGAATCCGAATGAAATAGAGCGTGTAGATGTCCTTAAAGATGCGGGTGCTACAGCCATCTATGGAAACAGGGGAGCAAATGGAGTGATAGTGATTACTACGAAAAAAGGATCATACAGTTCTGGCGTTCAGATCGGATTGACTACGACAGTCGGGGTAAGCCAACTCCAAGGGACTAAATATGACCTTCTTGATGATCAAGAATATTTAGCATTAGAAGCCCGATTTGGCGTAGGTAGAGGTGGCCGCATTAGTCAGGATTCGATAGATAATTCTGTAGGTACAGATTGGAGGAATCAATTTTTTCAGAGCCCTGTCACGCAGAATCATAATTTAACAATATCTACAGGCAACGAAAATTTGAGATCCTTTACGAGTTTCGGTTTGACCCGTCAAGAGGGTCTTGTGGTCAATAGTGGTATAGATCGATATAGCTTTAGGACGAATTTAGAAGGTAGATCCAATGATCAGAAATTCAAGTATAATACTAATTTGACGCTCAATTATTCTGTCAATGATATTGCTCCTGCTGTAGGAACTGGAGGGGTAAATCAGAACTTTTTAATAGGTTCGTTGAGGTCGTTACCATATATAAATATAGACGAATATGTAGATGGAGCTACCTTAGCGCAAGGAGCCACTTTAGCTAATACTCCTTTGTTTCTAGAAGATTTGCGCTTAACACAAACATTTGTGCAAAAAGAGATAAGAAATATTGCTAATGTAGGTGCTAGTTATGAGATCATTCCAGACCTGACAATCTCTTCAACAATTGGTGGGGACTTTACTGAGCGGAACTTAAATTTTGCGAGACACCCAGATGGCTTTAATGCAATATTTTTTAACCAAGGTGTTGATACACCGGGGTTTCAAGACTTCGAATCTGAAAGAGTATTTACGTTCAATATCTTAAATGCGCTTAATTACAATTTTGAACTCGACGGTGGCCATTCGATTGGCGTCGGCGTATACCAAGAGGCTTTCCGTGCATTTTATGATCAATTTGATATTAGAGCAAATGGTTTAGATATTAGGACGTTTTCTCCTGGTGATGGAAGTGGGTTTGTTGGAGATAATGGAAACGATGATCTCTTTGTGGATAACGCAGATGCACAGAGACTTAGAGCTGCGTTATTATCTTATTTTGCAAGCTTAGATTATGACTATAATGGTAAGTACGGCTTCTCTGCAACAGTCAGAAGAGATGCGTCATTTAGATTTACAGATTCTAACCGATGGGGAACATTCTTCTCATTTGCGGGTAGATGGAACATAGATCAAGAACAATTCTTGGAGGATGGACCATTTAATTTGTTAAAGCTTAGAGCTTCATATGGAGAAACGGGTAACCAGAGAATCGTGAATGCCGGAGGCTTGTTGAATTTCTTCGGAGGGCCTGACTTGACTCAGAACTTTTTTGCAACTGGTTCAGGATATGGAGGAGCAAATTCTCTGTTCTTATCACAGATAGCTAATACCACGCTTAGATGGGAAACAGTTAAGCAAATTAACGTCGGAGCGGATTTTGAAGTGCTGAATAGTCGATTGAGAGGGTCGGCAGACTTTTATATCAAGACAACTGAAGACTTGTTTCAGGATAGACCTGTATCTGCAATTAATGCGACTAATAATCTTGCAGCTAATATTGGGTCATTACGCAATACAGGTTTTGATTTGTCGCTTAATTATAATTTAATTAATAGCTCTAACGGATTCAACCTAGATATTTTTGGGAATACAAATTATAATAAACAAAACGTATTAGATCTCCCTACATCAGATGGACAAATTCTTAATGGCAATCTGGTTACACGAGAAGGTGGAGGACTTAATGAGTTTTTTGTATATCGCTATGCTGGAGTTAATGCCGCTAATGGAAACTTACTATTTTTCGATATTGATGGAAATCTAACAGAGAATCCAAGTCCGGATACCGACAGAGTTTTTACGGGTTTGAGCGTTTTCCCAGATTGGCAGGGAGGATTTGGATTAAACGCTGATTACAAAGGAATATTCTTAACGGCTCAATTCAATTATACAATCGGGGTTTATCGTGTTGATGGTGACTTAGCTGCTTTAAATGACGGTGCAGGTAATTTTGGCACATTCAACCTGTCAACGGATGTATTAAGAGCCTGGGAGAATGAAGGAGATATCACAGATGTTCCGAGTCTTTTTGCAAGTAATGCTGCACTTGATGTTGATTCGGATAGATTCTTACAATCATCGGACTTTTTGAGATTAAGGTTCGTGCAGATAGGTTATAACCTTCCGACCAGTTTATTAGATAAAATTGGTTTTAGGAATGTTAGGGTCTTTGCCAATGCAGAGAATCTTATAACTTGGACGCCTTGGCAAGGATTTGAAGCGGATGCTCCACAATCATTTAGTGGTTCGCAGTTTCCTAATCCTCGTATTCTTACTGGTGGAATAGAAATACAATTTTAATAGAGCACTAAAATTTCATTACAAATGAATTTTCAAATAAAAATTACAGTTTTATTAGCCTTGATTCTGACGATAATGTCCTGTTCGGACTTTGTTGATATTGATCAGCCGGGTCGTTTTTCAGCGGACATTGCATTTTCTAGTACGGAGGATTTACAATTAGGATTGTTAGGCACATATAATACCTTAGATCTTACTCCAGACATAACATTTAATTCAACTTTTCCAGATGAAATTTCGATAGGTCTGGTTAATGGTGGTCAGGGCCTTGGCGATGGCAGGTATGGGTTTATACTAAATGCTACAAGTTTAGCACCGACTACTATTTGGAATGACAGTTATCAGACTATTAATTCTGCTACGAGACTTGTTGAGGCTTCCGAGCTACTTACTCCAGAGCCTGCCGAGCAAGCTCAATTTAATGCCATAGTTGGTCAGGCTCTTGCAATTCGCGCATATGCTCATTTTAGACTATGGTCTTATTTTACTCCAGATTTGACGAATGATGGTTCGCCAGCTGTTATTGTTGTAAATACAGTTCCAGATATTGATGATGTATTTGGGAGAAATACGTCAGGAGAGGTTTTGGCTCAGATAGATTCAGATTTATCGATGGCTGCAACTTTACTCGGTAATTTCAACGATGGAGTAACGTTTATTAATGCGGATTTCGTTACAGCATTAAGAGCTCGTATGGCAGCGTATAGAGAAGATTATGGTACGGCAAGAACATTGGCTGAATCTCTATTAGACGCCTATCCATTATCGACACCTGATGATTATCTTGGTATGTTCCTAGATTTAACAGATGGAGAAGTGATATTTAAGATGGAGCGCTCGTTTGGTGATTCCTTCGATGCCCAGAGACTAACAGGTGGTGGATGGGCAGGTGCTCTATTTGCATTTGCTGGACCATCAATTGATGGCACACCTTATTTTGAACTTAGTAGATCTATATTTAATATTATACCGGAGGGTGATGTTCGTGCAGAAGTTTTAGTACACCCTTCGGGAATTATTGATCCAGACTATTTGACAAGTCCTAATCCAATACAATCGGATGTGTTACCTATCAACAAATATCCTGGCTCGGAGAATCAAGCTTTACTGAATGATCTCAAAGTATTCAGAGCGTCGGAGATGGTTTTAATTGCCGCTGAGGCTGCTGCTTCAACTGGAGATATGGCTGGGGCCGCCGCACATGTTAAGTCGATACGTGATGCGCGCTTAGGTGCTGATAGTGGAGATTTAGCTTATGGATCTGCGCAAGAGGCCCTTTTTGATATTATGCAGGAGCGAAGAGTAGAACTGGCTTTAGAAGGTCATAGATATCTCGATATAAAGCGTCTTGGTGTTAGGTCGGGTAATGGGGTGGATCGAGATCCGATAGATTGTCAGATAAATGGAGCATGTTCTATCGCAACTGATGATTTCAGATTTACCTTGCCAATACCATTAATTGAAATTAATGCAAATTCTATTATAGCGGATCAACAAAATCCTGGATATTAAAATTAAACGACATGAATTATAGTTTTCATTATTTAGTAATAATCATATCAGTTTTTCTCTTTTCTTGTAGTGTTGCAGATATACCCACCCTTGAAGATGCCAGTTTAGGATTGGAACAATCTTCTGACTTAATTTTTCTCAGAGATGGCTCAGGTCCTGTGCCTGCGGGAATTACAGCTCAGAACCTAGGAAGTCGTTCTTCGAGCCCTATAAATTTTTCAATAACAGTAAATGATTCGTCAACGGCGATTGAGGGAACACATTACTCGTTGGATGGGACCTCAGGAACGATTCCTGCGGGAAGTTTTGAAGGAGAACTACCTATTACTATTTTTCCAGATAATATTAATGCTGGGGACATATGGACTCTTGATTTAACTTTGACATCAAGTGATGCTGAGGTTGCCTCATTTGTTGAAAATATATCCTATAGTATCGTTGTAACCTGTCCTAACACGATTCCTTTAGATCGTACATGGACAGCGTCGATTTTAGAAGGAGCTTTTGGTGTATTCGCAACAAGAGATGATGTCACGATCACTGATGCAGGAGATGGAACATTGTTGGTATCTGATATTTCAGCTGGCTTGTTACCTTTATTAGGTTGCTGCGACGCTGATGAAGGAGCTTTTATCAACAACATTTGTGATGTAACTACCATTGCACGTGTTGCACCAACAGCATCTTTCTCTTATGAGACTAATGCTGATGCGGGATTTGGTCCAGGCTCTTGGGATCCAGATGCACAAGTATTAATTATCAACTGGTGGGAGCCAGGAAATGGTTTTGGAGCAATAGTAGAATTGATTCCGAATTAATAACCAAGTCGCATAAATTATTGAGTTAGTAAATCCTCAAGCGATCATTAAATGACTGCTTGGGGATTTTTTATGCTGTCTATGAAAGAATTCATCCATACATATATCATCACAATCCTCATGGTGTTTAGTGCCCAGGGTCAATTTATGGACATAACTGAGGCTACTGGCATCACACATGTCTGTCAATCTGGTGAACTGCTTGGAGCAGGAGGTGCTTTTGTTGATATAAATGGAGACGACTATATCGACATGGTGCTAGCAGGTGGCGCACATATCGATAGAATCTATATCAATCAGAAAGACAATACGTTTGTTGAAGAGACTTGGCGCCTCCATTACGACCAAACTGATAAAGGGGTAACATCCGGGGTAAGCATAGGAGACATCAACAATGATGGGTGCAAGGATATTTTTCTTACAACAATTT
>CAZKXO010000256.1:0-5629 GCA_964556525.1 uncultured Saprospiraceae bacterium
TTTGATGTGGCAGACAAATTATACTTTGAACCTATCTACTGGGAGCATCTGCTAGACATACTCGATCATGAGAAACCTGAAGGTGTCATCATCCAACTTGGCGGTCAGACAGCCTTAAAGCTGGCTAAGAAAATAAAGGCTGCTGGTTATAATATAATAGGTACGGATTACGAAAGTATGGATCTTGCTGAAGACAGGGGACGCTTTTCCGATTTACTAAAAGAACTGGACATTCCGTATCCGAGATATGGAGTTGGTAACGACATAGACAAGGCCATCGCTATCGCTAATGAAGTTAGCTATCCTGTACTTGTAAGGCCTTCCTATGTACTCGGTGGTCAGCGGATGCGTATCGTTCTCAATGATGATGAGCTAGAAAGACATGTACTGAGCATCTTCAAGCATATGCCAGACAATCAGGTACTGATAGATCAGTTTTTGGAAAGAGCAAAAGAAGCTGAAGTTGATGCGATCTGTGATGGAGAAGATGTTCTAATTATGGGGATCATGGAACATATAGAGCCCGCAGGCGTTCACTCAGGTGACAGTAGTGCAGTCTTACCTACCTACTCACTTTCTGAAGATGTAGTAGACCAGATGCGAGCACATACCAAAAAGTTGGCACTGGCACTCAACACCAAAGGGCTAATCAATATTCAGTTTGCAATCAAGGACGAAAAAGTTTATGTCATAGAAGCCAATCCAAGAGCTTCTAGAACGACCCCATTTATAGCCAAAGCTTATCAGGTACCTTTCTTAAAGATTGCTACCAAGGTGATGCTAGGTCATAACAAGATCAAAGACTTTGACATAGAAAAGAAATTAGAAGGTTTTGCAATCAAAGTCCCGGTGTTCTCATTCAATAAGTTTCCGAATGTTGATAAGCAACTCGGTCCAGAAATGAAATCCACAGGTGAAGCTATCCACTTTATAAAAGATCTGAATGATCCTTTTTTCAGAAAGTTGGATAAAGAAAGAAGTATGTACCTAAGTAGATAAGGAACGTTCTACTTAGCTATCATTATTTTCTTTGTCACCTTACTAGTAGCATAATCAAACTCTACAAGATAAAGGCCTGACTGGAGTCCACTCAAATCCAACGACATTTGCTCAGCAATATTATTATTCAGCCTAAAGACTGCTCGGCCACTTACATCCCTTACTATTAGTTGCTGAAGCTGGTTCACCTCTTGCAGTTGTAGATTAAACAGACCTTTCCCTGGATTAGGATAAATCTGGATCATAGCTCTTCCATCTACTTCTGTAACATCTGAAGTGACGAAAACCGTAAGAGCAACTCTTTCAGAAACGCAAAATTCATTGTTGCCGTTGTCCACTCTATTGTCTATGTAATAAGTGAATTCATCTTCATTTATAAGATGTTCTAGTTCATTTCCTTCGAAAAGTAAGGACCCCCCTTCTGGCGCATCCCACCAACTCAGATTTTCACCTTCCACAGAAATCATCACAGAATTTTCTCCCGATGCGACGACCACATTTTCCACCTCAGGTGGGGCTATAGCAGTTACAAAAATTTCGACCGAAGGCAAGGTCTCTTGGTTCCCATCCACATCGGTAAGAGTCACGGTGTACAACCCAGCAGCACTTACTGTAATGTTACTCGTAAGTTCCCCGGTAGACCACTCGTAAGCAAAAGAGGCAGGTGCGATCAGAGAAATTTCTTCTCCTTCGCATAGGTACGGATCTGCGCTAGCAACAATAGTATTCTGGCTGCCGCCGATGGGTCTGATGTTAAATGGAAATCGTTCTGAAGAACATTCTAGGCTCCCATCAAATATCTTGAAATAAGAGACATATAGCGTTAAGTCTTCAGCCAAGTCAGGAATGGTAAAATTATTACCTATAACAGGTGCTCCTCCTACAAAATCTGTCCACCATAAAAGAAATACGCCATTAGGAACTGTATTGGGTCCATCTGGCAGTGATATTGTATATGGTCCTTGCTCAGTTGTATCTATAAAAACATCTTGAAGAACCAAGGGTTCTAAAATTTGCTCTGTAAGTGTAATTGGTTCTATCACAGGAGAAGTGGGACAGTCAGACACTATCGTTGCTGAATAGGTACCTGATTCGAATATGACATTAATGTTACCTGTTCTTCCATTAGACCATTCTACATCAAAGGGCACATTCAGCTCTAAAGTCTGAGAACCACCTTGACAAAATTCTGTACCATCAGGAGCAGTTATTTGGTAATCGCCTGTTACACTGTAGATCTGAATATTATTTGTGAATGAAGTACAATTATTCTCGTCAGTTACTGTCAGATTATAAAGACCTGTCTGAGAAACTTCTATAGCAGGCGTCGTCTCACCAGTAGACCACTCGTAAGAAACAAAACTCGGATCTGCCGTTAGTAAAGCTGTCTCGCCTTCGCACAATAAAGGCTCAGTTTGCACATCCAAGTCAGGCACTGTGAATGGACAATTAGATTCATCTACAATGATCGCTTGATCTATAGTAGGGCAACAAATTACAGAAACCTTTCCAGAAGGCCATTTCACCACCAAACTATCTATCTCAGTTGCTGCACCTATACCGAAATGAGTAGCCAAAGTACTCATAGGACTCCATGACTGTGTCGCTCTCACTTCTCTTATCTGTTTTCCCCAGCTGCCATATAATTCCAGACGTGCAGCTATACCATTACGATTGGATTCTGTTCCTATTGTATTTACTCTGAGCCAATGATTGCCATTTCCTTGATTGTAATAGATTTCATTTCGTCGCAGTACATCGATAAATCCATCTGAGTTAAAATCACCTAGAGCACTAGCCGGCACTGTTGTGTCTACAGCTCTGAAAGTCATGTCCCCATTTCCATAATAAATCCTTGGAGGAACATCGGTGACAATATCAATGTTTCCATCATTATCAAAATCTGTTGCTAACGCTTCGAACGAACCTAAAGCATTACTGGGAATTCCTGTATCAAAGGTTACATTGGAAAATACACCGCTTCCATCATTCAGCATGAATCTATTTCTGACTTCATGATTGAAGGTGATGGCATCAAAGTCTCCGTCATTATCAAAGTCTTCAAATAACGTTATCCACGACTGATCAGTATCTTGTAATCCAGCTGACTCCGCTACTTCAGTAAAATTTGCTGAGCCATCATTTTGGAATAAGAGGTTTATTCTACCTTCGTGTTCTGGTCCACCATTCTGTACGCATTTAGCAATGTGTAAATCCAAATCACCATCATTGTCATAATCCGTCCACGTTGTAGAATAATTACCTGGAACTTCCTCTGGCGATTTCAGTAAATCAAAATCTAAGATTAAGTTACCAGAGCCATCATTTCTGAAGGGATGGTTTTCATTGTCGTCACTACATACAAAGGCATCTAAGTGTCCGTCATTATTAATGTCTGCGAAGGAGGTTCTTTGTGAAAAAAGATTATCAGGCTTCGCTTCTTCTCTGTATGCAGAGCCATTTTCATTGGCATATATAAATGATACTGCGGAACCACCTCCTATAGCCAGGTCATTGAACCCATTACCATCTATATCCCCTGCACAAATGCTCCAATCAGCTTTATTTAAGAACTCCTGATCGAAAATTTTGTTTGTGAAACTGCCATCAGTTTGCTGATAATAGATTTGTAATCTACTTTCATTTATAGCGACGATATCATCCAACTGATCTCCGTTCATATCTACAGCACAGTCTTGGAGTGCCCCGAAAGTACCTTGATTAAAAGCGGATCTTACAAAGTCGACTTGTGAGGACAATTGGAAATGAACCAAAATCAGAATAATTGAGTATAAAGGTTTCATAGCAGTAAAGGTTATTATTCTAGGGAAAAACGTCTATTAGTGTTCTTTCGTTGCAGGGTATAGGGCATTAAAAAATCCCTTTTCAAATATATTAAAAAGGGATTTTATATGATAAATTGTTATTTCTCTAACGTGTCGGGTAGACTAACTCAGAACTTACATTTTTTACAAATTCTCTGAGACTTGGCTCATCAAATTTTTCTAGATTAACAAATTTCCAAGTAACTCCTTCGTCAGTAGAAGCGGCAAATAGATTTACCCATGATTCTACTTTCTTAGAATTCATAATCAGGTGGAATTTTACTGGTAGTATCGTTTGCAATTCTCCTTCAGACTCTAGAAATTCAGGATGTGCACCTACCTCAGAAGAAGAATAAGTCAAGCCTTGAGCTGCCAATGATTCCAATTCTGCCTTGAGATCCATAATCAAAAACTCTTCTCCCCCTCCCATCGTTATGATATCTTCATGTGTCAATTTTGCTATAGATTCGAATTCAGAATTTACTACAGCAGCTGTGTATTGTTCAGCTTGTTGTACAAGTGCTTTCGATTCAGGAACATCAGCTAAAGCAATGATGTCACCTACCTGATCTTGAGCCACTACTGAAAACGAAGTAAAAGCTAAAAGGGATAAAATAGTTAGTAGTTTACTCATGTTTTGTTTTGTTGAAATATCAATTCTATGAAAATCTGAAGCATCTATATGCCTAATTTTGCTTTTACTAAGGCACTTACATCGGTTCCTTGATCAGCATACAGCACAAAACCAGTAGCGAAGTCAAAAATGTAAGCATAGCCGTTTTCTGCCGCTACATCATCTATGGCATTCTGAATTTTCGTTTTTAGCGGCTCCAGAAGGGCTTCACTTTTCTTAAGAATCTCTTGCTGACTAGACTGATCAAATTGGTAAATCTGTTGCTCTTCTGTTTTTAGCTTAGCAGCTTCTTGCTCTAGTTGTACGGGAGACAACTCTCCTTTATCTCTTTTTTGTTGTAGATCAGCATACTTAGTTTGCAAAGATTTGATCATGTCTTGACCTTTTTTCTGGAGCTGATTCCTGAAAGTTTCAATATTGGAGTTGGCTTCTTTTACTTCTGGGATAGTCTGGATAAGCTCTTGCGAATCTATATATCCAACTTTTTGAGCAGATAAGGATCCCACCATTAAAGTAGCAAGTCCAAGGATTAGGGTTGTAATTACGGTTTTCATAGTATTTAAAAGTGTTCGTTTTTTTTAGTTTCTGATTCCTAGTTCTCTTTTGATTTCGTCTGTTTTATCAAACTCATCATTGGCGTACAGCAATCCTGCTGCTCCTGCCTTATCAAAGATTAGGTCATATCCTTTGATCTTAGCATATTGCTCTATAGCTGTAAATACTTGATCTTGTATAGGACTAATTAATTCTTGCCTCTTTCTGAAAAGATCCCCTTCAGGTCCAAATCTTCTTTTCTGTAAGTCTCTCACCTGTCTTTCTTTAGCTACAATCTCATCTTCTCTCTCAATTTTTACTTCATCACTTAGTAGCACTTGTTCTGCTTGGAACTTGTTATACATACTTTTAATCTTATCATACTCCTGAGCAATCTCTTGTCTCCATTTTGCAGAGATTTCATCTACCTCATTCTGAGCTGCTTGGTAATCTGTGAGGCCTTCTAAAATATTGGACACATCTACTATAGCCACTCGTTGTGCAGACATAGAGAAAGATGTTATCATTAGGGCCAGAGAAAATAGGATTGTTTTGTAATTCATATCTAATGTTTCGTGTTACAAAGAATACTTTAATAAGTCTATTTTCCAATTATAAGTATCAGCTAGCTTCTCAG
>CAZKXO010000257.1:0-5613 GCA_964556525.1 uncultured Saprospiraceae bacterium
ATCTCATAAGACCTGCCCTGAAGTCTTTTCCAATAATTAAATTTGGTCTTTTACTCTACTTATTAATAGCAATTTATTTCAGTTATACCAGAGCGGCACAAGCTTCGGTATTATTGGCTATAGCTTTTTATTTCGTATTAAGATGGCGGCTTGTAAAAATAGGTATAGGTGTGACCTTGATCTGTATGACCATGCTTGTGATGCATTTGAGTACAGACAACGGTTATCTTGATTATGCACCCGAATTTTCTAAGACGGTTGCCCATAAGAAATTCGACAATTTAGTGGAAGCGACTACTAAGATGCAGGATATATCGACGGTGGAAAGATTTTACAGATGGATAGCTGGTGCTTATATGATTGCCGAAAAACCTATCCTTGGTTTTGGTCCGAGTACTTTTTATACAAATTATGTTGGCTATACTGTGAGCAGTTATGTGACTTATGTAAGCGATAATCCTGAAAAATCAGGCATGCATAATAATTATCTGATGGTAGCGGTAGAACAAGGAATCCCTGGGTTATTAATTATGTTACTTGTAGCTTTTCTTCCTTTGTTGTATGCTGAAAACCTTTATCACAGTATGGGGAAAGGTAATGATAGGAACTTAGTTCTTGCAGCCGCGACGTGTTATTTTCTAATTGATGTCACTATTCTTATCAATGAATTAATAGAAGTTGATAAAATAGGGCCACTCTACTTTTTAAGTGCATCTGTTATCGTATTCTTTGATGTTAAAAATCGGACGATTAAAACAGATAAAAAGGGGTAAATAAAAAAGGCGACAAGAAATTCTTGTCGCCTGATACTTTTTTAACTCTGACTATTTCTTAGCTCTTCTTTTTGGAGTAGCTTTTCTTCTAGTCGTAGTTTTTTTAGCAGTAGTACTTTTCTTAGGTCTGCCTACGCTTTTTTTAGCGGTAGTTTTTTTAGCAGTGGTTCTCTTTTTAGGAGCTGCTTTTTTTCTAGTTGCTGTTTTTCTAGTCGTAGTTTTTTTAGCAGTAGTACTTTTCTTAGGTCTGCCTACACTTTTTTTAGCGGTAGTTTTTTTAGCAGTGGTTCTCTTTTTAGGAGCTGCTTTTTTTCTAGTCGTAGTTTTTTTAGCAGTAGTACTTTTCTTAGGTCTGCCTACGCTTTTTTTAGCAGTGGTTTTTTTAGCAGTGGTTCTCTTTTTAGGAGCTGCTGTTTTTCTAGTCGTAGTTTTTTTAGCAGTAGTGCTTTTTTTAGGTCTGCCTACGCTTTTTTTAGCAGTGGTTTTTTTAGCAGTGGTTCTCTTTTTAGGAGCTGCTTTTTTTGCTTTAGGTTTTATACCCAGTACAGCATTTGCTAATTCTTTTGCTAGTTCAGTTGCGCCTCTTTGCCTTTTTACTTTTCTAGCTAAGGTTAGCAGTTCACTTTTTTTAGTTGCCATTTTTTTAATTCAATTATATATTTAAAACATTTATAAAAAAAAATTAAGTAAAAGTTTCATATAAACCTACTATAGGCTATTAAGCATCTCATCTAAGTAGGAAAACAGGCATTTTTATATTCTTTTTAATTAATTAAGAATAAAAGAGACATTTATAAAACTCTGCCTAATAAGTATTAATTTGTTAAAAAATTTCAGGTATGTTCCACTTTAAATTTATTTCTCTCATATCAGCTTCCATTATGCTTTTTGCATCTAGTCTTTTCTCTCAAGAACAATTGGGTTATCAAAAACCGCCCAAAGAAATACTGGATCTCGTAGATGTAGAAAGAGCACCTTCTGTTAGAATGGATAACGAAAAGGAAAATATGGTTTTACTTTATCGTAATACCTTTAAATCTATTTCTCAATTGTCTAAAAAGGAACTTAGACTAGGTGGCCTTAGAATAGACCCTAAAACGAGTATTGGCAGTAGAGTAACTTATTTTAATAATATCAGAGTTCAGAAAATAAAAACAAAAAACAAATCCGTAGCTGATGTAACAGGCTTGCCAGAAAATGCGCAGCTTGCCAATTTTACCTGGTCCCCTGACCAGTCAATGATGGCATTTACAAATACAACTAATACCGGTGTAGAATTGTGGGTTATGGATATTAATCGAGCCTCTGCAAAAAAATTAACTGATGCTGATATAAATGCGAATCTTGGTGATGTAATAAATTGGTTTGATGACAACAGGTCTATTTTAATAAAGAAAATTCCTGCTAATAAGAAGTCGCTAGTAGATACACAAAATTCCATTCCTGTTGGTCCTACCATAACAGTGGCGGATGGGAAGAAAGCGCAGAACAGAACCTACCAAGATTTATTAGCCAATAAAAATGATGAATTCAATTTTGAGCAACTAGCACATTCGGAGTTGATTAAGGTGTCTGTAGATGGAAAGAAAAATGAGTGGTTGCCTTCTGCGATGTATGGTTCTGTGAGCTTTTCGCCTGATGGACAATATGTTATGGTCAGAACTGTAGAGCGACCATTTTCATATATTGTTCCTTACAGAAGATTTGCTTCCAAGTTGGCAATCTATGATACTAAAGGAAAATTGGTGCAAGTTCTTTCAGAATTGCCAGTAATAGAAGATTTGCCTAAGGGATTTATGTCTAGTATTACAGGTCCTAGGTCTCATAGATGGAGAAGCGACAGACCTGCAACCCTTGTCTATGCACAAGCACTGGATGGTGGTGATCCAGCTGTAGAAGTAGAATATAGAGATGAAGTTTTCCAGCTAGAAGCACCTTTTAATGGAACAGCCACAAGTTTGATCAAAGTAAAGAATAGATTTAGTGGGATTACTTGGGCCACTGATAAACTTGCTATCGCCTCTGATTACTGGTGGAATACAAGAAATACTAAGTCTTATGTATTCAATCCATCTGATAATACTGCAGCAGCAAAAATACTCTTTGACAGATCTTATCAAGATAGATATAGTGATCCAGGTAGTTTTGTATATAAACGCAATGAATATGGCAACTTTGTGCTTGCCTTAGAAAGTAAGAGCGCCTACTTAATAGGTGATGGTTTTACCGATGAAGGGCAGTTTCCATTTCTGGATAAGATAAATCTAAAGACTCACGAAACTGACCGTGTCTACCAATCTACCTACACTGATAAGTTGGAGAATATTATGGATTATGATTTGGAGACTAAGAATCTTATGGTAAGTATAGAATCTCAAAATGAGTATCCTAATTTTTATTTTAAAAATATAAACACCAAACAAGCTAAAGCTGTAACAGAATTTAAGAATCCTTTCGAAAGTATATCAGAAGTCCATAAGGAAGTCATTACCTACCAGAGAGAAGACGGGCTGGAATTATCAGGTACTCTATATCTACCGAAAGGCTATGATATGGATAAGAAAGAAAAATTGCCTATGATACTGTGGGCTTATCCTAGAGAATACAAGGACAAATCAAGTGCAGCTCAGAATACTCAGAATCCTAATGAATTTACCTATCCATTCTATGGCTCGCCAGTGTACTGGGTTACCAGAGGTTATGCTGTCTTGGATGATGCAGCCTTTCCGATAGTAGGGGAGGGAGACAATGAGCCGAATGACAGTTTCAGATCACAGTTGGTCGCCAATGCAAAAGCAGCTATAGACGCCGTAGACAAGCTGGGTTATGTAGACAGATCCAGAGTCGGCGTAGGGGGTCACAGTTATGGTGCCTTTATGGTAGCTAATCTCCTGTCACATTCTGACCTTTTTGCTGCAGGTATCGCCAGATCTGGAGCTTATAATAGGACCTTGACTCCTTTTGGCTTCCAAAGTGAGGAGCGCTCTTACTGGGAGGCACCAGAAGTCTATAACACAATGTCTCCATTTATGCATGCGGAAAAGATGAAAACACCTCTATTGTTAGTGCATGGAGAAGCGGATAACAATTCCGGAACCTATCCACTCCAGAGCCAGAGGTATTTCAATGCTTTAAAAGGCCTTGGTGCTACTGTAAGACTCGTCATGTTGCCTAAAGAAAGTCATGGCTATCGTGCAAAGGAGAGTATCCTTCATTTATTGTGGGAACAAGATCAGTGGCTGGAGAAGTATGTGAAAAATGCGGGTAGCGAGGCGCATACACAAAGTCCTTAAAGAGGAAAAGCACTGAAGAAACATCTTGTCATCCTAAGTCTAGCAGTCGCAGCCATTCTGTCTATACCAGCAATTGCTATGCAATTCTCAGAAGAAGTAGAGTGGAATGTAGGAGATTTTGTAATTGCTGCTCTATTGCTTATGTCAGCTGGAGCTGTATTGCTACTTGTCAATAACAAAGTAGCACCGTCAGGTTTTAAAAATATTCTACGTTTTGTAATTCTGGTACTGCTGGTTTTGCTTTGGGCTGAGTTGGCAGTAGGGATTTTTTGAGGACTTTTAAGCACCGTTCAGTTCATAATCTTTTGTTAAAAACTGTACTAAAGGCCTATATATTAAGGGAATTTCCTACTCCGCGCAAATTTTGGAAAAACATTAATTCTGAAATCAATGTTGAGCATGGTGAAATCAATATCCACTGACTTATAATTTTTTGTTATGCTTTTGCGAAGTTCTTTCTTCTTGTTTTTGATTGCCTTGTTTGTAGGATGTTCAGATGATTTTGAGTCACAATCTGGACTGACTGGCTTTATGTCCGATGAGGAGTTGTTTCCTACTGTTGTTCCTGAGTTAAGGCCTTTTTTCATTGCTTTTGAAGAGGAAGCCGCCAAGAGAGGAATGTCGATAAATCTTACAGAAATCGGTGTGACTGGAAACATAGTAGAGCTTGGAAATAATAATGTCCTAGGTTTATGTAGACACAATGTAGATGAGCCTAATCGTATAGCTGTAGACATAAGTGCATGGGTAGATGGCTCAGAATCCCTGAGAGAACTAATA
The DNA here is from genome assembly GCA_964556525.1 of uncultured Saprospiraceae bacterium. GTDB lineage: Bacteria > Bacteroidota > Bacteroidia > Chitinophagales > Saprospiraceae > RFSX01. The sequence continues at coordinate 4,847 of CAZKXO010000257.1, forward strand.
GTTTTTCATGAGTTAGGGCATTGTGTTTTGGACAGACAGCATAGAGACGATGCTGAAAATGGACAATGCATCAGCATTATGCATAGTGGAGTTACAGACTGTGTGACCCCATTAAGTGATCCGAGGTTTAGAGATGAATATCTGGACGAACTCTTTTTCTTTTAGTAAAAGAGTTTCCTCAAAATCATATCCTTCTACTTTTCCTCTTTCTTTTTATTATTTTTTTTCATAGAGGTAATACTTTGCAATTCTGCTTCTGAGATAAAGCCATCAGCATCTTTATCAATTTTGTCAAAGTTTATGGCAAGTTTGCCTTGAGCTTCAGCTTTACTTATCTGAGCATCATTATTTGAATCCATGCTTTCTAGAATGGAAGAAACATTGGCATAGCTATTTCTTCTACTTACTCCTCTACTGTTTTTTGTTTTTATAGAACAGCCTATTGCTTTTGTAAAACTAGGATCAGGTGAGGTGCCATCTTCTAAGGCCATAATGGCATTTTCTACATACCGTTGTCCCACATTTTCAGGCCTCTTTGCATTGTCATCTATGGCACCTATGTATTGTACTGTGAGATATTCATCCAGAAGAAAGACATGAGGTGTCTTGGTTGCTCCAAAGTCAGCATACACTGAATACTTTGCATCTTTCAGATAGACAAAAGGAAAAGCTTTGTCTTCAGCTCTTTCTTGCATGTGCACGAAAGAATCTCCAGCTTCTACAACTGGATCATTGGAATTAATAGCCACTACTGGGTAGCCTTTTGG
>CAZKXO010000258.1:0-5605 GCA_964556525.1 uncultured Saprospiraceae bacterium
AAGAAATCTGTCAAAATCGGTAAGAAAGAAGATGGAGAGAGGTACACATCTGAGGAGGCCAAAGAGGTATTTACCCTTGAAAAAATTAAGGAGATACTTATAGAAGAAGGTTACAAATTGCCTAAGAAGAAAGCAGCTAAGAAAAAGGCACCAGCTAAAAAGAAAGCAGCAACCAAGAAAAAGTAACCTACGATTCGGCTCCTAAGAATTCTACTATTTTATTGGCTACCAAGTCAGAGCTAGTCCCAGGTCCGAGTTCTTCTCGGATACGGTCATATTCTTCGTAGATAAGTTTTCTTGCATCAAGAGAATACAGTTTTTCCATTTCCACATCTAATGCGAGAGCATTGAAAGCACTTTGGAGTAACTCTGGCACAACCTCTTTTTGTGCTACAAGATTGACCAAAGAAATATAGTTGGTTTTTACCAGCTGCTTCGCAATCATAAAGGAAACTTGGCTTGTTTTGTAGATCACAATCTGAGGCACATTGTGCAGTGCCAGTTCTAAGGTTGCAGTACCACTTGAGGTTATTGCAAAATCTATCTGCTGCATGACCTTGTGGGATTTGTCATAAACAATGTCTATATGTGCAGCATACTGTTTTATCTGAGAAAGGTAATAGGACTTCTTTATGTGACTGACCCCGGCGATAATAAATTTGTATGACTTCTTTTCCATTGCATATTCCAACATGATAGGTAGATGCTGTTGGATTTCTTGCTTACGACTTCCAGGAAAAAGACCGATGGTGTTTAGGTTTATAGGAAATTGTTTTTTTTCATCATGAGGGATCACCTCCTTTAGTGGGTGACCGACGTAGATACAATCCGTATCCAGATTTTTGTAGAAGTCTCTTTCGAAAGGAAGTATGACAAAAAACAGATCTACAAAATCCCTCAGAATCTTATGTCTGTTTTCTTTCCATGCCCATAGTTGTGGAGAGATATAATAAGCAGTTTTGAATCCATGTTTTTTTGCCCATTTGCACATCCTAAGATTAAAACCAGGATAATCAATGAATATAATCAAATCAGGTTTGTATTCGCGGATACTAAACTTTGCAAAGTCAAAAAATTTCTTGATTGTAAAAGCATTTTTTGCCACCTCTAGAAATCCCATAAAAGAAGTTTCCTTGATAGACTTAAGTTGACCAGAAGATTCTTTCTTCATATATGGTCCTCCCCAAAAACGGAACTCTGCATTTGGGTCTTTGTCCTTCAGCTTTTGCATGAGTAATCCTCCATAGAGATCACCCGAAGCTTCACCAGCAATAAGGTAATACCGCATTAGAACTGAATTCCAGAATAAAAGTAGACAACCCAGCAAGCAGTATAAATGAATGTAGCTGTGACCACGCCTCTTAGAATATTTGTATACCTCTTATTTGTACTCACTTGGGCTGGAAGCAGATTGCAACATATGGCAAGTAAGGACAGAGTTTTCATGCGTTTAGTGATGGTGCTACTGGAAACTTCATCCATTATTCCTGAAGTGGTCAGGGTTTCGAAGATAATTTGGATTCCCCAATAACCTAAGATGGGAATTGTTGCTCCTATCATAAAACCTATCATGAAGTTGTCATTCTTCTTCTGTCGTCTCATATCTTGATATTTTCTAGATATTTTATTTCTTCCATCACTTTGTAATGTGTGAGATCGTGCATGGAAGGAACTATAGACACATACCCATTTTTAAGAGCCCAGAGGTCTGAGTCGGTTTCTTCACTTTCTACTTTGAAGTCTCCGTCCAGCCAGTAGTAAGGCTGTCCTTTTGGTGTCCTATTCTCCAAGTATTTCTCACTCCAATTGCCTTTGCCCTGCTTACAGACTTTGATGCCTTTGATTTGTTCCAAAGGTAGTTTTGGAATATTAACATTAAGTAATCTGTTCGTTGAATTTTTATCACTAAGAACAGATTGCATTATTTTTTGAGCATAATGCTTACTAGCTTCCATGTCAGCTTTGTAGGAAAAATCTTCAAGTGAAAAACCAATAGACTTTATACCATCTATGCTAGCTTCCATAGCTGCTGACATAGTACCAGAGTATATAATATTTATAGATGCATTAGAGCCATGATTAATTCCCGATACACATAGGTCTATCTGGTTTTCATTTAGCAAGACACTTTTTGCTAACTTTACACAGTCTGCTGGTGTACCCGAGCATTCATAAGCTGTGATCCCGGAAAAAATATCTACTTCTCTCAGTCTCAGAGGCTTGGTAATTGTGATAGCGTGACCTTGTCCCGATTGTGGTGAGTCAGGAGCTACGACAATGGGCGTACCTAATTCGGAAGCCGCTTCTATGAGATTTCTTATGCCTGGTGAGGTTATTCCATCATCGTTTGTGACCAGTATTAGAGGCTTGGACATTTATAATTTTTAGTGACAGCCAAGATACGCAATCATAGCTTACCGAAATGTTATGTTTGTTTCTTATAAAGTTCAACCATTTGCTGTTCTTTGCGTTCTTATAGTTTTTGAAACTAATCCTATAGAGAAACGGAAATATGACTGGTGTCCTACTTGTAAATCTTGGAACTCCTGACGATCCATCACGCAGTTCAGTGAGAAGATATCTTAGACAATTCTTGTTAGATAAAAGGGTCTTGGATATTAATCCTGTTTTAAGAAATGTGCTGGTGAGAGGTATAATAGCTCCATTCAGATCAGGCCCTTCTGGCAAGTTGTATAAGGAGTTGTGGACTGAGGAGGGCTCACCTCTGAAGCATTTCGGTTTCAAGGTAAAAGATATGTTGCAAGAACGATTGGGTAGCGATTATAAAGTGGAACTAGGAATGCGCTACCAGAATCCTTCCATTGAATCTGCAGCTAAAGCCTTACAGGAGGCGAGGGTAGACAAAATTGTCATCTTTCCTATGTTTCCACATTATGCCTCTGCAAGTTCGGGTTCTGCCATAGAAGAGACAATGAAAGTTATAACTAATTGGCTAACTATTCCAGAGATTGCATGTATTAGTTCATATCATGATCACCCCAAACTTATTCAGGTTTTTGCCGATAATGCAAGAAAGTATGATTTGGAAGATTATGACCATTTTCTCTTTTCATTCCACGGCATACCCCAACGACAACTGACTAAGTCAGACATCGGTAACTACTGTCTTAAAGACAAGAACTGTTGTCAGAAAATTTGTGAGTCCAACAAGATGTGCTACTCTGCACAATGTTATGATACAGCATTCAAAATAGCAGACAACTTAGGTCTAAGCAAAGAGCAATTCTCTGTAGGATTCCAGTCTAGATTGGGAAGAGATCCATGGACGGAGCCTTTTACACCAGATGTATTAAAAGATCTTTATAGTAAAGGTGTAAAGAAATTACTGGTCTTTTCTCCTTCATTTGTGGCAGACTGCTTAGAGACTACAATAGAAATAGGTGATGAGTACCATGAGGAATTCCTAGAGATGGGTGGTGAAAAACTAGACCTTGTGGAAAGCCTTAACGATAATCCAGTATGGGTAGAAGCAATAGAAGATATCCTAAAGCCTTACTTATAATTCAGCAATAACATCCAGAGGTGACCTTACGACTTGCTCCAGTTCTACTTTAATCTTTGCAGTTAGTGGTAAGAAGATGTCTACTCTCGATCCAAATTTTATGAATCCCATTTCGGTGCTTTGCTTTACGATTTGGCCTTCTTTCAGATTGTTGACTATTCTTCTGGCCAAGGCCCCTGCTATTTGTCTAATAAGTACTTTGCCTTTACTTGTATAATAAGATGTGGTGAATCTTTCGTTTTCCGTTGATGACTTTGGATGCCACGCCACTAGGTATTTTCCTGAGTGGTACTTCAGGTATTCTACTTTGCCAGATACTGGATTACGGTTTATGTGTACATTTAGAGGTGACATGAATACTGAAACTTGCCAGCACTCCGTCTTTAGAAATTCTGGTTCGAAAGTTTTTTCAATGACGACAACCTTTCCATCTGCAGGGGTATAAACCAAGTCAAGATTTTCTGGATGCATCTTTCTCTTTGGGCTTCTGAAGAATTGCAAGACAATTGTAAGTAGAACGAGACAAGCAATCGCCAAAGTAACAAACAGCCAATATGGTAGAAAATTGATGGCTACACCACAAACAACTGCTGAAAACAATAGGGTTAAGAGTAAGGTAGGAAAGCCTTCTTTATGGAACTTCATTAGTGGAAAATATAAAATGCAACAATACTTACTGCAGGTAAACAAAAAATAAAACCATCAAATCTATCTAAAAAACCTCCGTGACCAGGTAAGATATTTCCAGAGTCCTTGATATTGAGTTGCCTCTTGAGCTTCGATTCTACCAAGTCACCTATCGATCCAAGCAACCACACTATAAGCGCTAGCAGGGCCCATTGCTGGAAAGTGAAATGTCCTAGAAAATTGTACATGAGATACGAACAAAGAATAGTTATCATTCCTGCACCTAAAAAACCTTCTCTGGTTTTTCCGGGTGAGATAGATGGCATTAGTTTACGCTTACCTATGCTTTTGCCTACGAAGTAAGCTGCAATGTCACTCACCCAGATCAGCAACAAACTCCCAATAAGTAACTTTCCAAAATAGGGCTGGTCATGAATTGTGAGCAAGGAAATCAATGGAAGGGTGGCATAAAGAAAAGTATAGAACCAGGCTGCTTTCTTTTCTATTGCTATAATCCTTTGGTATAAATCCAAAATAAGGAAGCAAGTGGCTATAACACCAGCAAACATTAGTTCAGGAGGAATGACCTTAAGATAGGCGCCAGCATATAGTCCTCCAGCTAATGTAATAGTCAGTATGTAGATTAATGGCTGCTTTGAAAAACCTTGATAATGCAAATCCAAAAACTCTATGGCTGTTAATGCAACAAGGAGACCCAGGAAAATGATTCTTGTCAGGTCACTATAAAATACCATCACAAGGATAGGAATCCCTATGATTACTGCTGTTTTGATCCTTTTCTTTAGACTTTCAGTCAAAATAGTGGCTCGATTGATTCTTCGGTAATAATAGATAAATTTGAGCTAGTCAATCTTGCATAGCCAAAACTAAATTATGAGAAACACGAGACTTAGTGTCAATATCAATAAGGTTGCCTTAATCAGAAATGCTCGGGGAGGTAACAAACCCGATCTTATACAATTTGCCAAAGACTGCGAGCGCTTTGGTGCTCAGGGTATTACAGTACATCCACGTCCAGACGAAAGGCATATTAGATTCGATGATTTGGCATCTTTAAAGGAAATAGTTACAACGGAATTCAACATAGAAGGCTATCCGAATAAGCGGTTTATTGATGCCGTATGTAAAGTAAAACCTCATCAAGTGACTCTTGTCCCTGACCCCCCTGGGGTTCTTACTTCTTCAGAGGGTTGGGATGCAGTAAAACATAAAGCTTTATTGCAGGAAGTCATTTCTGAGTTTCATAACTCTGGAATTAGAGTTTCTATATTTCTGGAGGCACGCGAACAAGATGTTGAGGCTGCTGTACTTACTGGAACCGATCGTGTAGAATTCTATACGGGTAAATATGCCTTTGATTACTTTGAAAACAGAGAAAAAGCAGTCTCTAACCATATAAAAGCTGCTCATCAGGCCCAGAAACTCCATTTAGGA
>CAZKXO010000259.1:0-5576 GCA_964556525.1 uncultured Saprospiraceae bacterium
GTCTACTTATCTGGGGAAGTCTAATAATGTTTATCGATTACAAACCATTAAATATAAGTGTTTCTGAAACTGAAGTAGGAACAAATTTTCAAAATCCTTTTTTAATTATTCCAAGCAAGTCTAAATCGATGAATAAAAAATTAAAGTTCAAATTTTTTTTGACGAAAAAGATAAAATTATTGGAATCAGATAATAAAGACTATAGATAACACGGCGATGATGGCACACCCTTGGAGATGCGCCACATGCCCTTAATACGTTTCTGTCTACTCCTTTACAAACAACTCCGATTGCCTCAAGCCATCTGCTGTCTCTAGCTGCAGCATAAATAAACCAACAGGCAGATCTATCAATGGCAGTTGGGACGCTACGCTATTACTGATGCGTTTGGTTATCAGCGCCTGTCCTTGCAGGTTATACACTACAAGCTCACCAGTGGTGTTCTGGTCAAAAGAAACATTAAGCTGGTCAGTCGCAGGGTTGGGGAATAATGTAAGAGTAGTCTGTTCATCGTCCACTTCTTTGACACTAGAGATCAGTGTGGAATCTACACTGAGATTAGTGATTACGAGACTATCAGTGATGAATCCTACATCATAAAGATTACCAGCCGCATCGGTTGCACAGATATTGAAAAACTTTAGAACTAGGGTATCAGTACCATCAGGATTGGCTGTCACAGCATCATCTCTTACTCTGAGATTCTGATTTGCAAGTCTACCACCTAACTGTACTTCTCTGCCACCTATATTTGTAAAAGCATAACTTATTCTATTGTCTCCTTCCAGTAGGTTGTCGGCATTTCTTGACTGATTAAGCATACCTGCAAAATTAAAATCGAAGACGCGACTGAATATTTCATCGATTTTGATGAATGGTCTGACCAGATTGGTATCAAACTGCATATCGAAAGAAATACCATGTAGTGGTTGTTCTATTCTTGTAAGTTCATCACCTAATATTAAATCAGTAGCGACAATCTTTTCAAAAAGCGTTGCCGTAGGTAGGTCCACCACTTCTTCTTCCATAACGGCATAAATTCCAAAAGAATCTATCCTTGTTACCGGACGGTTTTCAGGAACAAACTCTGATCTGTTTTCACCAAAGTTGCTAGCTATTCCGTCAAAGTCTAAGATATTTATTTCTCCATTTCCATTGACATCGGCATGCTTAGCATTAATATCAGGAAGACCATAGTCCCAGTCCAATGAATTAAAGGCGAACCAATCTGTGGCTATGATTTGTCGTGGCACACCAGGTGCATCTGAGATAGCAGATATGACACCAGCAGTAAGAAAGTCTTTGGCTGTTACGCCTGCATCTTGATCTACGTCTCCTGGCCATACACAGTCATCCAGACAGATCTCTATATTTCCACCACAATCGAAGGTGCCATCTTTAAAGGCTTCAAAATCTGCCTTGAGGGCATTGATCTTTTCTGGCCATATGTTGTCAAATACTGTTAGACGTTTATTGACCTTATCATACAAGAAGTGGTCAGCAAAATCTATAGTTCCAGTGGCACCTGGTATCAAGGTACTTTCGTCTACTAAAGTAGTCAGTGCTCTTACATCCAGTGGCGAAAACAAAAAGTCATCATCCAACTGTGCCGTCTGCATAGACCAGCCATTAGGATCGTTCGGTCTATCATGAAAAGCGAACAAGGTTGTATCTGTGGAACTCGTTTCATAACCATTACCAAAAGCAGTAACAGGCTCTCCAAATCTCCATAATCCTGACATGTAGTTATAGTACTCAGCTGCGCCTGTAGGATCTATACCAGGTATCAAGGTATCACCCACACCTAGCAAAAACCAATGTTTGAATGATTGCATCTCGTGAGAAAAGAAAACTGTAGATCTTACGGCACCATTATTATCTGGAACATCTGGATCGTGACATTGGTCTAGAAAGCTCTCTCCATTCTGATTATAGAAGTAAGTACAATTAAGATCCAAGTCACAGCCTTCATAATCATTCACATTACAGGCTAAATCATTATCCTCAAATAGGGATAACTTGAAATCTGCGAGTGGTTCATCTCCAAGATACTGATACTTGATACGTGTAAAGACCGATTGTTCTGCTTCAGACTCCGTCAGACAGTTGACAACATAATTGGTCTGATGAAATTCGAAGCCCATGCTTTCAGAAAAAGTACCTGTATGTCTCGAGACATCATTGTATACGACGAAGCTAAACTGATGCGGTATAAAGCCAGGATTTTCTTCCAACACTATTGGGAAATCTCCTGCAACTGGGTCATAGATGCCATCTCCATTTACATCAGAGAATGGTGCCATCTCGTGATCAGGTGCCAAGTCTCCTAAGTGCGGATTACCAAGTGCTGGCCACTGAAGTATATCTTGTGGAATATCTTCCATAGATATCTCACCAGTTTCCTGAAATTGTGCTTGGAGCTGAAATATATCCAATTGCTTAATTACCCAGACACGATTATATAGGTCGCAAATGGTATCTAGTGCTTCACCTGTAGTTCTATCTATGGGTCCTGCGATAAAGTCATGGTTGTTAATAGTCGGATAGGTATTGGCTGAGACCCTGATATTTCCTTCTGCATCTTTACCCGCAACCCAGAGGCTCTTTCCATAGCCTAAATAAAAAGTAGGATCTCCAGCAGTCTCGTAGTAATAGTTGTCTTCATGGGCCTGATAGGAAATCATACCATAGGTAAAGGCCGTGTTATGTCTGTGATCATTCTCGATCAGGCCTATTTTTTCGATTACAAGTTGGCCATTCGCACACTGTTGTGCTAGAAGGCTAGAAACGCTGATTAAGGCCAATATGGCTACATAAATAAGTCTCTTCATTACTTTTTATAAGCTTTTAGTAAAATGTACGGTCAGTGGGAAAAGAGTTTCCAAACTCTTTATTTGATAAGCGAGGATAAAGTTACGAGAAAGCAGCCTAATACTTCAAGTGCCGCGGACAAATTTGTTGAATGGTGAACTAGGGCTAAAATGGAACTTTCCCAATAAAAATGCGGCTGTCCTAGTATTTCCGTGCCAAGACAGCCGCCCTATATGCTTTGTCATTTCTAAGACTCAAATGGCTGATCTATCGCCAGATTGTCTCTTGTGTTTTTCTGTACAGTAACAGCGCCAAACATGGCAAGGATAAACGCAAAGGCATAATAACCCTTTTCGCTCGGTAGCAGATCTGCATTCCATAAGCCTACGACCAGCAGGACGATGGACATCATGGTGCCAAACCAGCAGATGTTGTAATAGATGTCTGTTACCTTGATTCCCTCCAGCTTATCCCTTACACTTTTCTGTAAAGAGACGACGCCAAATAAACCAAACATTAAAATGGTGAAATAATACCCTTTTTCATTAAGTACCATTTCAGATCTCCAGAGACCAATAAGATAACCTAGCAGTCCTGTTCCCATTGCTGCCCATGATGCACTTACAAATGCACTTGATGTTTTCTGTCTCATTTTTAAAAATTTTAATTAATCAATAACTACCTCAGTAGCATTTTTTTTAATCAATAGTAGATTATATAGAAACTGATTACTTCTTTAATCTAGAACAAAGAAAGAGTGGATGTGAGGCAAAAAACTTGATGTATGGTAAGTTTTGGGAAGAAACAGGGTTGAAGTGCTTTGCTGAAATGGGATTTATTAAAAAACAGCGGACTTTTTGTGTTGTGAAGAGATTACGACGTAGGCGACTCATCGTGATGCTGATCGTCAGAGTACTACGAACGAAGGCCTGGAAGGTGTAAAGGGGTACACTTAAAGAGTCATAAGTAATTGAATATCAGAAGTATATGAGATTATTTTTGTTCTAGAATGTACTGAAACAATAAGGTCCTAACTATACTTATTCCTAATCCTGCTCAGACTTTCTGGCGTGACACCGAGGTAGGAAGCAATATGCTTGGAGGCTGTACGATGCAGAATCTCTGGTGTTTCTTCCATCATGGTCTTGTATCGTTCCTCAGCTGTCTGAGTAAGTAAGGCTATTTGCTGTCGCTGTTTATGTACAAAGAGGGAACCAGTGGCGGCACGGATTATTCTCAGTCCTATTACATTGCCGTCATAGAGGGCTTCTATATTCTGTCTGGATATAGAAAAGACTTCTGTTTCTTCAAGTGCTTGTGTAAATAGTTCGCTGGGCTTGTTTTCGAGGTAGGACATGTAGTCGCAACTGAAATACTCTTCATAAAACAGGTCTACACATTTGGCATTATTGTCTGTCCAGAGGAAAACACCAACAGAGCCTTTGATTATGATGTCTATATATTTTTCAGTATCATCTGCTTCTTTTATAATCTCGTTCTTTTTAAAAGATCGACGGACCATCTGTATTGAGAATTCTTGCCATACAGCTAATGGTGCCTCGAAGTAAGGATCAAAGAGTTTTTTTATGTAAAGGCCATCAAGTTGTTGCATAGTATAGTTTATACGGATGTAAGGTAAGAACACATTGATAATCTAGACTGACTTGTATAATTGCCAAATAAGAATTTTCAAAAGATGGACGACGTACAAGGCACTTCAAATATGCTCTTATTCAGACTACGCTGATCAAAGGAAGTTGAACGAACAAAAATCTTAAGTATCTTGTCGCCATAATTAAGTTTTGAAAAGCCATTCGTCATGCATGTCGCCATAAAAATACTACTCGGATTAATCTCTTTGCTTCATTTCTACTTTATGTGGTTCGAAATGTTTGCCTGGACGACGAAGGGTCCTAAGATATTCCGTAACTTACCAAAAGACCTGTTTACACAGACCAAAGCAATGGCTGCCAACCAAGGATTATACAATGGCTTTCTGGCCGCAGGCTTAGTTTTCGCCATATTCATATGGGAACCTCACTGCCAAATCTATACTGCAATCTTTTTCTTAGCCTGTATAATTATTGCAGGCATCTACGGTGCTTACAGTGTGGACAAAAAGATTTTTTATATACAAGCCTTGCCAGCACTAGTTACTTTGATACTACTACATATAATATAAGGCGGCGTCAGTCTACAACTGTAACTTAGTAATATAATCTTTCACTACTTGGTTACCTTTAGGACCATCTACAAACTTTTTAGAAAGAAAATAGTGGTTAGAACATAGCTTGTCATATCTTCAGTCACATGATCTGCAATAAGTGTACATGAGTCATCCTCAAAGGATCAATCTTCTCAAAACTGTCCCCAAACAATTTATAGAAAGTGGGCCTACCCATTTCGAAGTTGAAATCTTTCAGACTTTTAGTTTTATGAAACTTAATAAGTACCGCAAACATGTTATTTCAGATCCGACTCAGCCAGCTGCACAAGCTATGCTGCTTGCTGTCTCAAAAAAAATCGTACTCAAGTAGGATGACTAATTAATTATTTAATACTCTTACTGGTCATGACGAGCAATAATAAATTCAGAGGCTATTTTTCTATGTATGCAAAAGTTATTTTCGAAAGGAGCGAAAAATAGCGGTACTTACCATTAATCTTTAAGATTCCTTACACTGGCACGCATACTCTGGCCTGCGATGAGATTACACAAAGCCTTCCCTACTTCAGAACATTTACTGGCATTATCCTTATTAATA